>NZ_JAAVNG010000004.1:0-17690 GCF_012923605.1 Advenella sp. EE-W14 | reverse complement strand
GATGTTTTCAGTTCGTCTTTGAATCAAGTGTTTACGGGTCGAGTTACTAATACACATACTCATAAAGTAACCGCTTCATTAGCTGAACAATTAGGTGCTGACAAAGAAACTGCTAATAACATTGGGCTAGGGGTTGATCTTTTGGTTCCAATGGGATTTGCCTCTGTTTTTGGGGCTGCAAGAATTGCATCAATCCAGTCAGGAAAAATAAGACTTATTCAACATGAGGCAATTGCCGGGTCTAGGGTAGGGGGGCATACTCTTGATAAACATGTAGGCAAGTCTAAAGAAGAATTATTGAGACGTTTAGCTGATTTTCCACGGCTTTCTGCGGCTGGTTCTTTTTACAATCTGAGAGTGGCAGAACAAGCAATTTCAGAGGCGTTAAAAACTAATCAAATTTATATTAAGCACTGGGCTAGCAGTCGATTTACAGCAAAACTAGAGTTTGATTGGGTGGTTTCATATAGAGTTGGGGTCTACATTAAAAGAGGGGCAACAGAGTTAGTTTCAACCTCAAAATTTAGAGTAGTGCTTAAAGCAGAAAAATACAACGATATGGACTATTATGTATTGACCGCATTTCCAAGATGGTAGGTTATTATGAGCGAGTATGGAGTACTAAAATATTTGATGGGGGCGTATTTTCATCAAGATTACGAGGTTGTATCCGGGTCAGTTTGTTTTGATGCGACAATAGAAGATTTTGTTTTAAGTGAAAACATTGGTATTGTACGGAAATTGTTGGATGATTTATCACAATTCGAAGCCGATTTTTCCTCTGACCTGGATAATGCTTTTGAAGAACAGTTTTCCCCAGATGTTATTGTTGAACCTGTAAGTGAGTTCTTTGATTTGGTTAGGAAAATAATTAAAAAGCACCATCCGGATTTGGTTGAATAATATTTCTGGATATCCTCGTCCTCGTTCCCACGTCCCGCGTCACTGCCATTAAGTTAAGCATTTTTTGAGATAATAAGCGGATTTGATTAACAGTTGAACATGGCTAAAAAAGCAGGCAATTGAAATTACCCAAGAGCGGCTTGAAGCGAATTCTTGATTTTTACCGGGATATCTGAATGAACGGAACTGACTTTGGCCTGGTTGGGCGTACACGCCTGTAAGGCCAGCAAGCTGATAAACAGTAATAAAAATCGCATTATGGCTTCGTGCCCCCGTTGATTGATGGACCTTTTTTATATTCAAGTTATTTTTTCAACCGTGTATAGGCGTTGAAAATAGCAGACTGCACAGATGGTTTCAAGACAATATCATAGCAATAATAGACAGGCAAGGCTTTTGCCTGCTGTGGATTGAGCTCATCTCTTATCATATACATATCATTGTTAGGGATTTCTTTTTTCACCGCCTCAAAAACCGGTAAAACCATTTCAAAATCATATTTATTTGAAGATTGAATGATAGCTTCCGCCCAACGATATCCTTGGTCTTTAAGGATAGGGTCTTCTTGCTCAGTTAAACAACTGGCAACAGCATAGCCTTGTATTGTATGCAGTGTTTTGTTTGTTAACAATTGCTCTTGTGCATAAGTCAACTTCGAAATCACAAAAGAGGCACTTATCAATAAAAACACTTGAAAAAAAACCATATGATTTTTGTGTTTCATGCTAACTCCCTGTCGCACGGGTTGATACACGGCCTTCCTTTGACTATAAAAACAATGCTTTAGTCTAAATTGATAAGATGACATTTCTTTTACAAACCTGTTTATTCAGAACACGCTGCTAAATAAATATAATCAGAATCCGGCAGAAGATTAATCCAGATCAAGCTATCCGCTTTTATTGCAAACCCACCCTTGAAACAACTATATCTTGTGTTTAATATCCATACAAACACCATATATAGTTTTCAAGGATAAACGCATGTCACAGGAAAGCCTGATCAATGCCCAAACCAGCATTGATGAATATCTCAGCCAAGCGGACTGGCGTGTTAACGCCAATGCCAACCAGGGTTACTCGCTGGGCGGCCTGATTCTGAACATTTCGGGCAAAATGATTGCCACCTACTGGCTTAACCACATTTATCCACCCGAAGTCGGCCAGGCCCACCGTGATGCTGACTTGCACATCCATGACCTGGACATGCTTTCAGGCTACTGCGCTGGCTGGTCCCTGCGTACCCTGCTGAACGAAGGCCTGAATGGTGTTCCCGGCAAAGTGGAATCTTCTCCGCCCAAGCACATGTCCAGCGCGATCGGGCAAATCGTGAACTTCCTGGGCACCCTGCAAAACGAATGGGCCGGTGCCCAGGCCTTCAGTTCTTTCGACACCTACATGGCACCCTATGTCCGGGTCGACAAACTTGACTACCCCACCGTCAGGCAATACATGCAGGAACTCATCTATAACCTGAACGTGCCTTCACGCTGGGGCACACAAACCCCTTTCACCAACCTGACTTTTGACTGGGTCTGCCCCGAAGACCTGCGTGAACAAACGCCCCTTATCGCTGGCAAGGAAATGCCGTTTTACTATGGTGACCTGCAGGAAGAAATGGACATGATTAACCGCGCCTATATTGAAATCATGATGCAGGGCGATGAGAAAGGCCGCGTGTTCACCTTCCCGATTCCCACCTATAACATTACCGAAGACTTCGACTGGCACAGCCCCAACGCTGAACTGATGTTTGAAATGACCGCCAAATACGGCCTGCCCTATTTCCAGAACTTCATTAATTCCGAGCTCAAGCCCAATATGATCCGCTCCATGTGCTGTCGCCTGCAGCTGGACCTGCGCGAACTGCTCAAGCGGGGCAATGGCCTGTTCGGCTCGGCAGAACAAACCGGTTCCCTGGGTGTGGTTACCATTAACTGCGCCCGCCTTGGCTACCAATATGCCGGCAATGAAGCCGCCCTGTTTAAGCGGCTGGACGAACTAATGGAACTGGGCAAAACCAGCCTGGAACTGAAGCGCACGGAAATCCAGACACACATGGATAACGGTCTGTTCCCCTACACCAAGCGTTACCTGGGTACTTTGCGCAACCACTTTTCAACCCTGGGGGTGAATGGCATTAATGAAATGATCCGCAACTTCACCCATGACGAACATGATATTACGTCTGAATGGGGGCATGACTTCGCCATCCGCCTGCTGGATCATATCCGCGCCAAAATGCTGGTCTTTCAGGAAGAAACCGGCCACATGTACAACCTTGAGGCAACCCCTGCCGAAGGCACCACCTACCGTTTTGCCAAAGAAGACCGCAAACGCTTCCCCGACATTCTGCAGGCCGGCACCCAGGACATGCCCTACTACACCAACTCTTCCCAGCTGCCGGTGGGTTTCACCGACGACCCCTTCGAGGCACTGGAAAGGCAAGACGAGCTGCAACGCAAATACACCGGCGGCACCGTGCTGCACCTGTACATGACTGATCCGTTGTCAACTGCAGATGCCTGCCGCAACCTGGTCAAGCGTGCCTTAAGCCGCTTTCATTTGCCTTACATCACCGTGACGCCCACGTTTTCCATTTGTCCCAAGCACGGCTACCTGGGCGGAAGCCATAAATTCTGCCCGAAATGCGACGATGAACTGATTCAGAAAAAACTGAAAGAAGCCGCATAGATCCATTTAACCCAAACCAGCCCAATCCAAACAAATTTAATCTTAAAGGAATAGAAATGAAAAATACCCTCATGAACAAACCTGCAAATATCACACTGAGCGACGACGAGCGCCAGCCATGCGAAATCTGGACCCGGGTCATGGGCTACCACCGCCCGGTTTCTTCATTCAATATTGGCAAAAAAGGCGAATTTCATGAAAGAAAATACTTCAGCGAAAAAGAGGCCCGCCTTTGATTCCTGACGCAGCACCCGTTTCTTCACTCAGGGTTGGGGGCATGACCCCCTTCAGCACCTCGGACTACCCCGGCCAGATGGCCGCCGTGCTTTTTGTGCAAGGCTGCCCCTGGCGCTGTGGCTACTGCCATAACCCGCATTTGCAGGAACGGGGAACCGACAATCCTCTGGATTGGGGCGACATCATGAAGTTTCTGAAACGGCGGGCCGGCCTGATTGATGCGGTGGTATTCAGTGGTGGCGAACCCACCATAGACCCTGCCCTGGAAGAAGCCATGCAGCAAGTAAAAGCACTGGGTTATAAAATCGGCCTGCACTGCGCCGGCATTTACCCAAGACGACTTAAAGAAGTGCTGCCACTGGTGGACTGGGTGGGTCTGGATATCAAGGCCACATTCAACAAATACGCCCATATCACGCAATTTGCCGGCAGTGGTGACCAGGCCCTGGCCTGTTTACAGGCAGTGCTGGCCAGCGGGGTCGACTACGAACTGCGCACCACCCTGCACCCCCTGCTGCTACCCGAAGAAGACTTATTGGAACTGGCCAGAAGCCTGGCCAAAATGAAGGTGAATAATTATGTCTGGCAACTGTTTCGTGACCAGGGTTGCAACGATGCCGTCCTGAACAATGCCAGTCTGGCAGGATACCCGTCTGAATCACTGGTTGAGCAGGTATCGGCCATGTTTACGCGCTTTACGTTAAAGAAGAATGCCTAGCATCATTATCATTGGCAGGCTTGACCAGCCGACCAATGATTTGCATGCCGGGCAGTTTTTTTAATACCTGCTCGGGCGACAGCACCGATAAATCAATGCCATCCAGCGTGTTTTTAATCATCAGGCCCAGCTCGGTATCGCCTTCTATCATCATGCGACGGCTGAAAAAAAGAGTATCAGGATCTTCCTTGCGCTGTATCATCTGCCAATAATCATATAAGCTTGAAGAAATGATCAGGTCGGGCTCATCAGGATGCCTGCCACAGGCCACAAACGCACGGTTGCGCCAGCTATAGTCAAAAGCAATGCCGGCATCTTTTACCACCAGGCGCAGTTTTTTCTCTTCAAGACGGGCCAGTACATCTTCAGGCAAATGCTTTTTCAATAACAGGTTAAGCCCGTTGACAAAGAAAAACGTGCCGGGATAAGACGGCAGTTTTGAAAAAACCGTTTTTACAAACGGTGGAAGCAAAAAAGGTTTGTCCATAGCGTACTTCTCCTGTGTTCAGCGTTCAGGCGCCTGAAATTTTCTCGTTCCCACGCGCTTGCGTGGGAATGCATATGGTGGTGTATGTTCCCACGCAGGAGCGTGGGAACAAGGGTCAATAATGGCTTACGCCGCCACCTGTTCAAGCCCCGGCTTGCCATGCCAGTAGCCATTGCAGCCTTTTTCAGGCATTAAAGGTTCAATTTGTGCCATGGCATCGGCCACACTCATGCGGTGATTAATAACGGCATCATACAGCTCAACAATTCTGTCGGTATCGCGCCATTGCGGGCTGATCCGGACAATATCCACGCCCGTTTCACGCATGCTGTCAATGTCCGCCAACAGGTTATACACCAGCGCCGACTGGGTTTGTATGCCGTTAAGCACCAGGAAAGGCTGGCTTTCACGGGTTTTCATCATGAGGCCATCGGGGTGTTCCATACACACGTACTGGCAATTGTCTTTGGGCAGATTGCGGTTGCGGGCGGTAAAACAGCGGGCTGAAAAGGCCAGTGGCAAACGGCCGTAGGCAAACACTTCGGTTTCTACCGGAAACTGTTTTTCGGCCAGAATGCTGGCCAGGCCGGCCTGCCCCATTTCCAGCGGCATCACCCAGCGCCTGGCCCCCTGTTTGACCAGCAACTCAAGGGATGGCGTACTGAACAGATTTAAAAAAGGACCCGCCACAAAACCTTGCCCTTGCAGGCAATGCACTGCGCCCATGTCATTGGCTTCCACCATGAACATGTCATTGGTGGCAATTTTTCTTAGGGTTTTAAGGTCGCTTTCGCCTTCCAGCAAGGTTTGCGTGGACAAAACCACTTCTTTTCCACACGCTTTCAGGTCTTTCGCAATATCCAGCCAGTCGGGCAGGCGCAGTTCATGGCGGCGCGAACAGACCGTTTCCCCAAGATACACGATTTGTGCGGCGCTTTCGGCCATTTTTCCGTAAAAAGACACGACTTCATTGCGTGACCAGTAATACTGTATGGGTCCCAGTGCGATTTTCACAAGAATACCTTTATGCAAATATATTTGATAATTGAACTATTTCCAGGGACGACTATAGGCACCCAAGGTATGCTGCTGCCCTTCAGCCACTTTATTCAGGCTGGCCATCCATTCGGGCCTGACTGAATAGCGTTGCGCCTGGGACAGGCAGTTGTCAATTGCCTGGCGCCATACCTTGGTGACCTGGCCCACATAGGCCGGACTGCGCTGGCGACCTTCAATTTTGATGCCACGCACGCCCAGCTGCACCAGTCGGGGCAAAATTTCCAGCGTATTCAGGCTGGTGGGTTCTTCAATGGCATAATAATTTTCATCTTCAACATCAAACCGGCCTTTGCACAAGGTGGGGTAACCGGCATTTTCATTATCGCCATAGCGGTCAATCAGCACACCGTTAAGACGTGACTCAAGCCCCTTGGGGGTTTGTTGCCAGCGCACCGCCTTGGCCGGCGAACACACGCCATGCGTATTGGGTGATTCGCCCGTGACATAAGAAGAAAGGGCACAACGCCCTTCCACCATGACGCACAGGCTGCCAAAACCGAAGACTTCTATTTCCACCGTGGTGCTTTCTGCCACCCTCTCTACCTGGGCCAGCGAAAGCACCCGTGGCAAAATAACCCGCGTAATGCCAAACTGCTGCTGGTAATAAGCAATCGCCTCGTAATTGGTGGCCGAGCCCTGTACCGACAAATGCCGGTGCAGATCAGGATATTTATCAGCCGCGTAAGCCATTAAACCCAGATCGCCCATAATAAGGGCATCTGCCCCCATGCCGGCAGCATGGTCGATGGCTTGTGTCCATAAGCCGGCGCTGCCGGGCTGGGGATACGTATTAAGGGCGACAAACACCCGGCAACCGCGTGCATGAGCGTAGCTGATCCCTTCGCGTATGGCGGCATCATCAAAATTAAGCCCGGCAAAATTGCGGGCATTGGTGGCATCCCGGAACCCCAGATAGACACAGTCTGCACCGTTATCCACGGCATTTTTCAGGGCGGGCAGGCTGCCGGCCGGACACACCAACTCTATGACAGGCTGCGCGGATTCTGGCTGACCATGACCGTTAATTGACATAAAACTTGACATATTGGTTTAATCTTGAATTTTATTGAGGTTTGAAATCAAGCAAAGAATAATGGTTGAATATAACAACCACGATCCTTGCATAACCTTGAGCAAAATCAAGAAAAAGCAAGGCATCAATATTAATTTGATAATATATTGATATGTATCTACATAATGCCTGTCAGCACGGTTAACGCTTTCCCCGACAGGCTCACCAACCGCCCTTTTTACGGATTAAACATGAATAATGATATTCAGCTGGACGTACGTGGTTTACCCCCTCCTGAACCCATGGAACGGGTCCTGGAATTATTACCCCAAATCAATAATGGTGAAAAACGCCTGTGCATCCTGATAGACCGTGAACCCATTCCCCTGTTTCGCATTCTTGAAAGCGAGCAATTCGAATACAGCATCCGCAAGCAGCCTGATTACTCTTATGAAGTAATCATCTGGAAAAAGGCCTAATGCAACGTGCCTTAACGTTCGAGCGCATGCCAGGTCTGATGGCGCCCATGCGTTTTTTTCTGGCTGCCCCGCTGTTTGCCATGCTGGCGGCCCTGGTATTGCTGTTTTCCGGCCCCGATGCCTGGTCAAGTCGCTGGTCACCGGTCATGTTAAGTGTTACCCATCTTTTCACGCTGGGCATTCTGACCATGAGCATGGCTGGCTCATTAATCCAGCTCTTGCCGGTGGCCTTCCGCATCCAGATTCCATGGCCAGATCTACTGGGTCTGATTGTCTTCCTGCTGCTGGGAACCGGAACTTTAATCCTGGCAGGTGCCTTCCTTACCCTTTCCAACCCGCTTTTCATCATGGCGGCCACCCTGCTGGGAAGTGGTCTGGCCATTTTCATTTTTACACTTAATCTTGGGTTCTGGCTGTCACGCAAACAGCAGGCGGAAAAAGCCAGGGCGTCCATTCTGGCAATACGTTATAGCGTCGCCAGCCTGACCATCACGGTTATGCTTGGTTTCACCCTGGTCTATGCCTTTATCCACCCCTTGAACCTGTCTTTGGTGGCCCTGACCAACCTGCATGCCTTGTGGGGCCTGGCCGGCTGGGTCGCCATTTTGCTGATGGGCATCAGCTTTCAGGTCATACCCCTGTTTCAGGTCACGGAAATTTATCCCGCCCGCATGACGCAACGCCTGTTGCCGGTGCTTTTTGTCGTGTTGCTGCTCTGGACTGTTTTTTCTGAGTGGTTTGGCCTGCATGCGGATATGCTTCAAACCATACTGGTTTTTATGCTGGCCCTGCTGGCCATTATTTTCACCATCCAGACCGGCATTTTACTTAAAGGCCGCAAACGGCCCGAACCCGATGTCACCACCCTGTTCTGGCGGCTGTCACTGGCCAGCCTGTTTGGCAGCTGCATCCTGTTAGCGCTACTGCAACAGTTTAGCCTGCCGCAACTGGAGCTGTCACTGGGCATATTATTTATTCTGGGCTGCGCCTATTCCGCCATTAATGGCATGTTATACAAAATTGTGCCCTTCCTGGTCCTGTTGCACAGCCAGGAAATCGTCCCGTTCCGTTCGGGCGCCGTGCCCAAAATAAAAGATATTTTGCCCGAAGCCAGGGCCATGCGCCAGTTTTGGGTGCAGTTGTTGACCGTGCCGGCCATGCTCGCCGCAGCCTGGCAAATACCCGGCTTTGTCACCCTGGCGGCATTGTTACTGCTGATCTCGGCAGGCATGCTGTTTTTCAATTTGCTGGGGGCCGTCAGCATCTACCGCCGGCTTGCCAAACAATATAAAAAAACCGCTTAAAAATCAATAAGCCCCTGCATGTCCAGAATGGTAATTTCCTTTCCTTTTACCTTGATCAGGCCATGCGTGCTTAAATCGAGCAAAATACGCGAAAAGTGTTCCGGGGTAATGTTAAGGCGCGAAGCAATAATAGCTTTGCTGGTGCTTAATGTAATGGTTTCCCCGTTTTCACAATGATCGTGCTTAAGCAAATAACCAATCACCCGCTGTGCGCCTGAACGCAGGGAATAGGACTCGACGTCTTCCATCAGGCCATATAAGCGCTGGCTCAGCCCCTTGAGCATATTGAAGGTGAGATTCTGGCTTTTGGCCAATTCGGCATTAATCACATTGCGACTGACATGCAGCACCAGGCAATCCTCCAGCGCCTGTGCCGTCACGATATAGTTCTTGCCCATAAACATGAGCGCCTCACCAAAGCTGTCACCGGCACGAATGATCTTGACCACCTTTTCATTGCCGGGTGATGAAACCACTGACAGTTTGATCTGGCCATAGATAAGCACATGCAGGCCCAGACAAGGCTCACCACGCTGAAACACAATTTCGCCGCGCCTGACCTGCATTTCGGTGGTTCCCAACGCGATGGCATCCAGCTCGGCCGGTTCCAGTTCGCTAAATAGGGGAACATTGGAAAGAAAGTCCTGTATTTTAATTTTCCTGTTTGCCATAATGACTTAGCCTTTGCAACCCTTTTCTTTCACAAAAAATACCGATAAAGATTATAATAAACAACATTTTCTGGCATTCTACCAATGTTTTTTGCACGAATCCCCGAATCATCCATCAATCTGTTGCCTTATCATCCCATCCCGGGTGACTTATATACCGTTTTTAATTAATGTCACACTTATCAATCAAGCAGGAAGTGGCCCGCCGCCGCACCTTTGCCATTATTTCCCACCCCGATGCCGGTAAAACCACCCTTACCGAGAAACTGCTCCTGTTCGCAGGTGCAATTCAGATCGCCGGTAGCGTAAAAGCAAGAAAAGCAAGCCGCCACGCCTCTTCCGACTGGATGGAAATCGAAAAGCAACGGGGAATTTCAGTTGCGTCATCCGTCATGCAAATGGAATACAAGAATTGTGTCATCAATCTGCTGGATACCCCCGGACACCAGGACTTCTCTGAAGACACCTATCGGGTACTGACCGCAGTGGACGCTGCCATCATGGTGGTTGATGCCGCAAACGGGATTGAACCGCAAACCATTCGCCTGCTGCAGGTTTGCCGGGCGCGCAACACTCCCATTCTCACCTTCATCAACAAACTAGACCGCGAAGTCCGTGAACCCCTGGACCTGCTGGGTGAAATTGAATCCCATCTGGGTATGGACACCATCCCGTTTACCTGGCCGATTGGCATGGGCAAATCATTTGGTGGTGTTTATGACCTGCAGCTGGACCGTATGCGTCTGTTCCGTCCCGGCCAGGAAAAACGCGGCACCGATGAGTTTATCGAAGGCCTGGACAACCCACTGATCCAGGAAAAATTCGGCTCCGCCTTCGACAAGGCCCACGAAGAAATTTCCCTCATCAAGGAAGCCACCCCCGATTTTGACCACGACGCCTTTCTGGCTGGCAAACAAACACCGGTCTTTTTCGGCTCGGCCGTTAACAACTTTGGTGTGCAAGAGGTGCTTGACGCCCTCGTTAAATGGGCGCCCAAACCGGGTCCCCGCCAGGCGCTGGAACGCATCGTGCAACCCGATGAGCCCAAATTTTCCGGGGTCGTCTTCAAGGTACAGGCCAATATGGACCCGGCCCACCGCGACCGCGTGGCCTTTGTGCGGGTCAGTTCGGGCAAGTTTGAACGTGGCATGCGCCTGAAAGTCAGCCGTACCGGCAAGGAAATCCGTCCCAACAACGTGGTTTCTTTCCTGTCGCAACGCCGTGATCTGCTTGATGAGGCCTACGCAGGTGATGTCATTGGTATTCCCAACCACGGTGTCCTGCACCTGGGCGATGTCCTGACTGAAGGCGAAACCCTGCAATTTACCGGACTGCCGTTCTTTGCCCCCGAACTCTTCCAGGGCGTCGAAGTCAAGGACCCATTGCGTACCAAGCAGTTGCGTACCGGCCTCACCCAATTGGGAGAGGAAGGCGCCATTCAGGTATTTCGTCCGGAAGCCGCCGGTGGTGCCCTGTTGCTGGGTGCCGTTGGTCAATTACAATTTGAAGTGGTTGCTCACCGCCTGAAAACCGAATATGGGGTGGAAGCGCGTTTAATGCCATCTAGATATACCATGGCACGCTGGGTAACCAGTGACAATCCAAAAGCACTGCGCAAATTCATGGACAGCAATGCTGCCCATATCGCTTACGATGTGGTTGATGCGCTGGCTTTTCTGATTACTTCTCCTGCCCAGCTTCGTGTTGCCCAGGAACTGAATCCTGAAATTAATTTTCACGCAATGCGTGAACATGCCGGTCAGGTGTTCTAGGAAAACAGCTAAAATGAACCACTCATCAATAAAGGGTAATTTATTAATGTCTTGGCGTTTTTTATTCATTTCTTTACTGATATTTGCCGGGCTGGCCACATGGGGCGGAATCCAGGCTGGCGAATGGCTTATTGCACATACGCCCACCACTGCCAATATACCCAACGTTAGCGAGTTTGATCCGCCGCCACAGGTTGACCAGTTCGGACGTCCCGTACTGCGTCAGCCCCAACAACCCCTTATGAGTGGTGCCCAAGGTGTTCCTGAAAAACCCACTGCCATAGATTGGGCAATAGATCCTTCACAAAAATCGGATATCCTGACGGCATCCAGCAGCCAGTACAATCCAAACGTGACGATTGGTACGGCAAGCGGTAGTATTAACGCTGCCCCCATACAGGCCACGCCCATTACCCGTCCTGCAACGATACCGGGTACATCGGGTGGCGGTTATGCCTGGGAGCCCGCCTTTCATCGTGCCGTCGCCCACTGCCGCACCCTGGGCTTTTTTGAACGCCCCACCTGCCTTGGCAAGGTTCGTGAACAATACTGTGGCGCCTACAATGCCTGGGGAAAAGTTAAGGACTGCCCCGAGCGTTAAGATAAAAAAATGGCCTGAAAACACTTTCCAGGCCATTTTTTTTGTTACTTAACTTAAACCAATTGCCTGCTTTCAGGCATATTCAATTGACCTTGCCAAGGCGGGTTATTCTTCACCCATCTGGCTTTGCAGGTAATTTTGCAGACCTACTTTGTCCACCAGTTCAATTTGGGTTTCCAACCAGTCGATATGTTCTTCGGTATCATCAAGAATGCGGCGGAACAAATCACGAGAAACGTAGTCGCGCACTTTTTCGCAATGGGCAATCGCTTCGGTAAGCGTTCCATGAGCACTTACCTCAAGGTGCAAATCACAAGCCAGGATTTCGGGCACATCCTCACCAATGCGCAACTTATGCAAATCTTGCAGGTTGGGTAATCCCTCCAGCAAAAAAATACGTTCTATCAGGGCATCGGCATGCTTCATCTCTTCGATGGACTCTTCATATTCATGCTTGCCCAACACATTAAAGCCCCAGTTTTTCAACATGCGGGCATGCAGGAAATACTGATTAATCGCCGTTAACTCATTGGTCAATTGCTTGTTCAGGTATTTAAGAACCTCTTTATCGCCTTTCATAACCCTTCCTTTTTCAAGTTTGCTCAATGGGATTCCGGTATGCAAAAACAACACCGCCCCCAGGCTTCCATTATATATTGGAAGCGGTTACGAAACAGATTTACCAAAATGAATACGACATAAGCTTCCTTTTCCTGAGCAAAAGGAAGCTTATGCGAAAACACCGGATTTTTCCAATACGTTGCCTACCAGAGTGCCGTGGACACAAGTGCCTTGCGGCTGCGTGACTCGCTCACATACTCTTGATTTGCTGCATTAGAGGCTGAATCTTTCGGAAGATATTCGCTGGCAGTCTGGGCACAGCAACCACAGCACGATGCAACACCTAACTCGGTCTGTAAATCACCAAGGGTTGACGCTCCGTTATTGACTGCCTCAATAACGGTTTTTTCTGTGATGGCATTACAAATACAAATATACATGCGAATCATTATCATCTATTTTTATTTTTTTCGCAATATTTTTTCCCTGTTTTTCTTAAAAAAAACAGTCAGCCTTTCAGAAGAGCCTGAGCTTTTCTTCTGGAAGCCGGTGCAATACCAATGGCTTCACGATATTTAGCCACTGTTCTGCGGGCGATTAACAAACCATCCGCCATCAACAAATCACACAACTTACTGTCGGACAAAGGTTTTTTGGCATCTTCAGCCTCGACCAGCGCCTTGATTTTCAACTGAATCGACTTGGCCGAGGTATGCTCACCAGACTCGGTGGCTACACCCGATCCAAAAAAATATTTCAGTTCAAATACCCCATGCGGAGTGGCGATGAATTTTTGCGTGGTGGCCCGGGATACGGTTGACTCATGAATCTCCAGCTCCTGTGCCACTTCTTTTAAGGTAAGAGGTTGTACGGCAGACACACCTTCTTCAAGAAAGGCTGTTTGATATTTCATGATGACTCGGGAAACATCCAGAATGGTGCTGAAACGGTGATTGACCTGTTTTAAAAAACCCTTTGCATGACTTAGCTGTTCACTCAGACTGCTTTCCTGCTTTTTACCCAGGGTCCTGATCATGCTTTCATATTCGGCATTAATCCGAACCTTTGGCAAAATCCCCTGATTAAGGGATAAAACCCATTCATGATTGATTTTTCTCACCAACACATCAGGTACCGCATAATCGGCTGCAGGCGTGCTCCAGGCTTTACCTGGCCGTGGATCAAGCCCCTGAATCAAACCATGGGCCTGGCGAATCAGGGTAATATCGGCACCGGTGACCGCTTGCAAGGCAGCCATATCGGCCGCTGCCAGCGCATCCAGGGCATTGGCGCAAATTTTTTTGGCGCAGGCCAATACTTTGCCATCAGGTTCAGGACTTAACTCACGAGAAAGCTGCAATAACAGGCATTCTGACAGGCTGCGGGCCGCAATACCCGGAGGATCGAACGACTGCAACAAACGCAACGCCACCGTCAGCTCCTCTATGGTTACCTCATGCTCAGCCTCAAAAAATCCGGCCACCTCTTCCAGCGGTGTATGCAGATAGCCATTTTCGTCCAGTTCATCAATCAGGACATCAACCAGAAGCATATCACGCTCCATGGCATGGGTTGTCCCCAACTGACTGCGCAAATACGCTTCCAGGCTCACACTGGTTGCGGTTTCAGGATAGAAATCATCATCCTCGGAATTGGCAGCGGCAGGTTTACGCTGATCCCAATCCTGTTGTAAAACCTCAGCATAAGACAGCTCGGAATTTGGTGTTTCAGACGATATCTGGTTATCATCTACTAACTCCAGCATCGGATTGTCCTGAATGGCGCGCATCAGCTCAACCTGGAAATCCAGACCGGAAAACTGCAACAATCGCAATGACTGTTGCAACTGAGGGGTCATGACCAATTGCTGGCCCGTTTTTAACTCTAACGCCTGACGCATATTAAAAATTCTTTATGAAACAAAAAAAACCAGCGGCTTATAAAAATGATACCGCAGTACTCAGCAAAACCCTCCTGACGTTGGCAATGCCACAAATTATTTTACGTAGCACGGTCATTGCCTTTTCGGTACTTGTCTGGATTTTCCTTGCCCGCAAAATCATTGATTTTGGCAAAAAACAGGATTACGCCGGACTGGAAGCCTTCAGCGATCAACTGGTTACCTACCTGAACAGTATAAACAATTATATTTGGTGGGGCCTGGTTCTGCTAGGCAGCCTTATCCTTTATATAATCTTAAGCAGCTGGCTAAGTGGAAGCATCAGACGTGCCGGTGAACACTGTCCTCCCCCACGAAAAATCAACCCGCTTATCAATCAGCTTTCTCCGGAAGGCAAGGAAGTGCTGGCCTGGGCCTGGAGTGATCGCACAGAACCCATCAAATTCATCACTTTAAAAGAAACCCTCAGTGAATTACGTAGCGGACGTGTTTACAAACTGGCTCAAGTCAAAGAACAACAAATACTCCTGCAACACAATTTTATTCCTGAGCTTGGCCAAAACGAAAAAATCTCTTGACTTTACCCCCCTTTCATGCTCATAATAAAGTCATTATGAAAACGCAAACTTTCAATCCCTCTCAAATTACTACAAGTTGCAACGGCGGCTTGTTGGTTTGCGCACTCTCTTCTCTTCTACTACTAGCGCTCGGTTGCCGAGCCTAGAGCATTCGTGGCAGTTCGGCAGCCCTGTATTAGCCACCCGGATTTTTATTAAATTGTAATATCCCGGGCCAACAAACAGGCAAACGCCAGTTCCAGCACCGGGATTCATATCAAACAGGTGCATTATGATGCTTTCCAACCCAGCAAAAAAATACGTTCCCTTCAAACCGTTCGTCAAGGATTTTTCCGAACGTACATGGCCCAGCAAAACCATTACCGCTCCTCCAATCTGGATGAGCACCGACCTGCGTGATGGCAACCAGTCTCTTATCGAGCCCATGAGCGTTGAGCGTAAATTGCGCTTTTTCAAACAGTTGGTGGCCATTGGCTTCAAAGAAATTGAGGTTGGGTTTCCTTCCGCATCACAAACCGATTTCGACTTTGTGCGCACTCTGATTGAGAAAAACCTGATTCCCGATGACGTCACCATTATTGTCCTGACCCAGGCCCGTCAAGACCTGATCGAACGGACTGCCGAGGCAGCCGCTGGTGCAAAAACCGCCATGATTCACCTGTACAACGCCTGTGCGCCCGCTTTCCGCAAAATCGTTTTCAACATGAGCAAAGACGAAGTGAAAGAAGTGGCCATTCAGGGTACACGTTGGGTACAGGAAGCCATGGCTAAATATCCGCAAACCAAATGGCGCTATGAATACTCACCCGAAGTTTTCAGCACCACCGAACCCGAATTTGCCGTGGAAGTATGTAACGCAGTTTCAGCAGTATGGCAACCCACCCCTGAAGACAAAATTGTCTTCAACCTGCCTGCGACCATCGAATCCACCACCCCCAACATGTACGCCGACCAGATTGAATGGTTCTGCAAAAACGTCAACAACCGCGACAGCATTATCGTTAGCGTACACCCCCACAACGACCGCGGTACTGCCGTTGCCGCCGCTGAGTTGTCGGTCATGGCCGGTGCCGACCGTGTTGAAGGCTGTTTGTTTGGCAGCGGTGAGCGTACCGGTAACGTAGACTTGGTTACCTTGGCACTTAACCTGTACACCCAGGGTATCCATCCCGGCCTGGACTTTTCCGATATTGATGAAGTCCGCCGTACCGCCGAATACTGCAACCAATTGCCTGTCCATCCACGTCACCCCTATGCCGGTGACCTGGTCTTTACCGCCTTTTCAGGCTCTCACCAGGATGCCATCAAAAAAGGCTTTGCGCAGCAAGACCCTGACGGCATTTGGGAAGTACCTTACCTGCCTATTGACCCTGCCGACCTGGGCCGCAGTTACGATGCCGTGATCCGTGTCAACAGCCAGTCTGGTAAAGGTGGTGTGTCTTACCTGCTTGAACAGGAAAAGGGCTTGAACCTGCCCCGTCGCCTGCAAATTGAATTCAGCCGCGCCATCCAGCGCGTGACCGATGAAACGGGCACCGAAGTCAATGGCAATGCCGTTTACGAGATCTTCGAGAAAGAATACCTGGAACAGACTTCACCCTGGAAATTGCTCAAGCACCAGATCAACAGCCATCCGGAAGGCGCTGATGATGAAACGTTCAGCATCGAAGTGGAACTGGAAAACAACGGCACTGTCGTCAAGGCAAGTGGCAAGGGTGATGGTGCCATTTCTGCATTTATCAATGCCTTGAATCTGCCTATCCGCTTCATGGACTACCATGAACACGCCATTGGTTCTGGTGAGAAAACACTGGCCGCCTGCTATGTTGAACTGCGTCTGGGCGACTCTGCCACCGGTTTCGGGGTTGGTGTTCACAAAGACATCGTGACTGCTTCCTTCCAGGCCGTGTTAAGTGCCGTCAACCGTCATATTCAGCAAGGTGCCAACTGCGCCAAAGAAGAAAACGTTGAGGCTGCGACTGCCTGAAATTGATAAGCCCGTCTTGCCAGGCCCGTATTAAACATACGGGCAGGCAATTGTCCTGATTGATCCCATACACTGGGGGCAAACCAGCTTTTTGAACCAAACAGGCTCAAGACCAGACAAAACGGCAAACATTAAAAAACCCAAACCAACCGGATACCCCCGGTTGTTTGGGTTTTTTTTAATGGGTAAATGTTAACCGTTTAGCGAGATTAATCGTTTACCAGGCACTTCCCACTTCCCACACCACTTCCTTGCCTTGAGCCCTGGCGGCCCTTAGCATGTCCAGCAAAGGAAAAGTACGGCGACGCAAGGTCACCTTTTCCAGCACCGGGTGCGGCTTTTCTTCCGGATACTCGTCATCTTCTTCTTCCCTGTCTTTATCGGCATAAACCAGGTCAGGATTGGAATCGGGGTCTTCGGCCACGGCACGCAAAATGTTCTGAATGGCCTCATCCAGTTGCTCTACCGTAAACACGCCACTTTCAGGCAAGGTCTCATAATCACGCCCTGCAGCCTTCAGGACAGACAGGGCATGCTTGTCCAGCATCACAACATCAGCACTTGCATTTGAGCGGAAAGTAATCAGCATCGTCGGTTTCCCACAATAGATAAAGTAATACGTCCAGTTTACTACAAGAAGCATTTCAAGCCGATGATTTCATTTTTCGTTCAAAACGAGCACTCACGGTCATGAAAAGAATCACAACCCTGCTACTGCTGGCAATAGT
>NZ_JAAVNG010000012.1:295026-301453 GCF_012923605.1 Advenella sp. EE-W14 | reverse complement strand
TGATATGCGCTGTGGCCGGAACTCAATCCAAAAACGTCAGCTGCTGTGCCCGATTCGGTGCTTCCCGGCTGTATTTGAAAATCAAAGTGCCTTCATAACCCTTTCTTTTTCCAGCCTCAACCGTCAGGTACCAGGTGGGGATGTGCGCCATGTTTTCCAGGCGGCTTAGCAGTTCTGTAATGCTGCCGTCCTGGCGGGCCTTGAAAATGGCCATTTCCTGTGCGGTCCAGGCAACACCTGGGGCTGCTTCTGCCTTGTTGGGGTCGTAGGTTTGTCCGGCGTAGCGAATGGCATAGCCGTCTTTGGTTTTATCGCAGGAAGGGTTGGGGCATTCCATTTGGAAAACCTCTTCCAGTGCATTTTTGGAGGGCATGATGCTGGGGGTTTTGTTGTACCCGGCCCGCAAGGTAAGCACTTCATCGCATAAATCGGCAATGATCTTGGGATTGGCGATGTCCAGGAATTTGGCCGTGGCAATCCAGTGCTTGCCAGTATCAGCCTGCCTGGCTGCGTCTCGCAGAAGTTGGATTTGTGCCGTGTTCATGAAGTGATAGTGCCTGAGTTAAAGAAACAAATCTGGCATTTTAGACAACTTTAGGTCAATTGTGGCGGGTTTGCAAGCGGATGCGTTATTTTTTGGATCAAATAATTATGAAAGTTGACGCAATAGCAGTTATCAAGGTGTTACGGTGTTTGAATAGGTAAAAATAATCGCCAATATATTGATCTATTCGAGGTTTATTTGTTAATCTTTCTGGTAACATCTTGTATAAATTAATGAATAGCCAACAGGAGACACAATGGCTGATTTTGATACGGGCCTTCAGCGTAACCAGGCCAATTATGCACCCTTAACCCCTATTGATTACCTGCAACGCGCCGCCAGTGTATATGGTGACCGTCTGGCAATCGTTCATGGGCCTATCCGACAAAACTGGGCTGAAACCAACCGTCGCTCCAAGCAGTTGGCGGTGGCGCTGCGCCAGTTGGGTGTAAAGCGCAATTCCACGGTTGCGGTTTTGCTGCATAATACGCCTGCCATGGTAGAGGCCCATTTTGGGGTGCCCATGTCGGGGGGTGTGCTTTGTTCGCTAAATGTGCGCTTAGATACAGACAGTCTTATTTTCTGCCTCGAACACGGCGAGGCCGAGGTGCTGCTGGTAGACAGCGAGTTCGAGGCCCACATTCCTCAAATCCGTCGTAAACTGCCCCATCTTACTATTGTTCAGGTTAATGATGCCCTGGGTCCGCAAAATATCCAGCCGTTTGCCGAACTTGATTATGAATCTTTCCTGGCTTCTGCCAAAGATCTCAATAATTGGCAAATGCCTGAAGATGAATGGGATGCCATCGCCCTTAACTATACGTCGGGCACCACGGGCAACCCCAAAGGGGTGGTTTACCATCATCGTGGGGCGGCCCTTAATGCAATGTCAAACATTTTAGAATGGGATATGGGCAAGCACCCCGTTTATATGTGGACTTTGCCCCTGTTTCACTGCAATGGCTGGTGCTTTGCCTGGACAATCGCTGCGCGTGCCGGGGTGAATGTCTGCCTGCGCAAGTTTGATGCCAAGGTTTGCCTTGATTTGATCCGTGATGAAAAAGTTACCCATTACTGTGCCGCCCCCGTGGTGCATTCGGCCCTGGCCAATGCGCCCGATGAATTGAAAAAAGGCATTGATCATACCGTCAAGGGTTTAATTGCCGGTGCGGCACCTCCAGAGGCCGTGTTGGCCAGCATGGAAAAAATGGGTTTTGATATCACTCATGTTTACGGCCTTACCGAAGTCTATGGCCCTGCATCGGTTTGTGTCGAGCACGACAGCTGGCAAGCGTTAAGCATAGAAGATCGAGCCAGGCTCAAATCCCGTCAGGGTGTGCGTTATCACCTGCAGGCTGGTTTAAGCGTTAAAAATCCGTCCACCATGGAAGACATCAAGGCTGATGGCCAATCAATGGGCGAGCTGATGTTCCGGGGTAATATTGTCATGAAGGGTTATCTTAAAAATCCGCATGCCACCCAGGAAGCCTTCGAAGGCGGCTGGTTCCATACGGGCGATTTGGGTGTCATGCATGAAGACGGTTATGTACAAATCAAGGACCGCAGCAAAGACATCATTATTTCAGGTGGCGAGAACATTTCCAGTATCGAAGTGGAAGATGTGCTGTATAAATATCCCGGTGTGGCCAACTGCGCGGTGGTGGCGCTTGGCGATGAGAAATGGGGAGAAATTCCGGTTGCCTTTGTCGAGCTGAAAGAGGGTACACAAGTTCAGGAAGACGAAATCCTGGATTATTGCCGTGAGAATCTGGCCCGTTTCAAAGTGCCTAAAAAAATCATATTTGGTGAGCTGCAAAAAACAGCGACCGGTAAAATCCAGAAATATGAATTAAGAAAGCAGGCACAAGAGCTGTTGTCTTCACCTTCCAAATGATTATTTAATTAAAAATTAAATAAGATGAACCCAAAGGGCATATAAGTTTTCTTATATGCCCTTTTTTCGTTTTGTCAGGCAGGGAAGGGAAAGTCCCTATAAGCAATTGCTTTATTAATTTTTAAAAATCGGCATAATTCGTCTTTATAAGTAAATATATTTACATAAATGGAGACAATGATGAAAAAAGAAGGGATGTGCATTTTAGGTAAGGTGGCAAAGGCCGGTTGGGCCTGTCTTTAGCTATGGCGGCATTGCCGGCAGTACAGGCTGCCGAGCCAAAAATCAGTGACAATCTGGTCAAGGTAGGGGTGCTGACGGATATGAGTGGTCCTTATTCGGACTTTAGCGGTGCCGGAGCCGTCACCGCGGCACAAATGGCGATTGAGGATTTCCAGAAGGCGAACCCGGATTTCAAGACCCCCATCGAGCTGGTCAGTGCCGATCACCAGAACAAAGTGGATATTGGCATGGCCAGGGCCAACGCATGGTTTGATGTGGACAAGGTGGATGTGATTACCGAACTGGTCACCTCTAATATTGCCTTGGCAGTCAGTAAAATTGCCGCGGACAAGAATCGGGTTGCGCTGGTGTCCGGAGCTGCGTCCTTGCCGTTGACTAACGAGCAATGCAATAAGAATACCGTGCATTGGGTGTATGACACGTATTCGCTGTCCAATGGGACGGCCAAGCACGTGCTGGATTCAGGCAAGAAGAATTGGTATTTTATTACGGTGAACTACACCTTTGGCGGTGCCATGATGGATGCCGCTGGCAAGGTGATCGAAAAAAACAATGGCAAGATTGTGGGGTCTTCCAGGCACCCGCTGAACTCAACCGATTTTTCTTCTTATTTGTTGAATGCCCAACAGTCCAATGCCGATGTCATTGCCCTGGCTAATGGCGGCCAGGACACGATTACCGCAGTCAAGCAGGCGGCCGAATTTGGCATCACACAGTCAAAGCAAAGCATTTTACCCATGGTCATGTTCATTAATGATATTCATGCGTTGGGGCTGGATGCGGCACAGGGCCTGATGCTGACAGAAGGTTTCTATTGGGATCGCGATGACAAAACCCGTGACTGGTCAGAGCGCTATTATGCCAAAACCAACAAAATGCCTAGTATGGGGCAGGCTGGGGTGTATTCATCAGTGATCAATTATCTGGATGCCATCAAGCAAACCGGTACTGACGATGCCGACAAGGTCATGGCGTATTTGAAGTCTAAAGAAATTGATGATGGCCTGTTCAAGGGCAAGATCAGGGAGGATGGCAAATTTGCTCATGATATGCTTTTGCTGGAAGTGAAAAAACCGGACGAATCAACAAGACCCTGGGATTATTACCATATCAAGGGCGTTATTTCAGCTGAAGATGCCAACCTTCCTTTGTCAGAATCCAAATGCCACTTGGTAACAAAGCGTTGAACATAAGGAGTCAATATGCCTGAAGCGGGGTTGATCGGTAAGGAATTGGGGTCTCACCAGGTGCCGGCTTCCCTGTTCCAGGTGCAGTTTTATGCGAAAGTCACCGGGCAGACCGAGCGTTTGTTCTTTGATGAGGTTTATGCCAAAGCGCAGGGGTATCCGTCGGTCGTGGTGCCCGTGGGGCTGTTGTTCGGTCTGGAAATGAACAGGGAAGACCCCTATGCCTGGTTTACCCAGGTGGGTCTGGATGCCGGTAAAACATTGCATGCCTCGCAGGAATTCATGTGCCATGGCCAGTGTTTTGCCGGTGATGTATTAACGTTTACTTCCCGGGTGGCTGATGTCTACAGCAAAAAAAACGGCACCCTGTATTTTCTTGACCGTTACACGCGGGTGGAAAACCAGGATGGCAAACATGTTGCCGATTTAAGATCGGTATTTGTGGAAAATCGGAAATCATGAGCAATTCAGGGTTTGAGTTAAGACATTGCAAGGTGGGTGATCGCTTGCCGCTATGGCAGGGGGAGCCCTTCAGTCGCGCGGCACTGGCCCTGTTTGCGGGGGCTTCGGGCGACCATAACCCATTGCATATAGACAGTGATTATGCGCAAGCCGCCGGTTTTGATGATGTGTTTGTGCATGGCATGTTTACCTTTGCCTTCATGCAGCAGTGTCTTTCACGCATTGTGCGGCAAGAATATCTGGACAATATCAAGGTGCGCTTTGTCAGCGTCATGCAGTTGGCAGAGCAGCCGGTATGTACCGGCACTGTCAGTCAGGTGGAACAGACAGAAACCGGTCAGTTGCTTGTGATGGATTTGAGCGTTTGCAACCAGCATGGCGTGCAAAAGTTAACCGCAGAGGTGCGGGTAACATTGCCGTTTATGTGAATGTTCAAAACACAGCCTTGTTAATGCCCGATGCATGGCCTGTGATTTGTATTATTTGTCAGTGAAGTTACGCCCAATCAAGTATCATTATTGCTGTCAAATGATGTTTTCTATCTTGAATGGAGGCTTATGACTGCCGCTTCACCTGAGTTTATGATTTCCGCCTTGCCGGCGCTGTCCATCGATGGGCTGGTGGCGGCAGATGCCCGTCAGCAACTGGTGCTGACCGTTAACAACCGGCAGGCATTGCGTCTGAAACAGTGGCTGATCCAGCATATGGGTCCTTCTGCCAGTATTGTTGAATTACCCCGGATTATGCCGCTGGGCCGATGGCTTCGTGCCTTGCATGATGATCGTTTATTCAGTACTCAAAGTCATGTGCCGGCCATTGCACTGGACCGTTTTGCCGAGCAATTGGTGTGGGAATCGGTTATTGAGCAGGAAGAAGGGGCGGGACGCTTACTGGATTTGCAGCAAACGGCAAAAATGGCTTCTGATGCCCATCATTTGTGTGCCGACTGGCATATTCAGGTCAGGGAGGATGAAAGCACGCAAGAGTACGAGCGGTTCAGGCAATGGCAACAGGCTTACCTGCATCGCCTGTCCCGGATGGATGCGGAAGACGATTGTCTGATGCAGGAAAGTCTGATTCGTGCACTCGAAAATCATGAAAACCTGAGTTTGCCCAAGCAGATTGTTTTGCTGGGGTTTGCGGAGTGCTCCCCCCGTTTGGGCAGGCTGTTAAAGGCTTGCCAGGCGAATGGGACCAATCTGTATGTGCTGGCTGAAAAGTCGGCCAGCGCCAGTGATGTTGGCAAGACAGCGTTGGGAGATACGGCTGCAGAATGGGAAGCGGCGATTGAATGGGCACGACAGGCCCTGCAGGATAACCCTCAGGGGACGTATGCCATTGTGGCACCGGATCTGGAAGCCAAAGCCCCATTGGCCAGACGTTTGTTAACGCAAAACCTGGGTCGCCATGGGTTAAGCTGGAACGTGGCGGTTGGCCGTCCTCTAACCGAGTGGGCGCCCGTGCGGGCGGCTTTCGCCTGGCTGAGGCTGCTGGCGCAGCTGGGCAGTCGCGGGCAATGCGAGGTACAGGTGCTGGGGGCGGCCTTGCTCGCAGGGCATTGTGCCGCCAGGCCTTCGGTGTTGGCGGCCATGGCACAATACGATGCCCAGCTGCGTCAGAAAGAAGACATTACGGTTCCCGAGGCGGTTGTGTTGGCCATGTTTGAAGAGCTGGATACGGCAGCGTCCTTGAAGTTCAAGGAGGTTTATCAACACTGGTGTCAGCCTTTTCAGGGCAAGTACACGCGTGCCAGCACCGACCAATGGGCACAGCGTATTCGTGAATGTCTGGTGAGTTTCGGGTTTCCTGGTCCGGCAACACTGACTAGCGCCAATTTTCAGGTGTGTCAGGCTTTTGAAAAATTGCTGGTTCGTTTCTCTGCCTTATATGAGGTGGGCGGGCTTCTGGATGCCACCGGTGCTTGTGCCTTGTTGCACAGATTGGCACGTCAATCGGCTTTTCAGCCGCAACGGGATAAAAAGGCACGGCTTGATGTGCTGGGTTTTCTGGAGGCAGAGGGCGGCCGTTGGGATGCCGTATGGATTCTTGGCCTGACCGACGAGGTCCTGCCTGCCAGCCCAAGTCCCAATCCTTTTT
>NZ_JAAVNG010000012.1:124741-294991 GCF_012923605.1 Advenella sp. EE-W14 | reverse complement strand
GCCGGTCAACGCGCTGCGCAGGGTCAATGCACCACGCGCCACGCCTGAGCGGGAAAAAGCCTGGGCAGATGAGCTGTTTCATGCCTTGCGGCAATGTGCGCCTCAAGTCCGTTTAAGCTGGCCCCTGATGGAGGGTGAAAAAGAACTCAGGGCCTCATCATTATTGGAAAATATTCCATTATTTGAGGCTGAAACTTTATGTGTCAGTGCAAAAGGCGAAGAACCCCGTCGTGATATTGAGGTTTTATCCGATCACCAGGCGCCTGCGCTTTCGGGCAAGCGCTCCGTTAGTGGTGGCATGGATGTGCTGGAAACCCAGGCACGCAACCCGCTGTGGGCGTTTGCCCGTTACCGTTTGGGGGCGCGTGAGTTGAAGGATTATCCGCAGGCGGTCAGCCAGCGGGTGCGGGGTGTTTTTCTGCATAAAGTCATGGAGCTGGTGTGGGGCATGTTGCAAGACTGGGAACGGCTGGTTGAAAAGTTTGAAGACGGCTCGCTTGAGGGTTTTGTGAATGAGTGCGTGGAATTGGCTGCCGATCAGGAACTCAAGCATGATTATGCTGCTGTTGTGCAAATGGAAAAAGACCGCGCCCGTCGGATTGTGATGGATTTTTTGCAGATCGAGCTCAGGCGTGAACCGTTTGTCGTGCAACAGCTCGAGCAGGATGTGAAGTGGCAGCATGCGCAGGTCAGGCTGTCATTACGCATGGACCGGGTGGATACCCTGGCCGATGGCCAGCAGGTGATTATTGATTATAAGTCAGGCAGTACGCCGGCTTTCAAACAGGATTGGTCACGAGAGGTGCCCGTTAATTTGCAGCTGCCTTTTTATGCCGCGGTTATGGGGGCGGGCAAGGGCAATCCGGTGGCCGGCTTGCTGTTTGCCCGTTTGAATGCGCGTCAGATCGAACTCAAGGGTATTGCCAATGAAGACCTGGGCGTTGATGCCCTGGATGATCGCAGCAGTTGGGAGCCAGCCGTATCCTGGGATGATTTGCTGCAACGCTGGCAAACGGTCATGGCGCGATTGGCAGAGGATTTTTCTGCCGGGAAGGCCATCAACCGGGCCTGGCGGGAAAGCGATTTGGAATATTGTGATGTCAAACCCTTTTTAAGGCTGGCGCAGGAAAGTGAAGATGAGTGAAACGATGGCAGCAGATCAATCCTTACAGGTTCAGGCGTATTCGCCCAATCCGTCGGCAACGCGTTTGCCCAGTGATCATCGGGCCCGTGCCCGGGCCATCAAACCCGACGAGTCGTTTCTGATCCAGGCACCGGCCGGTTCCGGCAAGACAGAATTGTTGACAGACCGGATCCTGGCCTTGCTGGCCACGGTGAACCGGCCCGAGGAAATCCTGGCCATTACCTTTACCCGCAAGGCGGCCTCGGAAATGCATGCGCGGGTGTTGAAAAAACTGGCTTTGGGTTTGCAGCAAGAAGAGCCGGAATCGGCGCATCAGAAAAAAAGCTGGCAGCTGGCCCGGGCAGCCTTGCAGCGCGATCAGGAAAAGGGCTGGAATTTGCTGGCGCATCCGGCACGTCTGAGCATTAAAACGATTGACTCTTTTTGTGCTTCGCTGGTGAGATCCATGCCCTGGTTGTCGGGTATGGGGGGTATGCCTTCGGTGACCGAAGATGCCCGGACCCTGTATGGCAAGGCGGCACGTAAAACACTGGCCCTGATTGACAGCACCGAATGTGTACAGGCATTGGTGGCGCATCTGGATGTGGATTTACAGCCTGCCGAAGCCTTGCTGGTGGATATGCTGGGGTTCAGGGATCAGTGGCTGCAGGTGGTGAATGATCCGGCAGGTGCCATGCAGGCGGTGATGGAATCCCTTGCGCAGGCCATGGATGAAGACATTGCCAGGGTCAGTGGGCTGATGCCTATGGGCTGGGCCGACACTTTGGCTCCCATCGCACGCATGGCGGCCAGCACCCTGGCCGACCCGGCTGCCGGTCATTATGATGATTACCCGTTGCTTGATTGGGATGGGAGCCCCCTGTCACCTTATTTCACGGATATTGGTCGTTGGAAGGCGCTGGCCCGCCTGTTGCTGACGGGCAAAGGGCAGTTGCGCAGCCGCCTGACCAAGAACGAAGGCTTTCCCCCCAAGACAGCGCACAAGGAGGCCATGCAAGCCTGGCTGGAGTCACAACGGACTGACTCGGAAGAGTGGGCGCAAGCCCTGCATGATTTGACCGATTTGCCTGATGTCTTGATGACACCGCAGCAAATTCATATTATTGGCAATTTGCTGGAATGTCTTAAACTGGCTGCACAACAGCTTGAGCAGGTGTTTGCCAGTGAAGGCGAAGTGGATTTTATTGAAATCGCCTGGCGGGCAGGGCAAGCCTTGGGGTCGGTGGATAATCCGGCCGAATTGCTGCTGTCGCTGGATGCCGTGATCAAACATATCCTGATCGATGAATTCCAGGATACCAGTCAGGTGCAGATTGACCTGATTCGCAAGTTGACGTCAGGCTGGCTGGCCAACGAAGGCCGCACCCTGTTTCTGGTGGGTGACCCGATGCAATCGATCTACCGTTTCAGGAAAGCCGAAGTGGGCCTGTTTCTGAAAGTGGCCCGTGAAAGCATTAATGATTTGCCACTGACGGTATTGAAGTTGACGGAAAATTTCCGTTCCCGCCAGAGGGTGGTGGAGTGGGTGAACCAAACTTTTGCCCGGATATTTCCGGCCAGGGATAATCCCGTTCTGGGGGCCATTAAATATACGCCATCCGTGGCTTTTAATGAGGCAGGCGAGTCCGAGGCGGTGTTGATGCATCCGTTTTATTATGGTAGCCATATTCCCGCCCATTTGCTCGAGCCCCATACCCTGCCGCAAGCGGCCGCCTCTGATGAAGAACCGTTACCGATTGAAATAAGCCGGAAAATGGCAGAGACAGCGGCTCAGGACAGGGTGATTGAATTGGTCAGGACGGCTTTGCAAACACATGCGGGTAAAAAAGATCCTGTGGCCATTCTGGTGCGGGCACGTACCCATCTGAATGAGTTGATGCACCGGCTGATTCTGGAAGGTATTCCCGTGCGGGCCGTGGATTTTCAGCCGCTTAAAGACCGTCAGGTGGTGATTGATCTGGTACAGCTGATTCGAGCCCTGTCGCACCCGGCCGACCGTGTGGCCTGGCTTTCACTGCTGCGTTCGCCTTTATGCGGACTGACCCTGAATACCTTGGATACCCTGTTTGGTGAGCAGCAGAAAATGCCCGTGCCACAGTTGCTGGCGCAGATGCTGGCCGAGACAGGTTCCGGTCATGATCCGGAGCTTGCCAGGGAGCTGGATTTATCGGATGCTGAGCGGGCTCGTGTACTACCCGTGGCCCGTGCCTTGCTTGATCGGCCTTTTGAACATGATGTGATTACTTTTTCCGCGCATGTGGAATCTGTCTGGCGCGCTTTGGGCGGGTTTGTTTTTTATGACCATGAAAGTGAGCACGACGATGTGCAGACGGTGCTGCGCTTGCTGGATAACCTTGCTCCGTATGGGGGCCTGAATCCTGCCGATCTTGATCGTGAACTTGAGCGCCTGTATGCTGCTTCCTCTCACGAGCAAAATGCGGTGACCATCATGACCATGCATAAATCCAAGGGACTGGAGTTTCAGGAAGTTATTTTGTATGGCCTGAACAGGGTTCCACGCAATAACCCTGATCCCTTGCTTCGGTTTGAACAGTCCGAGGGGCACCTGTTGCTGGGGCCTATCAAGCCCAGGGCATCCGAGGAAAAAGATCCGATTTCGGTCTATCTGGCCGGGCGTGAGAAAAAACGTACCCAGTATGAACTTGACCGCCTGTTATACGTGGCCGCTACACGGGCGTGTCAACGACTGCATTTGGTGGCGGTCTTGCAGGTCAGGGACGGGGAAGTGCTCAATGCCGCATCCAGCACGCTGTTTTCACGGTTGCAGCCTTTAATGGATACTTTCTTTACGGTTAAACCCCCTTATCTGCCTGTGTCACAGGCCAAGAACGGGCAGGGCGGTGAAGATGGCCAATATGAGGTGGTGGGGCCACCGCTAACCCGTTTTACCGGTGCCATGATGCAGACCCTGCACCCGCAAGCCGGAAAGCCCCAAAAACCAACAGACCTGACCTTCCATGAGGGGGGCGCCTGGCATTTTGAAGAGCGTGATGAGGCGCATGTCGGTACGGTCGTGCATGCCTGGCTGGCCCGTATGGGGCAGGATCAATTACAAGGCTGGACACCCGGGCGGATCCAGTCGGCTGAAAATATTATTGTGCGTCAGTTGCTCCAGGAAGGCCTGCGTCCCCAACAGGCCCGTGAGGCAACCGGACGAGTGCAATCTTTATTGCTGAATTGCCTGGCTCATGATAAAGGGCAATGGCTGCTGCAACAGCCCAATGCCCGTCAGGAATGGGAGCTGGTGGATGTCAATGGCAAGGTGCTGATTGTGGACGTGGCGGTTTCCGGCCCCGATGGCTGGTTGGTGGTTGATTACAAAACGGCACTGAAACATGAGCATGAGTCTGATGAGGTGTTTGAAAACCGCCTGCGGCAAACGTACCGTAAACAGCTCCAGGAGTATTGTGAGTGCTTGACAGCGTTGGACGGACGCCCTGCCCGGGCAGTTATTTATGCGCTGGATGGTAACCGTTGGCTGACCTTGTAAGAGGCCCGGTCGGTTAAGCGATTATTCTTTGTTCTGCCTGGTTGTAATTATGTAATAAGTTGTTAGTGTCTTGGTTTATATAAAACATTTTTTATAAAAAAGGGAATAATGCTTGTCAGTTAATTTTGTTTACTAAATTTTTAGTTTTGGAGAACCAATGAATCCGATTATTCATGCCGCATGTAAAAAAACAGAGTCAGAAAAAAACAAAAGCACGGTGTTGCGCAATTGGATGGTTTGTGGGGTGGCAGCGGTTGCCGTTTTGGGCAGTGTTCCTGCTGTGGCGCAGGCGGTTAGTCCCATTATGGCAGCCATGCAGGCTGTTTATGAGGCCGTGCCTGATTCTTCACCCGTAGCGGTCACTCAAAATAATCAAACCCGTACGATTTCCGTAGGTGAGCAAGCCAATGGAAAAGAAGTGTCCATGGCGGGTAGCGAAGGTCCTCGCATGGTTTCCGGAGTGGCTGCGGGCAGTCGGCCCACCGATGCCGTAAACCTGGGTCAAGCTACGGAAATGTTTAATGATGTCAATCGCAAGATCCGTCAAACCGAACGTAAGGCTGATGAAGGTACGGCTGCCGCGATTGCCGCAGCCAATTTGCCACAGGCCGTTTTGCCGGGTGAAAAAGTGGTGGGTGTCGGTGGCGGTACCTGGTCGGGTGAGTCCGGTTATGCCGTTGGTGTCTCTGCCGCAACTGACAACGGCAAGTGGTTGCTCAATGGTTCTGTGGTGGGGTCTTCAGGTGGAGACGTTGGTGCGGGTGTGGGCGTAGGCTATCGCTGGCGTTAAATTTTCATCTGGTTTGGGGGCGGCTGGCATTTTTGTATTGTAATAATCCAGAAAGCTGTTACAATGCTTTTCGGTGGGCCCCTTCGCATGGGTCGGCGGCGAAACTGGTCAGGTCGGGAACGAAGCAGCCATAACCGTTTAGATTCAGTGCCGGAGTAAGGCTCACCCCTCATCTACAAAAATATTCAGTAAAACAGTCGTCACCGTCAGGGTGACGTTTGCATTTCTGGGCTACAATCATTTCATGAGCTACCTTGTTCTTGCCCGTAAGTGGCGTCCCCGATCCTTCGAAACCCTTGTCGGCCAAGAGCACGTGGTAAGGGCGTTAAGCAATGCGCTTAATACCCAGCGTCTGCATCATGCCTGGCTGTTTACAGGTACTCGCGGGGTGGGTAAAACCACGCTGTCACGCATTCTTGCCAAGTCCCTTAATTGTGAAACCGGTATTACCGCCACGCCTTGCGGTCAATGTCGTGCCTGCGTTGAAATAGACGAAGGCCGTTTTGTGGACTACCTTGAGTTTGACGCGGCCTCCAACCGGCGCGTTGAGGAAATGACGCAGTTGCTTGAACAGGCCGTGTATGCGCCCAGTGCCGGTCGTTTCAAGATCTACATGATCGACGAGGTCCATATGTTAACGGGGCATGCGTTTAACGCCATGCTAAAAACGCTTGAAGAGCCCCCGCCGCATGTCAAGTTTATACTTGCCACCACCGATCCACAAAAAATTCCCGTTACGGTATTGTCCCGTTGCCTGCAATTCAATTTAAAACAAATGCCACCCGAGGCGATTGTCGGGCATTTGCAAAATGTCCTTGAGCAGGAAGACGTGCGTTTTGACCTGGGTGGCTTGCGTCTTATTGCCCAGGCGGCTGCCGGCTCCATGCGTGATGCCCTGTCCTTGACTGATCAGGCCATCGCCTATAGTTCTTCCAATATTACCGATGCTGCCGTTCGCGAAATGCTGGGCACCATCGACCAGAAATATCTGGTGCGATTTTTGCAGGCTTTATTGCAGGGTTCGGCACAGGGTGTGATGGATACGGCCAATGAGTTGTCGATGCGGGGGTTTTCTTATTCAGGTGCGCTGGCCGATCTGGCTGTTTTGCTCTCGCGCATCGCGATAGAGCAGCGCTTGCCGGGCACGCTCATGGCGGATGACCCTTTGCATGAAGATATGCAGACATTGGCCAGGGCGTTTCATCCGGATACCCTGCAGCTGTTTTACAGTATTGCCGTGCATGGCCGTAACGAGTTGTCTTTGGCACCCGATGAATATGCCGGTTTTGTCATGACCGGTTTAAGAATGCTGTCATTGGTCAGCACGGTCGATATGGCTGCTTTGCCTGCGCCAGCCATGTCGTCACCCATGGCATTACCCATGCCGTCACCCGGGCAGCAGGCCACTGAAAAGTCTGTCGCTGAAAAGCCTGCCACAGTCACAATGCCAGCAAGTCAAGAGGGGGCTTCAGACGCTCCCTCCAACGAGGCGGCTTCAGATGTTGCGGCGTCCGTTGCGAAGACCGCTGCCAATGATAATGACAAGGTGAAAACGGCTGAAAAAAAAACGGCTGACGATTTTGTTCCTGCCTGGGAAGACATCCCGGCAGAGTGGGAAATGCTGGCAGCGTCCGAGCCTGATGATGAAGCGGCTTTTACGCAGGCAATACCCCCGGACCCTGATATGGATCTGGCCGATCCCGAGATGGCGTCTTTTCCGGTTGAACAGGAAGATGCTACCTGGATACCCAGCCATCAGGGCCAGTTGCCCGAGCGGAATCTTCAGCAAATGACGCCTTATGACTGGACGGTTTTGTCGCAAGAGTTGGCCTTAAGCGGTGTGGCGGCCGAGTTTGCCAAGCAAAGTGAATGGCTGGGCGTGAAAGAGAATGAAATCCGCTTGCGTATCCCGGTGAAAAACACCAACGAGCTGGGTGCCAAAGCAAAATTGAATACGGTGTTGAGTGAATATTTCGGGCAGGTGGTAAAGGTTTCGTTTGAATATGCCGAAAATGTAGAGGAAACCGCTTACGCCTCTATTCGTGCCGAGCAGGCTGCCCGCCAGGAAAAGGCCGAGCAGGGCGTGCGGGAAAGCGAGTTTATTAATGCCCTGATTGAAGAGTTTGACGCCCAGGTGGTTCCCGAAAGTATTAAACCGTGCTGATCATCATGATCTTTATGGTTTAATCTACTAAAATACGGGCTGATCCCATTAATTAATGAAGCAGGAAATCATTCATCATGATGAAAAATCAATTGGCTGGCTTGATGAAGCAAGCCCAGCAAATGCAAGACAACATGAAAAAAGCCCAGGAAGCGCTGGCAGATATCACGGTTGAAGGCTCTTCCGGTGGTGGCCTGGTCAAGGTAACCATGACATGCCGTAATGATGTAAAACGGGTGGTTATTGATCCTTCCTTGCTGGAAGACGAAAAAGACATGCTGGAAGATTTGGTGGCGGCCGCTTTCAATGATGCCCTGCGCAAGGCTGAAAGCACTGCCCAGGAAAAAATGTCTTCCGTAACGGCTGGCCTGCCATTGCCACCGGGAATGAAGTTCCCATTCTGATGCAAGATCATTTGCCTGAACCGGAGCCGCTATCTGCGCTGGTGGATGCCTTGCGCAGATTGCCCGGTGTTGGTGTCAAAAGTGCCCGGCGCATGGCGTACCATTTGCTGCAACACGACCGTAAAGGGGCGCAGCAGCTGTCTTTTGCCCTGTCGCATGCGGTGAATCATTTAAGACACTGCAAACGCTGTCATTCGTTTTCCCAGGATGAGATATGTGAAACCTGTCTTAATCCCAAGCGTGATGACAGTCTGCTTTGCATTGTGGAAACCCCGGCAGACCAGAACATGATAGAGGCCAGCCATGGTTACCGTGGCCTGTATTTTGTGCTGATGGGAAGCCTCAAACCCCTGGAAGGGGTGGGGCCCGATGATCTGGGTTTTGATAAATTACTCGAGCGTGTCAGTGATGGCAAGGTGCAAGAGGTTATCCTGGCCACCAATTTTACGGCCGAGGGCGAAACCACGGCCCATTACCTGGCGGAAATGCTTAAAAGCAGGGGGCTGAAGGTGTCAAGAATTGCCCGTGGTATTCCCACTGGCAGCGAGCTTGAATACGTTGATGCTGGCACCATTGCCTGGGCTTTCATCGAGCGTCGAAGCTCTTGAATGAGTGCCCGGCAAGGTAGAAAAGTACACGAATAATACTTAGGCGCGGGCCTGTTCAATAATCCGGTCAAGCTTGATCGAGTCGGCCACGAAAGCGCGAATGCCTTCGGCCAGTTTTTCAGTACCCATGGCATCTTCGTTCAGCATGAAACGGAAGGCCACCTCATTGGCTTTGATGGGGGCAATATCCAACTGGCCGGCTTCCTTGGCATTCAGTACAGGCTGAACCACTTCCTGGCTTTGTGCCAGGTTTGCCAGCAATTCGGGGCTGATGGTTAACAGGTCGCAGCCGGCCAGGGCAATAATTTGCCCCTTGTTCCGGAAGCTGGCGCCCATGATTTCGGTTTTGATATCGTGTTTCTTGAAATAATTGTAAATACGGGTTACCGACTGGACGCCCGGATCATTTATGCCGGCATTGGCTTCTTCATTCCACTGGCTGCCCGCATTCCTTTTGTACCAATCGTAAATACGGCCTACAAAGGGTGAAATCAGTTGCACCTTGGCATCCGCGCAGGCGACTGCCTGGGCCATCGAGAAAAGAAGAGTCATATTGCACTTGATGCCTTCTTTTTGTAAGGTGCGTGCCGCATTGATGCCCTCCCAGGTGGAGGCGATTTTGATCAGAATGCGATCACGCGAAATGCCTTCTTTTTCGTAAAGCGCAATCAGGTGGCGGGCACGCTCGATGGTGGCCTGGGTATCAAATGAAAGGCGGGCATCCACTTCGGTGGAAACCCGTCCCGGAACAATCTCCAGTATTTGTTTGCCAAATCTTACCAGTAAGTGATCCAGGGTTTCTGGGGTGCTGGCATTGGGATGATCCTGGATGGTTTGCTCCAGCAGGGGGCGGTACGCGTCTTTCTGAATGGCTTTCAGAATAAGAGACGGGTTGGTGGTGGCATCGGTGGGACGGTGCTCACGCATGCTTTGGAAGTCTCCGGTGTCGGCAACGACAGTTGTGAATTTACGCAGTTCATCTAATTGATTACTCATATATATTTGTATCCAGAATAGAAATTATAATGGCAACGATAGTGGAAGTTATTGTTCAGATTCCATACAACAATATAGCCTGATTTTGAATCAGGATTAAAATCCGGGTGCAGTCATGTCGTTTATATGTTTCAGGTTTGACAGGGTGGCATATTAATTGTAGGCTTTTGCCTCTTCAAATAATTACTTGTCAAGCATGGGTTTTGGTAGTATTTTTTTACACTCTGGGTAATATAATTATAGGTAAATAGTAACATCGGCTGTCTATTTGTAGATAGCTTGATATGATTTCATTGTGGAACAGTTCAATTTAATTAAAAGGTTGTAAGTAAATGCTACTTAAGCTGGGTAGGCTATTTATGGTGTTTTTTGGCCTGCTCTTTTCCGTGGACGCGGTATATGCGCAATTTGATCGCTCCCTTTTAAAGGTGGGCGTTGGTTTGTCGTCCGCCGCTCAGGAAATCTCCCTGAATCCCTGCATTCCCGAGTCGGTAATAAAAAGCAGGTTTGGGCAAAGTGGTGTTGAGCTGTTACGTGAAAATAAAAAAAATGGCCGGCCAGCATGTGTGAAAACACACAGGTGGCCATCGGTTTATTCGAATGGCTTTATCTCAGTTCGGCCCTGCAGGCACAAACCGACCGTCCTGTCTTAATCAGTCGATTAATCAAAACCCGTAATAACGGTTTGGCTTTGTGTCAAACGGTGGCCTGCCTGGCTGAGCGCCTGCCGCGCATGATCGAGTGGGCGCAAACCAACCTGGACCGTACCGTCATTTACCGGGAAAGTGATCGTGTTCCGGTAAAGTCCGAATTATTGTCGCATCCGCGTCTTTCCCTGCGGGAACTGGTGTTGCCCTTGCAGGGACAATACGAGTGGTGTCACAGTTCCACTTTCGATGCGCTTGATTTTCATACGGTAAACATCAAGGTTTCCGGTAAGGCGCTGGTTTTGGTGAAATGTAAAACCGGTAAGCCGGAAGGCCCTACCTGGATTATTGAAAATGCCGCCAATTCCAAGGCCTGGGTGCCCATCATGTCCAGTCAGTTACTGGGTGAGCTGTACATATTGCCCAATAGCCGCTATACCTATCCCACGCTTCATAGCCAGAAAAAACTGTCCGATGGCATACGGGTCACTTTCTTTGAGTATGGCGAAGACCTCTATCAGGAAAAGCTCGCTTTCACGGTTAATGTAGATGCCTCAAGAGAGGCATTGGCTTTTGATGTGCAGATACCCTAGAAAATTAAAGAAAATAACGTTTTTTTTCGTGAGAAAAACGTAAAATTTCTAATTGAAAATCAATAAAACAGTATAATAACAAGGTTTACTTATTGATTTTAGAACTTGGGGTTTTATGACGCTGCCGTCACATATTTTCGGGGAAAACACAGAATTCCCTACCGCAATTCTGGCTTTGGCCGATGGTACTGTATTTAAAGGCATTTCCATTGGCGCCAACGGACATACCGTAGCCGAACTGGTTTTCAACACCTCAATGACTGGTTTTCAGGAAATCCTGACCGATCCCAGTTATTCCCAGCAAATTGTCAGCTTCACCTACCCGCATATTGGTAATACGGGTGTTAACAAGGAAGATGTTGAATCTTTCAAGACACATGCTGCTGGTATGGTTATCCGCAATTGCCCGGATCGTATTTCAAATTTCCGTGCCACCCAGTCACTGCCTGAATATCTCAAAGAAAATGGCATCGTGGCCATTTCAGAGGTGGATACCCGTAAAATCACGCGCCTGTTGCGTGAAAAAGGTGCGCAGGGTGCGTGTATCCTGGTTGGTGATGATGTGGAAAAAGCACTTGAACTGGCGCGTGGTTACAAGGGTATGCAAGGCCAGGATCTGGCCAGTCAGGTCAGCCGCCAGCAAATCGAGAACTGGTCTGAAGGCACCTGGCAATTGGGCAAGGGTTATACCCGGCCCAACCAGTCCAGCTACCATGTGGTTGCCTATGATTTTGGCGTGAAGTCAAATATTTTGCGCATTCTGGCCGATAAGGGTTGCCGCTTAACGGTGGTGCCTGCCACAACATCTGCAGAAGAAGTTCTGGCCCTTAATCCTGATGGCATTTTCCTGGCTAATGGCCCAGGAGATCCAAGTGCTTGCGGTTATGCGGTCGAAGCTGTTAAAACCCTTCTCGATAAAAAAATTCCGCTGTTTGGCATTTGTCTTGGGCAGCAAATCCTGGCGCAGGCTATTGGTGCCCAAACCCTGAAAATGAAAACAGGCCATCATGGTGACAATCATCCTGTCAAGGACGTACAAACCGGTCGTGTTTACATTACCTCCCAAAACCACGGTTTTGCAGTAGATGCCGGCACTTTGCCAGCCAATGCACGTGTTACCCACGTATCACTGTTTGACGGCACCTTGCAAGGTTTCGAACTGACCGATCGTCCCGCCTTCTGCTTCCAGGGGCACCCTGAAGCCAGCCCCGGCCCTCATGACATTATTGTCCTGTTCGATAAATTCATCAGCCAAATGGCACAGCAAAAGTAGAGTATTATGCCAAAGCGTACCGACATAAAAAGCATTCTTATTATTGGGGCAGGCCCCATCATTATTGGCCAGGCATGTGAGTTTGACTACTCGGGTGCCCAGGCCTGTAAAGCCCTGAAGGCAGAGGGTTACCGTACCATTCTGGTTAACAGTAATCCCGCCACCATCATGACAGACCCTGAAACGGCCGATGTCACCTATATCGAGCCCATCACATGGCAGTCTGTGGAAAAAATCATCGAAGCTGAAAAGCCGGATGCCCTGTTGCCCACCATGGGTGGTCAAACCGCACTTAACTGTGCGCTGGATCTGGCTCATAACGGTGTTTTGGCCAAGCATAACGTAGAACTCATTGGTGCTAACGAGCACGCGATTGAAAAGGCCGAAGACCGTCTTAAATTCAAACAGGCCATGGAATCCATCGGTCTTGAGTCTGCCAAGTCCGGTGTGGCTCACAGCATGGAAGAAGCCTGGGAAGTACAAAAAAACATTGCCGCAGAAATCGGTACGGCCGGTTTTCCAGTGGTCATTCGCCCCAGCTTTACACTGGGTGGTAGCGGTGGCGGTATTGCCTATAATCCCGAAGAGTTCGAGATTATCTGCCGTCGTGGCCTGGAGGCTTCTCCCACCAAAGAATTGCTGATTGAAGAATCCCTGCTGGGTTGGAAAGAGTTTGAAATGGAAGTGGTGCGCGACAAGGCGGACAACTGTATCATCATTTGCTCTATCGAGAACCTGGATCCCATGGGCGTGCATACCGGTGACTCCATCACCGTGGCACCTGCCCAAACCATGACAGACAAAGAATACCAAATCATGCGTAACGCCTCCATCGCGGTGTTGCGTGAAATTGGTGTGGATACCGGTGGTTCCAACGTGCAGTTTGCGGTCAATCCCGATAACGGTCGTATGATTGTGATTGAAATGAACCCGCGCGTGTCTCGCTCTTCAGCGCTGGCTTCCAAGGCAACCGGTTTCCCGATTGCCAAAGTCGCTGCCCGCCTGGCGGTTGGTTATACACTTGATGAGCTGCAAAACGAAATTACGGGTGGTACAACACCGGCTTCTTTCGAGCCAACCATCGATTATGTGGTTACCAAAATCCCGCGGTTTGCTTTCGAAAAATTCCCCCAGGCCGATTCTCACCTGACGACTCAAATGAAATCCGTGGGTGAAGTCATGGCCATGGGCCGTACTTTCCAGGAGTCTTTCCAGAAAGCCCTGCGTGGCCTGGAAGTGGGTGTTGATGGCCTGAACCAGAAAACCCTGGACCGTGAAAAACTGCAGGTTGAATTGGCAGAACCCGGCCCCGAGCGTATCTGGTACGTGGGCGATGCATTTGCCCAGGGTTTCACCCTTGATGAGGTGCATGCTTTAACCAAGATTGACCCCTGGTTCCTGCATCAAATCCAGGAAATCGTGGAAATCGAATTGGCGCTTGAGCAAAAAACACTGGCCGATCTTGATGAAAACGTGATGCGTCAACTCAAGCGTCGTGGTTTTTCAGATCGTCGCCTGGCTTTCCTGCTTGACGTTTCAGAGTCTGAAGTACGTAAGGTGCGTCATCAGTTGGGTGTTCGTCCGGTTTACAAGCGCGTTGATACCTGCGCCGCAGAGTTTGCCACCAAAACCGCATATATGTATTCCACCTACGAGGAAGAATGCGAAGCAGAACCCACCGACAAGAAAAAAATCATCGTGCTCGGTGGTGGTCCCAACCGTATTGGCCAGGGTATCGAGTTTGATTACTGCTGTGTGCATGCTTCCTTGTCATTGCGTGAAGATGGTTACGAAACCATCATGATCAACTGCAACCCTGAAACCGTTTCTACCGATTATGACACTTCCGATCGTCTGTATTTCGAGCCATTAACGCTTGAAGACGTTCTTGAAATCGTCCATCTTGAAAAACCTGAAGGCATGATTGTTCAGTACGGTGGCCAAACGCCGCTGAAACTGGCCCGTGCCCTTGAAGCCAATGGGGTGCCTATTATTGGTACCAGCCCCGAATCCATCGATGTGGCTGAAGATCGTGAGCGTTTCCAGAAACTGTTGCAAAAACTGGGTCTGCGTCAGCCACCAAACCGTACTGCGCGTACAGAAGCTGAAGCCATTGCCCATGCCGCTGAAATCGGTTATCCGCTGGTGGTTCGTCCAAGCTATGTGCTGGGTGGCCGCGCCATGGAAATTGTTCACGAACAAACTGACCTCGAGCGCTATATGCGTGAAGCGGTTAAAGTCAGCAACGACTCTCCAGTGCTTTTGGATCGCTTCCTGAACAATGCGACCGAAGTTGATGTGGACTGTCTGGCTGATGGTGAAACCGTGTTTATCGGCGGCGTCATGGAGCATATCGAACAGGCGGGTGTTCACTCTGGTGACTCCGCATGCAGCTTGCCACCGTATTCCCTGTCCGCCGAGGTCATCGAGGAAATCAAGCGTCAAACCGGCTTGATGGCCAAGGCACTGAACGTCAAGGGCTTGATGAATGTGCAGTTTGCCATTCAGAACGGTGATGTTTATGTGCTGGAAGTCAATCCACGTGCTTCACGTACGGTTCCTTATGTTTCCAAGGTTACCGGCTTGCAACTGGCCAAAATCGCGGCGCGTGTCATGGCAGGTAAAACCCTGGCTGAGCAGGGTATCGGCAAGGAAATCACGCCTTCTTACTACTCGGTCAAAGAAGCGGTATTCCCCTTCGTCAAATTCCCGGGTGTTGACACCATTCTCGGCCCTGAAATGAAGTCCACCGGTGAGGTCATGGGGGTTGGCGAAACCTTTGGCGAGGCCTTTGTTAAATCCCAGCTGGCTGCCGGTGTTATTTTGCCAGAAAGTGGTACGGTCTTTATCAGTGTCAAAGACCAGGACAAGGCCAAGGCGGTTGATATTGCCAAGGGCTTGCACGATCTGGGCTTTAAGCTTGTTGCCACCCGTGGCACGGCTGCTGCGCTGGAAGAGGCGGGTCTGCCGGTATTGGCGGTTAATAAAGTCACCGAAGGTCGTCCACATATTGTTGACATGATTAAAAACGGTGAAATCGCCATGGTGATCAATACGGTTGAAGAGCGTCGTAACGCCATTCAGGACTCCCGTACCATCCGTACCCAGGCTTTGGCTGCCCGGGTTACTTTCTTCACTACGATTGCAGGTGCCCGTGCCGCAGTTGAAGGTATGCAGTATTTGCGTGACTCACAGGGTATGAAAGTGTATTCCCTGCAATCATTGCATGCTTCCATCAACGCGGCATAATCTTGCTGCAGGGCAAGGGGCGTAACGGTTTTTTTCTTTACGCCTGTTGCCAGACATTAAAAAAATGCCCGCCTTGTGCGGGCATTTTTTTAAACTGGTTATAATCTATTCACCACCTTCATAAAAAGGAATTTATTATCATGAAAGGACATCACGAAGTAGTTGCATTTTTAAATCAATTGCTCACTGGTGAATTGGCCGCCCGCGATCAATATTTTATTCATTCCCGCATGTATGATGAGTGGGGCTATACCAAACTGGCCGCCCGTATTGGTCATGAAATGGAAGATGAAACCGGTCATGCAGATGATCTGATTCGTCGTATTCTTATGCTCGAGGGAACACCGGATATGGTTCCCGCCAAAATCAACGTGGGTAAAGACGTGCCTGAAATGTTGCAGCATGATTTGGACACCGAATATGAGGTGCGTGAAAACCTGAAAAAAGGCATGGCACTGTGTGAGCAGCATGGTGATTATGTATCACGTGATTTGTTGCTGAAACAGCTTGATGATACCGAGCAGGATCATGCCCACTGGCTGGAGCAGCAGCTGAATTTAATCAGGCATGTGGGGCTGGAAAATTACCTGCAATCGCAGTTGTAATGATTTTATCTGAAGCCATAAACCATAAACCACGCGTGCATTGGTGCCCAGGCAAAATCGGGTTGAATAAGGACTGAATCGGTGACGAATCCGGGGTCAGTCCTTTTGGTTTGTGATGCCATCAGGACAGTGAGCCGTTTCTGGGTTTTCTGCCCGACTTGAAGGCAAAATAATCATAAACCGGGTTTGGGATCCATTTGAGCAGTTTGGCCACGACTCCCATTTGCCAGGGAATAACGGTATAGCTGCAGCCTTTATCGATGGCCTTCAGAGCTGCATCGGCAAAGTCCTCGGGCTGCATCAGGAAGGGCATTTTATACGGATTGTGTTGCGTCATGGGGGTATCGATAAACCCGGGCGCGATGGTGACTACTTTAAGGCGGGTATTGTGCAAGTCAACCCGCAGGCTTTCCAGATAGGTGGTAGTAGCCGCCTTGGAGGCAGAATAGGCGCTGGAGCCCGGCAAGCCGCGTACACCGGCCACGCTGCTGATGCCCACCAGCGTGCCGCTGTCCCGTGCTTTCATGGATTTGATGAACGGCTCAAAGGTGGCGACCATGGCCAGCAGGTTGGTGTTGATCACCTTCTGGAATTGGACGAAGTCTTCTTCATATTCGGTCAAGGTGCCAATGCTGATACCGGCACAGGCAATCACGATATCAACCGGTCCTTGCGCCAGAAAATCGCGGGCGGCCTCATGCAGGGCGCTTCTGTTTAAAATATCCAGGGCATAAACCCGGTGTTGTCCGGGCAGGCTGGCCGCCAGTTCTTCCAGTGCACCTGTATTGCGTCCAAGCAGTCCCAGGCTGGCGCCTTGTTTGGCATAAGCGGTTGCCAGGGCTTTGCCAAGCCCGCTGCTGGCGCCTGTTATGAAAATACGCATCTTGTTATCCTTCGGGAAGCCGCTTTTTATTCCACCACATCGCCATCAAAATAAAACCATTTGCCATCTTCTTTCACGAAACGGCTGTTTTCATGCATTTTAAAGGCTTTCCCGTTTTGCTTGTATTTGGCGGTGAAAGACACTTCTTGATGGTCGGCATCAATCTCATGGAATTCATGTACGGTCAGGCCCAGCCATTGTGGTGGTGCCGTTTCCAGATCAAGGGCGGTTGGTCGCGTGCTCGGGTGCCAGGTATTCAGCAGGTAATGCTCATTGCTGTGTACGTAGGCAGAATAGCGTGATCGCATCAGACGCTCTGCATCCGGGGCTTGTTCCTGACCCAGGAGATAAGGCTCACAGCATTCTGCAAATGGTTTTTTTTCCTGATGGCCCCCGCAGGGGCAGACTGCTTTTTCAGTGTTTTTATCTTTCTTTTTACTCATGACTGCGCTCCTTGATTCCTGGGCATGGCCGGAAATAGGGTTAGGGGTGGATGGTTGGTTTTTGATGAGTCATTGGTCAAGATGACTGGCATCGGCCCACGATATGACCGACCATTTGTTTTCAGGGGAAATTTGCAAACGGTTAATGGATGTATTGCGTTGCGTAAATTCACGGGGGGCATTGGGAGGCAGTTGATGGGCCGCCCGCCACATCATGTCAATGGCACCACCATGGGAAATGACAAGCAGTGTTTCGTTCAGGTGTTGCCTTGCCAGGTCAAGCAGGGTGTTTCTGATTCGATCGTAGAATGTTTGCAGGGATTCAGCCTGGTGTTCTTTCTGGTTAAGTTCGATGGCCAGGTTTTCTTCACGGATGGCGTTGTATTCTTTCAGGACGGACCAGTGTTTGCCTTCCAGAATGCCATAGTTGCGTTCACGCAGGCCGGGCAGGGTGGTAATGTCAAGATTGTTGGCACGCGCATAAGGCAGCGCGGTATGATAGGCACGCTGCAGGTCGCTGGTGTAGATATGATGGGGTAAAACCGGAAAGAAATCCCGGTTAAGGTGCCTGCACAGGTTTTCTGCCTGAGCCAGGCCGGCCTCATTCAGTGGAATATCTCGCCAGCCCTGCAAACGGCGTTCGCTGTTCCAGTCGGTTTCTCCATGACGGATAATCCAGATATCAGTATGTGACATGGGTTTCTTAAAGCAATTTGCCTGTTCAATTCAATAATGCTCTATTGTATTACTTTAGGCGATACGGGTGGTGGACGTTGGCAATAAGCGTATTTGTGACGGGGGTAGGGCAAGTGCAACCGCCTGGCCGGTCTTCAATTTCACCTGGCCCGAGAAATGGGTCTGGTCGGCGGTAATCCGGGTATTGCCTGAGGTGATTTGATAGCGCGTGAACTCGCCCAGAAAACTTCGGGGCGTTGACCTTCCGGGGTTTCTCGGACATAGGCAATTCCTGAAACGGTGTTTTTATTTAATATTTCAAGTTTGATGTCAGGGTTGGCTTTTTCAAAAGCGTTTTTATAGGCTTGGGTAAGTTCCTAGGGAAAAGAGGTGATGATGGTCACGGTACCGGCAAAAGCGCTGGGGGCGCTGGTGAGCATCAGGGTTAAAACGGCACATTTGAGCCCTTGTTTCAGTTTGGCTTTCATGGTTTTGTCTCCTGGTGGTTGGAATATCGCTTTTGGTATATGACTGGCAATATCCATGTCACAATACGATTGATTGACTAAATTGTCCAATAGTGGTTGCCCCTGGTTTTCCTGTTATATTTACTTGCCAGCAAAGCCATTCAGGACGTACACTTTCCTTCCAGCATTTATGTAAAACAATTTTAAAGGGAAAGAAATGTCTGGATCCTATTTTCCAATCTGGCGCAAGGTTGACGAACTTGAGCCCGGGCAGGTGGTTGCCCCTGATGAATACTTGCCGGCAGGACAAACCGTTGCCATGGGGGTGCAGCACGTTGTGGCCATGTTCGGCTCAACAGTACTGGCACCATTATTGATGGGCTTTGATGCCAATCTGGCGATTTTGATGTCGGGTATTGGCACCCTGATTTTTTTCCTCTTTGTCGGAGGAAGAGTACCCAGTTATCTGGGCTCCAGCTTTGCTTTCATCGGCGGCGTCGTGGCGGTTACCGGGTATTCCGGTTCTGGCCCCAACCTTAATATCGGGGTGGCCTTGGGAGCCATCATTGCCTGCGGTGCGGTCTATACCCTGATCGGTCTTATCGTTTGGTATGCCAATTCAAGGGGCAATGGATCGGCCTGGATAGAAAAACTGATGCCACCGGTTGTCACTGGCGCAATTGTTGCCGTGATTGGCTTGAATCTGGCACCCATTGCGGCCAAGGGAGCCATGGGGAGTGGCAGTAATTTTGAAGCGGCCATGTCGATTATGACGATTCTATGTGTGGGCATTATTGCGGTTTTTACCTCAGGCACCATACAGCGCCTGCTGATTCTGGTGGGGCTTGTTTTGGCCAGTGTGCTGTATTGGGTTTTTGCCAATGTCATGGGCCTGGGCCAGCCGATTGATTTTATCGCGATCCAGAATGCGGCATGGTTTGGCTTGCCTTCCCTGGCCACTCCTCAATTCAATCTTTCAGCCATTTCCGTGATTGTGCCGGTGGCGGTCATTCTGGTGGCTGAAAACCTGGGACATATCCGGGCAGTCAGTGCCATGACCGGTCAGGATCTTGATCAGTATCTGGGCCGTGCTTTTGTCGGGGATGGGGTTGCGACGATGCTGTCAGGTTCGGTGGGCGGAACAGGCGTTACTACCTATGCCGAAAATATCGGCGTGATGGCCGTGACCCGCATTTATTCGACCATCGTGTTTGTGGTTGCCGCCTTGTTTGCCATCTTGCTGGGCTTTTCCCCCAAGTTTGGGGCCCTGATTCACAGCATTCCGGCCCCTGTGCTGGGTGGTGTTGCAGTGGTGGTTTTTGGGCTTATCGTTATTGCCGGTGCCCGCATCTGGGTGGTTAACCAGGTTGATTTCAGTGACAATAAAAACCTGATTGTGGCGGCGGTAACCATGATTCTGGGCGCTGGAGATTTTAAAGTTTCCATGGGGGTTCTGGAGCTCAATGGTATTGGTACGGCTACTTTTGGTGCCATTTTGCTTTATGCGCTCTTGAATTGTCGTGCAAGCAAGCATTGATTTTTCTGGTGTTAAAGCGGAGTAGACGTTTGTTCGTGTTTTTTGACGACAGAAAAATGTCTTTTAATTAAATGACTTGCAATTTTAATCAAATTTAAGCACAATTGTGGTTAGTTCCCCGGTTCAGAGTGAACCGGGGAAATTTTTTGTCTTTTAAAAAGACGCGTGTTTATTTGTAACGCTCTGTATTTATTTAAAAATAATGCGGGGCGTTTAGTTTTTTATGAGTGTGTGAAATTATGGCAGCTATTCCATTAACGGCGCGTGGTGCAAAGCGCTTAGAAGAAGAATTGCACCGCTTGAAAACCATCGAACGTCCCAATGTCATTGAAGCAATCTCCGAGGCGCGCGCTCAGGGAGATTTGTCTGAAAATGCCGAGTATGATGCCGCACGTGAGCGCCAGGGTTTTATCGAAGGCCGTATCAAGGAACTTGAAGGCACTTTGGCCAATGCGCATATCATTGACCCGGCTACATTGGAAGTGGATGATCGTATTGTTTTTGGTGCAACGGTGACTATCGAAGATCTGGGTTCCAGTGAAACGGTGACTTACCAGATTGTGGGTGATCTCGAGGCCGATATTCGCCAGAACCTGATTTCCGTTTCCAGCCCGGTTGCCCGTGCGCTGATTGGCAAATCGGAAGGTGATGTGGTCATGGTGAATGTGCCCGCCGGCGAGAAAGAGTTCGAAATCATCGAGATCGCATATAATTAAACAAATCGTTGTTTCAGGATTTTGTGCTTGCCTAGCATGAAATTGCATGCCACGCTTAAATTAAAGAGCTGGCATTTTTGTTTTTCGGGCGTCAAAAAAAGCCAGCTTGAATGCTGGCAATTGTCAATGAAGTGATCCCTGTCCGGGGATAGGGCGGTAATCATTGCTGGCAGTTTCTGCCAGCAAGAATGATCTTAGCGGGTGCCGCGGCGTGTTGTACTGTTGCGGCGTCCGGCACGCAGGGACAGGGCACTGCCGGCACGACGCGGAATATTATGGGCAGGGCGACTGGCTGATGGTTTTGCCACGGGCTTGCGAGCAGGTCTAGAGTTGTCGGAAGCCAGAGCGTCATTACTCTTGATGACGGTTTTACGGCGCTTGTCTTTGATACTTTTGCCAGCGGCGGCCAGTTTTTTGGGTGTATAAGGTTCGGAAGGTTTACGATAGCTGGCCTGTTGGGGTTCTTTGTCGTTTTCCTCAAAAGCACGGTTGGCCGAGCCGTGACGATATAGAATAAGCGTTTTGCCCAAATGATGAATATTGGCACAGGAAAGTGTGTCGCAAATCTGATTCAGCATATCAATGCGAGCTTGCCGGTCGTCTCCTGCGACGCGGACTTTGATCAGGCCATGAACTGTCAGGCTGGTGTCGATTTCTTTCAGGACTGCATCGGTCAGTCCGTTATCGCCAATCAGGACAACCGGTTTGAGTGGGTGGGCGGCAGAGCGTAAGGCGCTGCGTTCTTTAGATGTTAATTCGAGTATAGGCATAAGTTAGGAAATACGGCAATGGCCAAAAAGAAATTCTCAAAAGAGTGGATCCATCAGCACATTAATGATCCATATGTGAAAATGGCTCAGCAAAAAGGTTACCGGGCACGTGCTGCATTCAAGCTGATCGAGATCCTGGATTCAGAAAAGCTCATGCGTCGGGGTGATATTATAGTCGACTTGGGCTCTGCTCCGGGAAGTTGGTCGCAAGTTGCACGCGAAAGATTGGTTGGGCCGGGCGGCATAATGGACGGCCGGGTTATTGCACTTGATATTTTACCCATGGAACCGATTGCTGGGGTGGAATTTTTGCAAGGCGATTTTCGTGAGGATGAGGTTCTGGCACGCTTGCATGAGCAGGTGGGCAATCAGCAGGTGGATCTGGTCATCTCGGATATGGCGCCCAACCTTTCAGGTGTGAGCTCGGCCGATTCAGCGCGTATCCAGCATGTATGCGAGCTGGCTATGGATTTTGCCCTTGATCATCTCAAGCCCGATGGTGCGCTTATTGTCAAGGCGTTTCATGGTAGCGGGTTTTCACAAATTGTTGAAATGTTCAAGCAGCATTTCAAAAGAGTGGTGGAGCGCAAACCAAAGGCTTCGCGTGACAAATCATCGGAAACTTTTCTGGTTGCCCGGGGTCTGAAGAAGCTTCGGGAGCAAGATCCTCAGGATTAAGCAGGCTTGCAATTTCCGGTTTTGTCCCAATTTAAATCTTTCATGTATATTTCGATACATTTTAATTCATTCGAAATATGCACTAATTCCATCTTTTTTATTTCTATGATATAGAATGTAAACAGGTGCAATCTTAGTTTTTTTGTAGTTTTTATGAGTCATAAAAATTGCAGCTCTAAATTTCATGCGGGAGAGCTGATCTTTGAATAATTCTTTTTCTAAATTCGCCATGTGGGCCATTGTTGCCTTGGTGCTGTTTACGGTGTTCAAGCAGTATGATGCGCCCGTGCGTAATAACGATGGCGTCAGTTATACCCAGTTCATCAATGACGCCAAGCAGGGTAAGATTTCCAGCGTGGAAATCCAGGGTGATACCATTCACGTGACCCCAAGCGGTGGTCGTCCCTATTCGCTAACCTCTCCAGGAGACCTCTGGATGGTAGGCGACCTGGTGCGTGACGGTGTTAAAGTAACCGCCAAACCACCAGAGCAACCTTCTTTTCTGTTAAGCGCCATTATTTCCTGGTTCCCCATGTTATTGCTGATTGGGGTCTGGTTCTTTTTCATGCGCCAAATGCAGGGCGGTGGCAAGGGCGGTGCCTTCAGTTTTGGTAAATCCCGCGCCCGTATGCTTGATGAAAGCAGTAACCCCATTACCTTTGCCGATGTGGCTGGTTGCGATGAGGCCAAGGAAGATGTGAAGGAACTGGTCGATTTCCTGCGTGACCCTTCCCGTTTTCAGCGTCTGGGTGGTCGTATCCCCCGTGGCGTGTTAATGGTGGGTCCTCCGGGAACCGGTAAAACCCTGCTGGCCAAAGCCATTGCAGGCGAGGCAAAAGTGCCGTTCTTCACCATTTCAGGTTCCGATTTTGTTGAAATGTTCGTGGGTGTGGGTGCTTCCCGTGTTCGTGACATGTTTGAAAATGCCAAAAAACACGCGCCGTGCATTATCTTCATTGACGAGATCGATGCAGTGGGTCGTCAGCGTGGTGCCGGTGTGGGCGGTGGTAACGATGAGCGCGAGCAAACACTCAACCAGATGCTGGTTGAAATGGATGGTTTCGAGTCCGGTCAAAGCGTGATTGTGATTGCTGCCACCAACCGTCCCGATGTTCTGGATCCCGCTTTGCTGCGCCCTGGTCGATTTGACCGTCAGGTGGTGGTTAACCTGCCCGATGTGCGTGGTCGTGAACAAATTCTTAAGGTTCACATGCGTAAAGTGCCTTTGGCACCTAATGTGGTGGCTTCCATTCTGGCTCGTGGTACACCCGGGTTTTCAGGTGCAGACCTGGCCAACCTGGTTAACGAGGCCGCGCTGTTTGCGGCACGTCGCAATGGCCGTACTGTCGATATGATCGACTTTGAAAAAGCCAAAGACAAAATCATTATGGGTGCCGAGCGCCGTTCCATTGTCATGCCCGAAGAAGAACGCAAGAACACGGCCTATCACGAAGCCGGTCACGCCATTGTGGCACGCATGTTGCCCAAAACAGACCCGGTTCACAAGGTTACCATCATTCCTCGTGGCCGTGCGCTGGGTGTTACCATGCAGCTGCCCGAGGGTGATCGCTACAGCATGGATAAAGAGCGGTTGCTCAATACCATCGCGGTTCTGTTTGGTGGCCGGATTGCCGAAGAAGTATTCATGAATCAAATGACCACCGGTGCTTCCAATGACTTTGAAAGGGCAACCGCGATTGCGCGTGATATCGTCACCCGTTATGGCATGACCGACTCTTTGGGGCCTATGGTTTATGCCGAGAACGAAAATGAAGTCTTCCTGGGTCGCAGTGTGACAAAAACCACGCATATGTCAGAATCCACCATGCAGAAGGTGGATACTGAAATTCGTTTGATTATCGATGAGCAATATGCCGTTGCACGTAAAATTATCGAAGAAAATGCCGATAAGATGCATGCTATGGCCAAAGCGCTGCTTGAGTGGGAAACCATTGATGCAGACCAGATCGAAGACATCATTCAAGGTCGTGCACCCCGTCCACCCAAAGAGCCTGATGCACCGCATGATTCTGTGGATATGCCTCCGCCAACAGGCGCGGCTCCCAAAGGTAAAGACAGCGATAGTCCGGCAACTGCCGTGTAATAATAATATTTTTACTGAATGAATAGTACATTCCTTTGCGGGCGCTTTGAACTTGGGTTCGAGCGCCCTTTAATTATGGGGATAGTGAATATCACGCCCGATTCCTTTTCGGACGGTTCACATCATTTTTCAACTAATGCGGCCATTGATCATGCCCTGGGACTGGTCGAGCAAGGTGCGGATATCCTGGATATCGGTGGTGAGTCCACGCGTCCCGGTTCCGAGCCGGTAAGCATACAGGAAGAGCTGAACAGGGTCATTCCCGTTATAGAGGTGCTGCGCAATTGTGGTGTACCTTTATCCATTGACACTTTCAAACCCGAGGTGATGAAGGCAGCCTTGCAGTCGGGGGTTGATTTAATCAATGATATTTATGCATTAAGGCAGCCAGGTGCCCTTGAGGTCGTTAGCGAATTTCCACATTGCGGAATTTGCATCATGCATATGCACGGTGAGCCTAAAACCATGCAAGTCAATCCGCCTGATTACGGCAATAACATTACTCGTGAAGTGGCTGCTTTTTTACAGGACAGAATGAAAATTATGCTGCAAAGCGGGATTGATCCTCGTAGAATTATGATCGATCCGGGTTTTGGTTTTGGTAAAACAGCCGCACAGAATTTTCAGCTGCTACGGGAAATGGCTGACCTGAATGAATTGAAAGCGCCCATACTGGTGGGGGTTTCCCGAAAAACAATGATTGGCGCTGTTACCCATAAGCCGGTAAATGATCGTCTGTCAGGAAGTATTGCCGCAGCGCTGGCAGGTGTGGCCCGGGGGGCAGTGGTAGTCAGGGTGCATGATGTGGCCCAGACGCGCGACGCCTTGGCTGTATGGAATGCCGTTGAATTTGGAGCTAATGAATGAGCCGTAAATATTTTGGAACCGATGGAATTCGGGGTGAAGTGGGTGGAGAACTGATTAATGCCGCATTTGCTTTGCGATTGGGGTATGCGGCAGGACGTGTTCTGTCCAAGAACCATCAGGGAGGCGGACGCCCCATTGTCTTGATCGGAAAAGATACCCGTGTTTCCGGCTATATGCTCGAATCCGCCCTGGAAGCGGGTCTGAGTGCGGCAGGTATTGATGTTTTTCTGGCAGGTCCCATTCCCACGCCTGCGGTCGCTTACTTAACTCGTGCCTTGCGATTGACGGCCGGGGTGGTGATCAGTGCCTCGCATAATCCTTATGATGATAACGGGATTAAGTTCTTTTCCGGTCAGGGCACCAAATTGCCCGATGAGGTGGAAGAGGAAATTGAACGGGCCATTGATGAGCCCATTGGTTGCGTACACTCGGAAAGTATTGGCCGCGCAAGGCGGATTGATGATGCGGCAGGGCGTTATATTGAATTTTGTAAAAGCACGTTCCCCAATGAACTGGACTTGAAAGGTCTGAAAATCGTGGTGGATGGTGCACATGGTGCCGCCTACAACATTGCGCCATATGTTTTTCGTGAGCTGGGTGCCGAGGTGATTGAGATCGGCTGTCATCCTGATGGTTTCAATATTAACCAGGATGTGGGCGCCCTGTATCCCGACAAACTGGCTGCAACGGTTTGTGCCCGTGGTGCTGATTATGGTATTGCCCTTGATGGTGATGCAGACCGGATTCAGATGGTTGATGCCGATGGACGTATTTATAATGGTGATGAGCTGTTGTATGCCATTATTCTGGAACGTCTTTCCCAGGGGCAGGTCAAGGGTGTTGCCGGCACACTGATGACCAATTATGGTTTTGAAAAACAAATGGCTGCCTTGGGGATCCCGTTTGAGCGTGCCAAAGTAGGGGACCGTTATGTGCTGGAAGCCTTGAAGAAAAATGGCTGGCTCTATGGTGGTGAGGGCTCTGGACACTTGTTGTGTCTGGATCATCACACAACGGGTGATGGTATTATTGCCGGTTTGCAGGTGCTTAAAGGTTTGGTTCGCAGTGGAAAAACACTGTCTGAATGGATTTCCGATCTGAAAATGTATCCGCAGGTCATGATTAATGTGCCGTTGGCCAAAGGTGTCAAATGGGAGGCGCATACAGGCCTTCAGGCTGCCCGTGAAGCCGTGGAAAAAGAGCTCGGCAGCCGTGGTCGCGTCCTGATCAGGGCTTCGGGTACCGAACCCAAACTGCGTTTGATGGTGGAGGCCGAAAGTTACGATTTGGCCAAACACTGTGTTGATCAGCTTGCTGCCGTTAATTTGTCTTGCTAAAACAACCGCATCACGCCAGAAAACAAATACAGTACAATGCTTTTCACAAACACCTTATGTTTCGTGTTTGTGAAAAGTGTTTGTCAAATGAAATCGGTATGATGTCATTGTTAATCATTTCGTAGGAAAAGAAGCGAATGCAAGAACTATTGCGTACAGAGGCGGATACGGCAACTCAGGATGAACCTGGATTGGTTTTGGGGCTTGCAACAACACCGGAAGAATTGGAGCAGCTGCAAAGATTGCGTTTCGATGTTTATACCAAAGAAATGAACGCTGTTTTTCCTGATGCCGTTGATGGGGTTGATATTGACCGTTATGACCAATGGTGTTATCACTTAATGGTGTGTGATACAAAAACCGGTCAGGTTGTGGGAACTTACCGTGTCATGACACCCGAAAAAGCCATTGAAGCCAATGGTTATTATTCAGAATCCGAGTTTGATATTTCCAGCTTGGATCATATCCGTCACTTATTGTGTGAATGCGGTCGTTCCTGTACCCATGCCGATTACCGCAATGGTTCTGCCATCATGATGCTTTGGACAGGGCTGACCAGGTTTATGCATCAAAAAAACTATCGCTATATGCTGGGTTGTGCCAGTGTCAGTCTGGCTGATGGTGGTGTGCAGGCTTCCCAGGTGTGGCGGGCGGCAAAGGCCGATATGGACAAACACCCTGAATTGCCAAGGGTAACGCCGTTAAATCCCTATCCACTGGACAAACTTGAGGCTACCGGTGAAGTCAAAATTCCTCCCTTGATCAAGGGATATCTAAAAATTGGTGCCCGTATTTGTGGTGAGCCTGCCTGGGATCCCAATTTCAATGCGGCAGATTTTCCCATCATTATTGATATTGAAAGTATGGATCCGCGTTATCGTAAGCATTTTGGCATAGATTAATGTTGGGTTTTAAAGCAAAGGCCTCATTGGTTTACCAGTGAGGCCTTTGTTTTATCAGGCATTGGAAACAGCCATTAGTTTATGCCAATATGGCCTTTATGTCGGTACTACCTTGAAGGAAAAACAGGAGTCGGCATGTTTCCATTCCGAAGTTTCCAGCTTAAGGCTGTACTGCGTTAATGGATGCTGAGCCAGCCATTTGCTGGAAATAATCAGCGAGACGGTTTTATCATTGACGTCCAGTCTTGAAATTTCCGGGTTGATCAGTTGCCGGCGACGCAGGAAAAGGGTGGCCAGCCTTAAGCATAACAAGGCAAGCCATTGGTTTCTGGTGGGGGTGTAGGTGTTGATTTTGTCCAGTTTGCCCTGGTGGCCTAGCGTTAGTAATGAAAGAACACTTTGGTCAGCTTTGGAAAAACCCGGCATATCGGCATTGCCCAATACATAGGCAGTGTGTTTGTGATAGGCGTTTTGTGAAATGCTTAACCCCACTTCATGCAAATCGGCGGCCCATCCCAGAGCCTGACGCAATTCGCCCGCCAGCGGATCATTAAGCTTCAGTTGGTCAAAAAACTGCAGGGAGAGCTGTTTGACACGAGTGGCCTGTTTGATATCTATATGGTAGCGCCGGATAAACTGCTTGACCGATTCATCACGTTTGTCAACAGCGGCCTGCCGCCCCAGCATGTCGTAAAGTACACCTACCCGAAGCGCACCTTCACCCTGAAGCATGCGTTCTATTTTAAGCTCTTTAAAGGCGGATATCATAATGGACAGTCCTGCGGGCAACACTTCCATACGATCAATTTTAAGACCTTTCAGTTCGGGGGCTTTGGCAGAACCGTAGCGAATCAAGACTTTCTTGAGTTTTTGCATGCCATCAAGGGTGATGCCTTTTTCCGAGAAGCCGGATTCTTCCAGGGTGGCCACTAAGGCCTTTGCGGTGCCGGAAGAGCCATAAGCTTCGGCCCAACCCATTCTTTGGAATTGTTTGGAGATGGCCTCCAGCTCTTTGCGGGCAGCAATTTCTGCATGGGCAAAACCTTCAGCTGTCACTACGCCTTCTGGAAAATAGGCTTTGGTGAAGCTGACGCAGCCCATGCTTAAAGATTGCATGAGTTTGGGTTCAAGGTTTTGACCAATAATGAATTCTGTTGAGCCTCCGCCAATATCGATCACGAGGCGTTTTTCGTCTGATGGTGGCAGTTCATGGGCCACACCCGAAAAAACCAGTCGGGCTTCTTCATGACCGGCAACCACTTCAATCGGGTAACCTAATGCAGCTTCAGCGCGAGGCAGGAATTCCTTGATATTGCGGGCAACCCTAAAAGTATTGGTGGCCACTACACGAACGCGGTCGGGAGGAAAGTTTTCTATTCGGTCGCCAAACCGTTCCAGCACGGCAATCGCCCTTGCAATCGCTTCTTCACTAAGAATCATGTTCTCATCAAGGCCAGCTGCCAGGCGAACCGTTTCTTTCAGTCTGTCCTGTGCATAGATTTGTGAAATACCTTCACGCTGCACAATGCGTCCGATAGAAAGCCGGAAACTGTTGGAGCCCAGGTCAACGGCAGCTAATAAGTTATTTTGATCCATGCGTTTGCTGTCTTAGGTGTTTAGTTGCGCTATTTTAGTAAAAATAAATGTGTGTTTTGTATAAAAGAATAAATGCCGAAAAATTTAAGCGACATTTGCAGAAATTTTAACTGAGTAAGTGGGGCAAACATAATTGGAGGGTTATGTGATTTGCGTAAAGTGAGTGTGTGCCAATGAGACAGAAATAATTAAATTAATGAAAAAAAGCGCTTATATGACATTGTCATTAAATGGTAATTTATATAGTGTATAAGCAACAAATAAAAAATTAAATCATTTGTAAGGTAATCATGATCGAGAATAACCAGGAAGATGTGTCACCCCCCAATTTGCTGAACCGGGAGTTGTCTTTACTCAAGTTTAACGCCAGGGTATTGGGAATGGCTGAAAACGAAAATACGCCACTGCTAGAGCGCTTGCGATATATATGTATTGTCAGTTCCAATCTGGATGAGTTTTTTGAGATCCGGATTGCCAGCCTTAAAGAGCAGGAGCGACGAAATCCACGGGTGATTGGTGATGATGGTTACACACCCAGTGAGGCATTTGAGTTGGTGCAAAAAGATGTGCATGAGCTGGTCAAACGGCAGTATTCCTTATTAAATCAAAGTATCTTGCCAGCCTTGCGTGAGAAAGGGGTTTATATTTTCAAGCCCCAGGAGTACACCGAAAGCATGATGGCCTGGGCCCGTGAGGTGTTCCTGGAGGATGTGATGCCTTTATTGACGCCCATCGGGCTTGATCCATCCCATCCATTTCCCCGGGTCTATAACAAAAGCCTTAACTTTATCGTTTCACTATCGGGTGTTGATGCGTTTGGACGCACTTCTTCCATTGCCATTGTTCAGGCACCGCGTGCCTTGCCGCGGCTGTTAAAAATTCCCGAAGAAGTGTGTGGCCAAAAACACGGACACACTTTGCTGTCCAGTCTGATGCAGATGTTTGTCGGAGATCTGTTTCCAGGATTGGAAGTCAAGGGACTGTATCAATGGCGGGTAACCCGCAACAGCGACCTTTATGTCGATGAAGATGAGGTAACCGATTTACGGCAGGCTTTGCAGGGAGAGTTGTCCCAGCGCAACTTTGGTGCCGCGGTTCGATTGGAGATTGCCGAGGATACCCCTGAAGAGCTGGAAGTTTTCCTGCAATCCGAGTTTGCGCTGACGCCACTTGACACATACCGTACTGCGGGCTCGGTTAACCTGACCCGCATCATGCCGTTGTGTGATATTGATGCGGGAACCGATTTGGTGTTTCCAGGTTACAGGGCAAAAATTCCATCACCCTTTGATAAAATGGAAGATCATCCTGAGCATATGTTCAGTGCGATCGCCAAAGAAGATCTGCTGTTGCATCATCCATACCAATCTTTTGATCCGGTCATCGATTTTCTGACGGCGGCAGCCATAGACCCGGCCGTGGTCGCGATCAAGCAAACCATTTACCGTACCGGTGAAGACTCTGAATTGATGCGTTTGCTGGTTATGGCTGCCAAGTCGGGCAAGGAAGTTACTGTAGTGGTAGAACTGATGGCTCGCTTTGATGAACAAACCAATATCAATTGGGCCGCTAAACTTGAAGAGGTTGGTGCGCATGTGGTTTATGGGGTGGTTGGTCATAAAACCCATGCAAAAATGGCATTGGTGTTAAGAAGGGAAGGGCGCCGCATTGTGCGCTATGGTCACCTGGGTACCGGTAATTACCATCCGCGTACAGCCCGTCTGTATACCGACTTTGGCATGCTAACCGCCAACCGGGAAATTACCGAGGATATGGATAAGATATTCTCCCTGTTAACCGGTTTGGGGGCCAGGCGTCCACTGAAATTGTTACTGCAGTCTCCTTTTACCCTGCATGGCAAAATGCTAACGCTGATTAATAATGAAGCAGAAAACGCACGTCAGGGTAAAAAGGCCCGTATTATGGCCAAAATGAATTCCCTGCTGGATATCCAGGTGATTAATGCCCTTTATGAGGCAAGTCAGGCCGGAGTGGAAATTGACTTGATTGTGCGTGGGGTGTGTGCCTTGCGTGCCGGGGTTGCCGGTATGTCTGAAAATATTCGCGTGCGATCCATTGTAGGGCGCTTCCTTGAGCACTCCCGGGTATTTTATTTTTATGACAATGGTAAAGAACAGGTCTATCTCTCTTCGGCTGACTGGATGGAGCGCAACTTTTTCCGTCGTGTGGAAGTCGGATTCCCTGTGTTAAATCCCGCACTGAAAAAACGGGTTATTGCCGAGTCATTCACTTATGCCCTTAAAGACAATGTACTGGCTTGGGAGCAGCAACCCGACGGCAATTACCAGCGTGTCAGAAACCGTCGCCAACCATTTAATTTGCAAAATCATTTAATGGGATTGCTGGGTAAATAATTCTTTCCCCCGGTCATCACCAGGCACCAGCCGGGCCTGGCTTTGAAAACGTGGGCAAATTCAGGAGGCCTAAAGCTTGTTGACATTTGTTCACGTTTTTTGTCTGATGTAAAAAATCAACATCTTTCTTTTAATTTATTGATTAATTAGGGTTTTTGGAGGTTGTGGTCTAGACAAGTCGCAAGCGAATATGCAAGAACTGTCACAATCATGTCATATTTGGGATTTACTATGTCGTCATTGGTATAAAAATCCATTTCCACTTTTCTCGAAAGGAAAAACAATGTTGAAGCATGCATTTAAACGCGTTACATTGGCAGTCGCCTTAGGCACTGCTGCTTTTTCAGTACAGGCCGCCAGTACAGTAACTGGTGCAGGTGCTTCTTTCCCATATCCTATTTATGCAAAATGGGCATCTGAATACGCAGCAGAAACTGGTAATAAAATCAACTACCAGTCAATTGGTTCGGGTGGTGGTCAACAGCAAATTATTGCTAAAACCGTTGATTTCGGTGCTTCCGACGACCCAATGAAAGCTGACAAACTGTCAGAAAACAATCTGCTGCAATTTCCTGCTGTTATTGGCGGCACAGTGCCTGTTGTTAATATCGAAGGTATCAAACCCGGTGAACTGAAACTGTCCGGTTCTGTACTGGCCGACATTTTCCTGGGTAAAATCAAAAAATGGAACGATCCTGCTATCGTTGCCCTGAACGCCGATCTTAAACTGCCAAGCGCCGACATCGTTGTTGTTCACCGCTCAGACGGTTCAGGCACCACCTTCGGTTGGACCAACTACCTGTCTAAAGTTTCTGCTGAATGGAAAGAAAAAGTAGGTGAAGGCAAGGCCGTTAAATGGCCAGTAGGTCAGGGCGGTAAAGGTAACGAAGGCGTTGCTGCTTACGTAGGTCAATTGAAAAATTCGGTTGGTTATGTAGAGTATGCTTACGCAAAACAAAACAACCTGTCTTGGACACAATTGCAAAACAAGGACGGTAAATTCGTTCAGCCAGAACAAAAAGCATTCGCAGCAGCTGCCGCCAATGCTGACTGGAAAGGTGCCCCAGGTATGGGTGTTGTGTTAACTAACGAACCCGGTGCAGAATCCTGGCCTGTTACTGCAGCTACTTTCATCCTGGTGCATAAAGTTGCTGAAAAACCCGAGCAAACAAAAGCAGTGCTGTCATTCTTTGACTGGGCATTTAAAAATGGTGCTAAAACAGCCGCCGAGCTGGACTACGTACCGCTGCCAGAAGCAGTTACCAGCCAGGTTCGTGATGCATGGGCATCTGAAATCAAAACAACTGGCGGTGAAGCAGTTTGGAAATAAACAACGGGCTGTTCAATTAATTGGCTAACCTTGTTTGAAAAACATGGCGGTTATTAAAAAACCGCCATGTTTTTTGCAAAATTCAAAAGTAGAGTCGAGAATGAGCGCTACAATAACCCCTTCCGTTTCTTCTAATATTAAAACTGCTGATTCAGCCATGAAAAAAGATATCCCACCAAACCCGACAAGTAAAAATGCACTTGCAGATGGTTTGTTCAAAGGTACAGCCAGGTTTTTCGCCTTCTTCGTCTTTATTTTGCTTGCAGCCATCATGGTTTCCCTGGTTTATGGAAGTCGTGAAACCATTGCCGCCTATGGTATGTCATTTTTTACCATAAATGACTGGGACCCTGTCAATGATGTATATGGCGCTGTTGTACCTATTTTAGGTACGGTGATAACCGCCTTTATTGCACTGGTTATTGCGGTTCCCGTTTCTTTTGGTATCGCCATGTTCCTGACTGAACTGGCCCCGGCCTGGTTGCGCAGGCCATTGGGTGTTGCCGTAGAAATGCTGGCAGCGATTCCCTCCATTATTTATGGCATGTGGGGCTTGTTTGTTTTTGTGCCTATTTTCCAGGAATACATTCAGCCCGGCATGATTGCCGTACTTGGCAATATTCCTGTCATTGGCGGCTTTTTTTCGGGCCCTCCTTTTGGTATTGGCCTGTTCACCGCCGGTCTCATTTTATCCATTATGATCATTCCCTACATTGCCTCGGTCATGCGTGACGTGTTCGAGGTGGTGCCAGCCATGCTTAAAGAGTCTGCTTACGGGTTGGGCGCTTCAACCTGGGAAGTCATGTGGAAAGTCGTCTTGCCTTATACCCGCAGCGGTGTCATTGGTGGTATTATGCTTGGCCTTGGGCGTGCATTGGGTGAAACCATGGCAGTTACTTTTGTCATTGGTAATGCTTTCCGCTTGCCTGACAGTATTTTCTCTCCGGCAAACTCTATTGCCTCTGCCATTGCGAACGAATTCAACGAGGCAGGTGGTTTGCAAAAATCAGCCTTGATCGAACTGGGTCTTATCCTGTTCCTTATTACGACCATTGTTTTGGCACTTTCCCGCTTATTGCTCGCTCGTGCAGCCAGGGGTGAAGGCAAGAAATCCTAAGCGTACCGGATACAAAAAATGAATACACAATCTACATTGAATGCATCTGTGCCTGTGAAGTCGTTGCTTAACAACGATAACGCCCTGTATAGAAAACGTAGCAAAATCAATAAAGTCATGTTAACGCTGTCTTCCATTACACTGGTTTTCGGCTTGTTCTGGCTTTTCTGGATTATTCTTACCTTGCTGCTTAAAGGTGGTGCATCCTTATCCTTTACCCTGTTTACCGAAATCACCCCCGGACCGGGTGATTCGGGAGGCTTGGCCAACGCCATACTTGGTTCCGTGCTTATGTCGGCGGTGGGCACCATTATTGGCACGCCTATTGGCATCATGGCAGGCACCTATCTGGCCGAATATGGCAGCCGTGGCTGGTTGGCACCGGCTACCCGTTTCCTGAACGATGTCCTGCTATCAGCCCCTTCCATTATTATCGGTTTGTTCATTTACTCCTTGTATGTGTCCAATGTGGGTCATTACTCCGGTTGGGCAGGAGCGCTGGCCTTATCCATTCTGGTTATTCCGGTCGTTGTGCGCACCACCGACAACATGCTTTTGCTGGTGCCAAACAGCCTGCGTGAAGCCGCTGCTGCGTTGGGTTGCCCCAAATGGCGTATTGTGACCATGATTTGTTACCGTGCTGCGCGCTCAGGCATTATTACCGGCATTTTGCTGGCAGTGGCCCGCATTATGGGTGAAACGGCTCCCTTGCTGTTTACCGCATTGTCCAACCAGTTCATGAGCTGGAACATGAATGCACCAATGGCCAACCTGCCAGTGGTTATTTATCAATACGCGGCCAGTCCCTTTAAAGACTGGAACGAGCTGGCCTGGGCAGGAGCAACCCTGATTACCCTGCTGGTATTGGGCCTGAATATCCTGGCTCGCAGTTTGTTCCGTAAGTAAACAGATTATCGATATACAGATTTTAGGAAATTGAAATGGAAAATTTGGTTCCAGTCGATGAGACAAAGATCGAAGTTAAAAACCTGAATTTTTATTATGGTGGTTTTCACGCGATCAAAGACGTAAACATGCGTATTGCCCGTAACAAGGTAACTGCTTTCATTGGTCCTTCGGGCTGTGGCAAGTCTACCCTGTTGCGTACCTTCAACCGCATGTTCGAATTGTATCCAGGGCAGCGTGCAGAAGGTGAGATCAACCTTGATGGTGAAAACCTGCTTACCACCAATACCGATATTTCATTGATTCGTGCAAAAGTGGGGATGGTTTTCCAAAAACCTACGCCGTTTCCCATGAGTATTTATGACAACATCGCTTTTGGTGTCAAGTTGTTTGAAAAACTCAGTAAGGCTGAAATGGACGAGCGGGTTGAATGGGCCTTGACTAAATCGGCTTTGTGGAATGAAGTGAAAGACAAGCTCGGTCAAAGTGGTAACGGCTTGTCGGGTGGTCAGCAACAGCGCTTGTGTATTGCACGTGGTGTGGCCATCAAACCCGAGGTGTTATTGCTTGATGAGCCTTGTTCGGCACTTGATCCTATTTCAACCGTAAAAATCGAGGAATTGATTACCGAGTTGAAAAAAGACTATACCGTTGCCATCGTGACCCATAACATGCAGCAGGCAGCCCGTTGTTCCGACTACACTGCCTATATGTACCTGGGCGAGCTGATGGAGTTTGGTGAGACAGAGAAAATCTTTGTTAAACCACAGCGCAAGGAAACTGAAGATTACATTACCGGCCGTTTCGGTTAATGTTGCTATAAATGTGAATGGCGTGTAGGTGGTTCGGTGCTTTCCATCGTGGAAAGCTGCCTGAAAATGCCACAGTTTTCCACCGCCTGCGCGGTTTCACATTGCTTTCTCAAGTCAATCAGTTGCTCTTTCAGGTGCAATAGCTCCTGAATACGGGCATCCACATGTCCCAGGTGTTCTTCGATCACCTGGCTAAAGCAGGCGCAGTTGCCATTGCTTACATCCTGCACCATTAGCAGAGTGCGAATCTCGTCATGTGTCATATCCAGTGAGCGACAATTGCGGATAAACCGCAAGCGTTTAACATGTGCCTCACCATAGTGACGATAATTGCTGGCATTACGCTCGGGTTTGGGTAACAAGCCTTCTTTCTCGTAATACCGAATAGTTTCCGTTTTGCAGTTGAGCAAACTGGCCAATTCACCTATTTTCATTGCTGACTCCTGAAAACACTTGACCTTGTAGTTGCTACAAGGTGTTTAATCATTATAAATGAATAACCGGATAAGTGGAGTACGTTATGGCAGGCTGTTGCCAGCAACATAATAATAAGCATGAACATGAACATGAACATGAACATGTTCATGAGCACGAGCACGGGCACGGGCACGATCATAAGTCTGGTCATGCTCATCATGAATCCAAAGAGGGGTTCAGGGATTTGCCCTCCCGGCAGGTGGTGGGTAATGCCGTGCATACCCCCATTCGTATCATGCAAATGGATTGTCCAACCGAAGAGCGGCTCATAAGGAGCCGGCTTGAGAATACTGCGGGGGTCATGACCATGAGCTTTAATTTGATGCAGCGTGAATTGTTGGTCGTGCATCAACCTCAGGCCCTGGATGCAATTCTTGAGGCGATTAAATCCTTGGGCTTCGAGCCAGAGACTGCCGAAACGGATGTAGTGGCTGGCAAAAACAGCATGCGGAAAAGCCGCTTTCCGTTTGGCTGGAAACTGCCTGTGGCCGCCATTTTGGCCATTTCTTCAGAAGTCATTCATTGGGTAGAAGGGCCATGGCTATTTTCTGCCTTGCTGGCGGTGCTGGCCGTATTTTTATCGGGTCTGGGCACTTACCGCAAGGGTGTTATTGCCTTGTGCAACTGGCAGTTAAACATCAATGCACTCATGACGATTGCGGTCAGCTGTGCATTGTTGATCGGGCAATGGCCCGAAGCTGCCATGGTGATGGTGCTGTTCAGTATCGCCGAGTTGCTGGAAGCCAGGTCACTGGATCGTGCCCGTCATGCCGTGAGCGGTCTGTTGCAAATGGTGCCGCAAACCGCCTGGGTTTATCTGGCGGATAAAGGCTGGCAGGAATTGCCGGTTGGGCAGGTAGGAACCGGGACGCTTGTGCAGGTCCGTCCGGGAGAGCGGATTCCGCTTGACGGAACGGTTGTCAAGGGGTATTCCACGGTGGATCAGGCGCCCATTACGGGTGAAAGCATGCCTGTTGACAAGCGGCAGGGTGATGAGCTGTATGCCGGTACCATCAATCAAAGTGGTCTGCTCGAGTTCAGGGTGGGTACTTTGGCTGAAAACAGTACCTTGGCCCGGATTATACGGGTAGTGGAACAGGCCCAGGCAAGCAAAGCACCCTTGCAACGGTTTGTGGACCAGTTTGCCAAATATTATACGCCTGCGGTTTGTCTGCTGGCCTTGTTGGTGGCCGTTTTTATGCCCTTTGTCCTGGGAACCGCCTGGCTTGATGCCATCTATATGGCACTGGTGTTGTTGGTGATTGCCTGTCCCTGCGCCCTGGTTATTTCAACACCGGTTACCCTGGTAAGTGGTTTAACCGCTGCGGCCCGACATGGTGTGCTGGTTAAGGGGGCTGCCTATCTGGAAAAAGGCCGGAAACTGCGTTGGCTGGCGCTGGATAAAACAGGAACCCTCACACAAGGCAAGCCGGTGCAAACCGACATGATGCTGATGCCTGAAAAGTTGGCGGTTACGCAGGTTTCGGGAGGGCGTGTGGGTCAGGAGAAGGCCAGTCTGGACGAAACGGAAGCGCGAAGAATAGCCGCCAGTCTGGCAGGCCTGTCCGATCATCCGGTATCCATGGCGGTCGCGCAGGCTGCCCGCAAAGACGGTGTGCTGGCCTATCCGGTTGAGGGTTTTCAGGCTTTGCCTGGCCGGGGTGTGCAAGGTGTCATTAATGGTGTGGGATATATGCTTGAAAGCCCACGGCGTGCGCTTGAACAGGGTTTGCTTAATGCCTCGGTAATACAAGCCGTACATACTTTTGAAAGCCAGGGTAAAACAGTTGTCTTGCTGTGTTGCCAGAACCGGGTAATGGCCGTCTTTGCGGTGGCGGATACGGTCAGGCCCGATAGTCGGCAAGCCATTCAGCGACTGCATGAGCAGGGCGTTAAAACAATCATGTTGTCAGGCGACAATTCGCAAACCGTGCAAACCATCGCCCGCCAGGTAGGTATAGATCGTGCGCTTGGACAGCAAATGCCGGAAAACAAGCTGGATGTAATTGCTGAATTGCAAAAATCAGGCATGGTGGGTATGGTGGGAGATGGGATCAATGATGCACCCGCCCTGGCACGGGCCGAGATCGGTTTTGCCATGGGAGCCATGGGCACGGATACGGCCATTGAAACGGCCGATGTTGCGCTGATGGATGATGATTTGCGTAAAATACCGTGCTTTATTGAATTATCCCGTGTGACATATCGGGTGTTGGTGCAAAATATTGTTTGGGCGCTGGGTATTAAACTGGTGTTCTTGCTGTTAACCTTGGGCGGAATGGGGACTATGTGGATGGCAGTTTTTGCCGATATGGGTGCCAGTCTGCTGGTGGTTTTAAACGGGCTTAGACTCTTGTCTTTCAAGCCTTCTTATTAAAATGGATGTCAGACATGACGGATTTGCAGCAACAGGATGATAGCTTGGACAGGCATGCGCTGATGGTCGAAGGATTGCGTCAAAAACTTCAAGCGCAGACAGGGGCGCAGGTTGTGGTTACGCAAACCCATATTTCAACCATTATTCTGGCTGGTGAGTTTGCCTATAAACTGAAAAAACCGCTTAAGTTGCCGTTTCTGGATTTTTCCACGCTGGAAAACCGGCATCATTACTGCCTGAAAGAATTGGCCATCAACCAGCGCACGGCGCCAGAGTTATATCTGGCTGTTTTGCCGGTAACAGGTAGTCCGCAGGCTCCGGATATTGACGGTCAGGAAGGTGTGATCGACTGGCTGGTGAAAATGCGCCGTTTTGACAGCCGCCAGGAATTTGCCGTGATGGCGCGTGAAGGAAGACTGACGTTCCCACTGGTGGAAACACTGGCGCGGCATTTGGCCTGTTTTCATGAATCTTTGCCACGTCTGCCTGGTACGGTGGCCAATGGAAAAAGCACATTAGACTGGCTGCTTGAAAGTTTTGATGAAATCAAGTCCCATCCGCTTTTTTCAACCATGCCGGAAGCAGCGGAGTGGACGAGTTTCAGGGAAGACTTGAAGGCAACGTTTGAATGCCACCTTCCATGGCGCAGGCAGCGAATTGAACAAGGCTTTTTCAGGCCCTGCCACGGTGATTTGCATCTGGGGAATATTGTGCTTTGGCAAGACCGGGTCATGGCCTTTGATGCGCTTGAGTTTGACGACAGTTTAAGCAATATCGATGTCATGAATGATTTGGCCTTTGCATATATGGATTTGCTGGCCAATCGCTTGCCCGAGCTGGCCTCGCGCCTGCTGAATACTTATCTGGAAGAAAGTGGAGACTATGAAGGGGTACGGCTTTTGCCAGAATATGCGGCCTACCGGGCTTTGGTCAGGGCCAAAATTGCCTTAATGCAAGGCAAGAACGAAAAATTCAGTCAATACTGGCGCTTGGCCAGGCATTTCGTGTCTTGCGCAACGCAGCGGGCCCTGGTACTGGTGTATGGCTTAAGTGGTTCGGGCAAGTCTACCGTGGCGCAAATGCTGGCTGACCAGATGGGTGGTATTCGCTTGCGCTCCGATACTGAACGTAAGCGCCTGTTCAGGAAAGCGTTGAAAAGTGGCCAGGATGTGAATAAAGACGTCCTTTATGCGCCCGAGACCAGCCAGCGGGTATACGCACGCCTGCTTGAGCTTGCTGAAAAACTGTTGCAGGCCGGATTTGTTGTGGTTGTTGATGCTGTTTTTTTGCGGCAGTCCGACCGGGGCTTGTTTCAGGATCTTGCCAACTGCTTGGATGTGCCATTCAGGCTGATCAGCTGCGAGGCACCCGAGCGCATCATGCAAAACCGTATTGTTCAAAGAGCGCAGGAAGGTAAAGACCCATCGGACGCCACTGTAGAGGTATTGCATGCACAGGCGGACAGGTTTGAGCCGGTATCAGCGGGTTGGGAAGCGCTTTCATTCAGTGTGGTCAATGATGGTTCGCTGGAAGATTTAAGGCGGAAAGTACAACGGATGGCGGGTTTGTTGGTGGAAAGGTAAACAGGCGGTATGCGGGAATAGCCCGAAAACAAAATACAGTCACGTATTGGTTTTCTCCGGTTACGTGACTGCATAATGTTTATTTGGTTTTCATGCCTGTGATAAAAGCGGCTGAAAAAATACGGTTAACAGGCTTATTGTGGTTCAACGCCTGCTTTTTTAAACAGCTCCGCCCATACCGGGATTTGTTGCTCAACCTTGGCTTGTAAAGCGGCTGGATGGGCATCGTTTTCAAGTACGGTGGCACCCAGCTGGTCCATGCGTTCCTTGAATTTTGGATCTTTTAAAGCACCAGCCAGTGCTGATTCAAGCTTTTCCAGGACAGGCTTGGGAGTACCGGCCGGTGCCCACAATGCGTGCCAGATACCTACCTGAAAATCCTTGAAGCCTTCTTCCTGCATGGTTGGCAGATCGGGCAGGGTAGGAGAGCGTTCTGCACTGGTAATGGCATAAGCTTTAACTTTTTTGCCCAGGATTTGTTGTGATGTGTTGGTGGTTTGGTCACACAGCAAGTCTACCTGTTTGCCCAGCAGATCGTTCATGGCTGGGGCAGCGCCTTTATAGGGAATGGTTAGCAGGTCTACATCAAGGGCAGACATCAACATGGTGCCACATAGATGGCTGGCAGCACCAACACCGGCATTGGCCAGGGTAACTTCGTCTTTGTGTGCCTTGACATATTCAACCAGTTCTTTCATGTTATTGGCCGGAAAATCTTCGCGGGCAATAATGGTCATGGGGACATCGACAATCATGCCAATGGGCTCAAAGCTTTTGACGGGATCGTAACCCAGGTTTTTATATAGGGATGGGGCGGTTGAAAACCCGATATGCATGAGCAAAATATTGTAACCGTTTGGCTTTTGGTGGGCGACATGAGTTGTGCCGATGGTGCCACCTGCGCCAGCCTTGTTTTCAACAACAACCGTTTCCCCAAGCTGGGTACGCATGGCTTCAGCCAAAGAGCGCGCGACATTATCGGTAGGGCCGCCCGCTGTAAAAGGGATGACCATATTGACGGGTCGTTCAGGGTATTTGCTTTCTTCTGCCTGGGTATTAAAGCCCAGAAAACCCATTGCAAGACCAGCGGCCAGCACGGTTTTCTTTAAATGCAACATTGTTACTATCCTTGAAGTAGAAAATAAAAATAAATCGTGTGTTTTTGGATTTTTATTTTTATACAGGCAAAAGCACATGCAGATTGCGCAATCGCTTAACGTGTTTAAGTTTATTTCTTTGGTAAATAAATGTATATATGTTTAAGGGAAGAAAAAGGATTGGGGATTTTTATTCTAAAAACAATTTGATATATATCAGAATGCGTGTGGGTGTCAGGCAACAGAGTAAATGGACTGAAGGACTGGACGCAAAAAATCCGCTTCAGTTCAATAACTGTCAAGCGGCTGATTTTTGATATTCTTGGGAATTTATGGTCGGGACAGTAGGATTCGAACCTACGACCCTCTGGTCCCAAACCAGATGCGCTACCAGGCTGCGCTATGCCCCGACTTGTTTCTTTACTGTGTTAAGCAGCGAAGAAAGAATTATGACATAAAAATATCTATTTTTGCAAGTCATGAAATGAAAATGTTATAAAAAATGTAAAAAAACAACATGAGGACAGATCAGCGGACTTGCTTTCCCCGTCCATGGGGGAGGTGAACAGACCCGTTAATAGCCATGGTACTAACGGGCTAATGCCAGGCATTAATCCCTGCCACGGTAATGCCTGTGGTGTGGGTGTCCGTGTTTTTTGAAGTGTTTCTTGTGGTATTTGCGGCTGTGTCTTGGGTGATCATCGTAATAATAAACAGATCTTGGACGGATATGGCGGGGGCGTTCTACATAAACTACCGGTGGGGGAGCGTAATGGCGATGCGGCCTTTCTACAACGACTCCAGGTAATCCTATTCCAATGTCAACATTAATTTGTGCATTGGCAGCTGTTCCCATGCCTAAAGTGGCAGCAGCAAAAAAGGGCAGTAATAGTTTTTTCATGGATACTCCTGTCAGTATTGGAATTTGGCTTTATTGTTAGCGACTGTTGTTGTCCCGGCGACGCGACTCAGAGCGATTTTCAAAGTTTCTTTCAGCTGGTGGGAGTAAGCGCGACCTCTCAATCCTGTTGAAATCGGGGCGGCGACTGGTGTTCTGGTGTTGTTCAATGCGGCGATTGTTTTGGTTGCTGTTTTTTCTCCATTCACGGGAAGGTGTGTTTGGTTTTGCATCGTGGCGGTCACGATCGGGTCTGCGATTCCAGTTATTGCGATCGGTGTGTTTCCGATTATTGTCCCAGTATCGTTTCTGATCAGCATGGTTGCGCGTTACCCAGCGACGGCGGTTATTGTCATAATAGCGGTAGTTATTGACCGTGGTGTAAGAGTTGGCGTAACCATACCCGTACCCGTTGCTGTACCCCGGGCTATAGTAATCATCATAATAACCATAGCCATCATCAATAACGCAGCCGGCAAGGCCAATGGTCAGAGCCAATACCGCAAGAATTTTTTTCATGTTGAACCTCACGCAAAGGTAAGTGAGCTGAAACTTTACCGTACAGCACTATAAACTCATTATCAGGCAATGCCCATTTCGAATTTGTTTCTTAAGGCCACCCAAATGAAAGTAATCATTAAAAATCGGTCTATTTGGAACCGATTGAAATAAAAAGGGCTTTATTGTTTGTGTTTCAATGGTTTTGTAACGGATTTTATAGGGTGTTTTTAATGTTGTTGTAAAAATGTCATGATTTTCACAGGAAAATATGATTTTAATCGTACTGTATAGACAGGGTTTAAATTGTCATGCTATATTTCTTCTTTCTTAAGTGTGTCGCACTCGTGGTGAAATAGGTAGACACAAGAGACTTAAAATCTCTCGGGCATTGCGCCCGTGCCGGTTCGATTCCGGCCGAGTGCACCAGAGAGAAAAAAGGAAGCTTGGCAGAGCGGTTGAATGCACCGGTCTTGAAAACCGGCGAGGGTTTGCGCCCTCCGTGAGTTCGAATCTCACAGCTTCCGCCAGTATGCAAAACCCCGGATTCAGCAATGGTCCGGGGTTTTTTATTGCTTTTTGCAAGCAGAGATGCAATGTAGATGTAAGCAGGTCAATACAAAGATTGCCCGTCAGGAGGGGGAGCGTTTTTTGTGTTTGGGTGTCCGTGCAGTATCAAATTTGTTAGTATGGACCATCTTCTTTTTTTTTATTAACGCGACGTAAGTCGTTTTTTGTGTATTTCTATTTAATATGTCAACTAATAAGTCGTACCGTATAGAGAAAGATTTATTGGGAACGAAAGAGGTTCCTGATGATGTTTATTATGGTGTCCAAACATTAAGAGCAATTGAAAACTTCAAGCTTTCCGGTATTCCATTGTCTCACTATCCTGATTTCATCAATGCCTTTGCCATGGTTAAACAGGCAACCGCGCAAGCCAATTGCGAACTGGGTTATCTTTCCGGGGAAAAATGCGAGGCTATCAAAAAAGCCTGTCAACGAATTGTCGCGGGCGAGTTTCATGACCAGTTTGTGGTGGATATGATCCAGGGTGGAGCAGGTACTTCCACCAATATGAATGCCAATGAAGTGATTGCCAATATCGGTCTTGAGTCAATGAATCATGCCAAGGGTGAGTACCAGTATCTGGATCCCAATAATGACGTGAACATGTCTCAATCCACCAATGACACTTACCCAACCGCCATTCGTCTCGGTTTGTTGTTCAGTCATGAGTCTTTGTTGGTCAGTCTCGATAAGCTCGCAGCCTCATTTGTTGCCAAGGCCAATGAATTCGAGCATATCCTTAAAATGGGCAGGACCCAGCTTCAGGATGCGGTTCCCATGACACTGGGACAGGAATTCAAGGCTTTCGCTTCCACTTTGGCGGATGATCTGCCCTTGTTGCGCTCAGTGGCGGCCAATTTGTTAACAGCGGTTAATTTGGGTGGTACCGCCATTGGTACAGGCATTAATACCGATCCCCGTTACCAGCAGTTGGTGGTTAAGCAATTGGCTGAAATCAGCGGTCAGCCCATGAAGTCGTCTTTTGATCTGGTGGCAGCCACTTACGATATGGGTGACTTTGTGCTGCTGTCTGGCATGCTTAAGCGCACTGCAGTCAAACTGTCCAAAATCTGTAATGACTTGCGTTTGCTTTCCAGTGGTCCTCGCACTGGTATTAATGAAATCAATCTGCCCGCCCGTCAACCAGGCAGTTCCATCATGCCCGGCAAGGTGAATCCGGTCATTCCAGAAGCGGTCAATCAGATTGCTTTCGAAATTATCGGTAATGATGTTGCCGTCACCATGGCCTCCGAAGCCGGACAACTTCAGTTGAACGTGATGGAGCCCCTGATTGCTTACAAGATGTTTGACTCCATTGGCCTGTTGTCGCGCGCGATGGATATGCTGCGGGAATTGTGTATTGATGGTATTACTGCCAATGAGGCACATTGCAGTGCTTTGGCCGAAAATTCAATTGGCCTGGTAACTGCCCTGAATCCGTTTATTGGCTATGCAAACTCAACGCGCATTGCTAAAAAAGCGCTGGAAACAGGACGTGGTGTGCTTGAGTTGGTCAAAGAGGAAAACCTGCTTGATGAAAAGGTACTGGCCGATATTTTGCGTCCTGAAAATATGATTGCGCCACGACTGGAAAGCGTTTCAGTCTAAATGCTGGTCAATTCATAAGGCATCATCAAGGAGGGGGCTGATCACAGCTCCCTTTTTAATGTTCATCGTGTTTTTTATGGTCTGTGCATTTTTTGGGGATTTGGTGTGTGCCTAAAGTCTTGTCCAAACACCTTGTGTCTGCCTGAGCCTGCTAGAATAGAGCGCTTGATTACCCTGATCTTATATAAAAAGGAAGAAGACAATGAAAGCAATTGAAATCTCACAGCCGGGTGGGCCCGAAGTACTGACTGTGGTGGAACGTGAGAAACCGGTGCTAAAAGCCGGTGAGGTTTTGATTAAAGTAAGTGCCGCAGGCATTAATCGCCCGGATGTGTTCCAGCGCAAAGGTTCTTATCCTCCACCGGCGGATGCTTCTGATTTGCCCGGCCTGGAAGTGGCGGGTGTTATTGTGGAAGGCGATGTTTCCGGAACTGATCTTAAAATTGGTGACAGGGTGTGTGCCCTTACGCCTGGTGGTGGTTATGCCGAATACTGTGCGGCCCCTGCTGGCAACTGTCTGCCTATTCCCAAGGGTTTAAGCGATATAGAAGCGGCCGGTTTGCCCGAAACGTACTTTACGGTCTGGACCAACGTGTTTGATCGCGGTGCCCTGGCTAAAGATGAAGCCTTGCTGGTGCATGGTGGTGCCAGCGGTATCGGTACAACCGCGATTCAATTGGCGCGAGCTTTTGGCAATACCGTTTATGCGACCGTGGGTAGCGATGAACGTGTCAAGGCGGTTGAGGCATTGGGTGCCAACAAGGGTATTAACTATAAAACCCAGGATTTTGTTGAGGAAATCAAAGCCCTTACCAACGGCAAGGGTGTTAACGTCATTCTGGATATGGTGTCTGGTGAATATGTCAATCGCAATATCAATAGTCTGGCCGATGACGGCCGCATTGTGATTATTGCCCAATTGGGGGGCAGCAAGGCAACGATTGATACCAATCAGTTAATGCGTCGTCGCCTTACCATTACCGGTTCAACCCTGCGACCACGTTCGCCTGCGTTTAAAACAGAAATTGCCCGGTCTTTGCAAAAACATGTATGGCCATTGCTTGAAGCAGGCAAAATCAAGCCCGTTATTCATGCCACCTTTCCCTTCGAAAAAGTCGTAGAGGCGCACACGATGATGGATGCGGGGGAGCAGATTGGTAAAATTATTTTGACTTTTGAAAATTAAAGACAAATCGGCCATATACGGGTTAGAATACTGGGTTAATTAAATTTAACCCGTATATATTTACACAAGCCGGACTTAACTATGACAACAGCAAAAACGCGTCAGCGACTGGTTATTGGGAACTGGAAAATGAATGGCAGCCTGGCTGCCAATGAAGTGCTTTTGAAAGGCATTCGTGAAGGTGTGGAAAATGCCACAGCGCCTGTTAACTGTACAATTGCTGTTTGTCCTTCTTTTCCCTATCTGGGGCAGGTATCGCAGGCATTGGCCGATAGCCCGGTATCCTGGGGTGCACAAGATGTCAGCCTGCAGGAGTCCGGTGCATTTACCGGTGAAGTGTCTGCGACCATGCTGAATGACTTCAATTGTACCTGGGTACTGGTGGGTCATTCCGAGCGTCGTGCCCTGCATGGGGAAACCAGCGAACAGGTGGCCTTGAAAGCGCAGGCTGCCTTGGCTCACAATATTACACCTGTGGTTTGTGTGGGTGAAACCCTGCAGGATCGTGAACAGGAAAAAACCCTGGCGGTCATTCAGGCGCAGCTGGCTCCGGTGCTTGCTCTGGGTGAGCAGGCGGTCAATAAAATGGTTATTGCCTATGAGCCGGTCTGGGCAATTGGTACCGGTCTTACCGCTTCACCTGAGCAGGCTCAGGAAGTGCATGCTTATATCCGTGCCCAGTTAAACACGGTGGGTGCCGGAAATGTCCAGGTTCTGTATGGTGGCAGTGTCAAGGCTGCCAATGCGGCCAGTCTGTTTGCCATGAGCGACATTGATGGTGCATTGGTGGGTGGTGCCGCCTTGGTTGCCGAAGAATTTTTGAATATTGCTACTGCTTAATATTTTTGGAGTTTTACTTTTATGCCTTCATATTTATATCCATTGCTAACCGTAGTACAGGTGATTGCTGCGTTAAGCGTCATTGTGCTCGTGTTGCTGCAGCAGGGCAAAGGCGCCGATATGGGCTCTTCCTTTGGAAGTGGTTCCGCAGGCAGTTTGTTTGGGGCCACCGGTGCGGCAAACTTTTTTTCGCGCTTAACCAAATGGGTGGCTGTGCTGTTTTTTGCGGCCACCGCAGGTCTTGCTTATTTGGGCAATTCATCGCCCGATTCAGCGACAAGTCAAACAAGCAGTGGTTTAATGGAAGGTTTTCAACCACAGAATCCTGCCTTGCCAGTGGCTCCTGCTGCTGATATTGCAGTTCCGGCTGCCCCCGCTGAAACTGTTGTAGAAACACCAACAGAATTGGTGCCGGAGTCTGAAAAAACAGCAGAAAGTACGCAACAATAACAATTTTCTGGAAAATGCGTTATAATTTAATGCTTTCCAGAACACGTTTTATGCTCATGTGGTGGAATTGGTAGACACGCTATCTTGAGGGGGTAGTGGCGAAAGCTGTGCGAGTTCGAGTCTCGCCATGAGCACCATTCGGTTTAAAACTGAATCAGCAAAAATGCAAACCCTTACTCTTAAGAGTGAGGGTTTTTTGTTTTAGGCGGAATCTATTTTTGATGGATCGAGCTAAGATTGATCTAACTAAGATTGATCTAACTAATGCAATTTGTTTGAGTTGTTAATAAATAATTCGCAACCGGCCAGTATAGTACCAATCTACACTCATGCTAAAAAATCCTAGGGTATTCCCTTGATTTTTATCAAAAATTATTACTATTTTACTCAACTATTAATCAAAAATAGTGTTTAATATTGAACATTAGCTTATTACTTATCGTATGATACGAAAGTATAAAAGTTTTATTCACAGGAGAAATATATGTCTTTCAAAAAATTGGCGCTTGCTGCTGTTCTGTCTGTTGCTGCAACCCCTGTATTGGCAGCCGAGTGTGTTGTAGACATCGAATCGAACGATGCCATGCAATTCAACACGAAAGAAATTTCCATTAGTAAAACATGCGAAGAATTTACCATTAACATGAAGCACGTAGGTAAATTGCCTGCGGCTGCCATGGGTCATAACGTTGTTATTACCAAAACTGAAGACATGCAAGCGGTTGCTACCGACGGCATTGCAGCGGGTGCGGCCAAAGATTATGTCAAAGAAGGCGATGAGCGTATTGTAGCCCACACCAAACTGATTGGTGGCGGTGAATCCACAAGCGTTACTTTCCCTGTGAAAGATCTGGTGGCTGATACCGATTACACCTTTTTCTGCTCTTTCCCTGGCCATTCTGCCATTATGAAAGGTGACGTTAAACTGGTTGACTAATTTCTAGCCCAATCAATGATCTTTAAAAGTCCTGCCGGGAAAGCGGGGCTTTTTGGAAATGGTCAAAGCCTGAATTTCAATATTGAAATTCAGGCTTTTTATTTTGATAATTCACCAAAAGAAAAATTTAAGATTCAAGGAGTTGTTTATATAAGACAGTAATCAATCATTATTGTAAGGAAATGAAAAGTCAATGATTATCATTAAAATTAGAAAAATTCGTAACTAATTGATTTGTAATGAGTTTTTTTTATTTTACAAAACATCAGGAATAGCCATAAAAGTAATTTAATGCAAGTCCTTCATTTTTTTTTATATGATTGATGGGAATGGTCAGCTAAGGCAGCGAAGACTCGTATCTGTCTGGTATTAAAAAGGATTTGAGGATGAACAGGATTTACAAAAGCATTTTTAATGAACAAACAGGAACCTATGTAGCGGTTTCTGAAAACACAAAAAACAAGGGCAAAAAAGGAAATAAAGTACTGGCTGCAACAGCGTTGTCTGCCGCTTTGGGGTTTGGAGCGATGGGGTCTGCGCAGGCGCAGTTGGTAAGTGCTTGTGCAGGCGTCAGTTTGCCACGAAGTGTGGTTACTGACATTGTGGGTGAGGTGCTGGTTCCTGTTGTTACTCCTATAGAAACCACTGTAAATGGGTTGCTAGGCCCTATTTCAACTATTTTAGGAGCCTTGCCGCTGGTGTCGGCTATTGTTCCGGGGCCTCTTTCGCTTGATCTGACTGGGATTCTTGCAAGTGCCGCTAATGGCGATCCCATCAGACTTGATGTGCTAAATGAGAATGGCCAGGTGGTTGCTCCAAATGATGATTGTAATCTTACAGCCGACTCCTTAAATTTAACTGACCCAGCCGGTATCGCCATCGGCGGTAACAAAATATCCGGTTTGGGCTCTGATGCTGCCGGTGCTGCCGCTGTGTCATCAGCAGCAGATTTCACTTCAATCGCATTTGGTAATTATTCTGAAGCCACTCAATCAAAAGCAATCGCTTTTGGGGAGGCGGCAAAAGCGTATGGAGAAGGTTCTGTTGCAGTGGGCGCTGATGCCTTGTCTTCCAATTTAAATGCAACAGCCCTTGGTACTGGCGCACAAGCCACAGGCGAAGGCTCAACAGCCCTTGGTGCCGGAGCCCAAGCCAATGCGACGAACTCGGTAGCGCTGGGCAATGGTTCCGTTGCCACAGTCGCCAATACCGTTTCTGTAGGTTCTGTTGGAAATGAGCGTAAAATCACTAACGTGGCTGATGGTACTGTTGCTGCTGGCAGCACCGATGCCATTAACGGTGGTCAATTACATCAATTAGCCATCTCAACAGGTCTGGGTTTGGTTCAGCAGGCTGATAATCTGGCGCCCATTACGGTAGGTAAGGATAGCGCGGGTACCGTGGTAGATTTTACTAACATAGCAGCACAAACTCGTAAATTGACGGGAATTGCTGACGGTGAGCTGTCTGCAACCAGTACCGATGCGGTCACCGGCAAGCAATTGAATGCAACCAATCAGAGTATTGCCACATTAAGTGATAATGCGGTCCAGTATGATGGCGCTGACAAGTCCATGGTTACCTTGGGTGGTGCAACCGGGACAACCATTACCAATGTGCAAGCCGGTGCCGTGAATGCAACCAGCAGCGACGCCATTAATGGGGCTCAGCTTTATGCGGGTAACCAGTCTATTGCAACTGCTTTAGGTGGTGGTGCAGCGGTCAATGCCGATGGCACCATCTCAGCGCCGAGCTATGCCGTTGATGCAACCTTGCCGGCATTTGATAATGTGGGTGGTGCACTGGGTAATCTGGCTGGTCGTGTGGCTGCCAATGAAACAAGCATTACCAATATTGAGGGCGATATTACCTCCATCATTAATGGTGAGACCGGTATTGTTAAGCAGGATGCCACCACACGCAACATTACGGTAGGCAGTGAAACTGACGGTACGGTTGTTGACTTTACCGGTACAGATGGCGTGCGTACGTTGACTGGATTGAAAGATGGTGAGCTGTCTGCAACCAGTACCGATGCCGTAACCGGTAACCAGTTGTTTAACACCAATACTGAGCTGGCTGCGACCAATGCAAATCTTGATTCAACCCTGGCCGCCCTAGGGGGTGGTGCACAGGTGGATCCTGTCAGCGGTACTGTGACCGCCCCTTCATATGTGCTGGATGATGGCACCAACACGGGCGTGACAACAAGCTTCGATAACGTAGGCGGTGCCCTGGGCAACCTGGATGGTCGTGTAACGTCCAATACAGGCCGTATTACCAATATAGAAGGCGATATTACCGATATTACCAACGATTTGGGTGATTTGACGGCCAATGCCGTAACCTATACTGATGCAACTAAAACTGCCATTAATCTGGCGGGTGCGGGTGGCACAACCATTAGCAATCTTAAGGATGGTGAGGTAAGTGCAAGCAGTACCGAAGCCATTAATGGGGCCCAGCTGTATCGTTCCACTTCTGACCTGGCTGCTGCATTGGGTGGCAATGCGGTGGTTGATGTTGATGGTAACCTGACCAACGTCGGCTATGATTTCATTGCAGGTACCCAGACTAGTGTGGGTGATGCGTTACTGAATCTGGACACTCGTGTTGATAGCAATACCACTAATATCACCAACCTGATGAATGGTACTTCCGGTTTGGTTCAACAGGCGAATGGCACAGCACCGATTACGGTGGGTGTGGCGACAGGTGGTACGATTGTTGACTTTACCGGTACGGATGGCGTACGCAAACTGACCGGTGTTGCCAATGGCAGCGTAGCGGCAGGCAGCACCGATGCCATAACCGGTGACCAGCTGTTTACCAGCAGCAAATCTGTGGCCGATGCATTGGGCGGTGGTTCAACGGTAGACCCGACAACCGGTGCTGTGAGCGCACCAGAGTACGAGCTTGATGATGGTACCGATAGTGGAACCAAAGTTACCGTTACCGGTGTGGAAGATGCGCTGACCAATCTTGATGGTCGTGTTGCTTCCAATACAACAGAAATCACGACGATTAAAGGTGATATATCTAATATACAGACAGATATCACCAATATTACAAATGGTACGCTAGGTATTGTTAAGCAGAACGCCACCACACGCGTTATTACGGTAGGTGGTGACACTGATGGAACAGAGGTCAATTTTGCCGGTACTGCTGGCGTACGCAAGCTGACAGGTATTGCCAATGGCAACGTGGCGGCAGGCAGTTCCGAGGCTGTAACGGGCGATCAATTGAATACCACTAATGTTGCGGTTGCCGATGCGCTGACAGCTTTGGGGGGGGGGCATCGATTGATACGAATGGCGTCGTTACAGGACCAGTCTATGACATCGGTGGTGCCTCATTTGATAATGTGGGTGGTGCGCTGACTAACCTGGACGGTCGTGTTACTTCCAATACAAACCGTATTACCACGATTGAGGGTGATATCACTAACATTAAAGGTGATATCACCAATCTGGACGGTCGTGTTACTACGATTGAAGGCGACATTACCGATATTAAAAATGGCGCCGCGGGTATTGTCAAGTTTGATTCAGCGGCAGACAAGATTACCGTAGGTAGCGAAGTTGCGGGTTCGTCTGTTGACTTTACCGGTACTGCCGGAGTCAGAAAACTGACGGGTATTGCTGATGGTGAGCTTTCCGCCACCAGTTCAGATGCCGTAACAGGCAAGCAATTGCATGCGACCAATCAGCAGGTGAAAGCCAGCAGTCAATTTACAGCCAGTGCGTTGGGTGGTGGAGCAAAAGCCAATGATGATGGCACATTCGTTAATCCGCTTTATGCACTGCAGGAAATTCAGCAGGATGGCAGCAAAAAAGCGGTAACCTTTGATAATGTCGGCGGTGCCTTGACAAGTCTGAATACCTCAGTCGCCAGTTTGCAGGATCAAATCAATAACAACACGTCAGTTGGTTTGGTGCGTCAGGACCCAGGCAGCCGGGTTATTTCCGTAGGTGGCAATACCGATGGTACGGAAGTCAACTTTGCCAACAGCAACGGTGAGGCTCGTGTAATTAGTGGGGTGGCGGCTGGTAAAGGCCCGACCGATGCCGTTAACGTCCAGCAGGCCCAGGAGATGATTGCTGGCGCCACCAATTCCTTGAAGGGTGATATCCGTCGTGCCGAAAAACGTGCCGATGCCGGTGCGGCAGCAGCGACTGCGGTCGCAACGCTTGGTCAGGCTTATCAGCCGGGTCAAAGCGCGTTCTCAGTCGGTGGCGGTACATGGCGTGGTGAGGCCGGCTATGCGGTGGGTCTTTCTACCGTCTCCGAGAACGGAAAGTGGCTGCTTAAAGGTGCGGTTAGCGGTTCAGGCCGTGGCGGTGCCGGTGGCGGTGCCAGCGTTACCTACTTGTGGTAAACCTTTGGTAAGGCCGGGTGTGGTTTAATCCGGCTTGCCAGGAATGCCCAAGGGCTTGCTGTTAATATGCAAGCCCGTAACAAAAACCGGTTCATGCGTTTTTCAAGTATGAACCGGTTTTTTTCCGCTTGGGATAAATGTTGTCGATTAAAAAATAGGGCGGGTTTGGCGCGTTTTTCCCTAAAACGCCTTGCGCGTACCCAATAACAATAACAGCGCAATGCCAAGCGGTATCAGCAGGAATAAAAAGCCATAGGCGTAACTGCCCATGGATTCAGAGATCAGGCCAATTAGTGGTGGGCCAACTACTACGCCCAGGTATGTCATGGAAAGTGTAACGCCCGTGATGGAGCCCGATTTGCCTTCGGGTGATTTGCGGGCCACTTCGGTCAGGTAAACGCCATTCCAGCCAATACCCATGGCACCGTATAAAATAAAAAACAGGGCAATGAACAAGGTGCTGGTATCGGGGGTAATGGAGTAGACTGCCAATGAAGCGGTAATCATGCCCAGGGCAAGGAAGACCAGCATGCTCCACGGAGAAAAGAAACGGTCGGCCAGCCAGCCCCAGAAAATCCGGCCAATGACGCTGGATACCTGTGAAAAGGACAGCAGCATGCCGGCAATGACCAGCGCAAAACCCAGCTCTTTATTCAGGAAAGTAATGGCATAAGTCATTAAGGTGAGCTGACAGATGGAAAAGCAAAATGAAGACAGGGCCAGCGTGCGTAAAGCGGGAGTACGAAAAACGGTTTTCAGGGCATTGATGAATTCGGTCTTGAAGGAAGTGGTCATCACCGTATTTTCAGGCTCCCAGTCTTTGGGGGTAAACAGGGCAATGCACACAAACACGATGAGTGCCAGCAAAATAACCAGCATGGCTGAATGCCAGCTCATCACTTCCAGCAGGGCCGGTATCAATAAGGCCGCCAGGACACCCCCTAAAGGCACCCCGGTTTGCTTGATGGAAAAAATCAGGTTAAGCCGGTGTTTGGGGGTGTTTTTAATTAGGATTTGCGAGCTGCATGGTGTAATGGGTCCATAGCCGGCACCAATAAAAGCGCCCATCAGCAGCAGGGTGGGTAAGGAGGGGAGCAGCAGGAAAAGCAGCATCCCGATGGCACAAGAGGCAATGCACAGTATGCTTAAGCGGATGGGGCCGGTTATGGTGAGCAGCATGCCGGTACAAACGCTCATGGTCATGGCGGTCAGGTAAGCGCAGGCAATATACAGGCCCAGGTTACTGGTGGAAATATCGAGATCGGTGCTGAGGACCGGAATTAAAACTGGCGGAATCAGCAAAACCATAGAACCCAGGGACTGGATGGTAATTGTCAGTACAAGTACCAGCCAGGCTTTTTTGTTGTCAGCGATTGTGCTCATTTTTATTGATATTTTATTTTCAATTTAAAGGTAGGGGGAGGCCAGCCAGATGATTTTGTTTCTGAGCTGTTTGATAAAGCTCATTGATTTTAACGTTTCCCGGGTTATAGGGATAGCCTTTTCAATCTCCCTGTCTATGTGTTGGCCAATGCGGGTGCTGAAGGGCCGGTCATACACTTCGATATCCACTTCAAAATTCAGGCGCAGGCTGCGGGCATCCCAGTTTGAGGAGCCCACCAGGGCCCAGCCATCATCTACCGTGAATAGCTTGGAATGGTCAAAAGGGCCGTTGCTGCGCCAGACATGGCAACCCGCGTCCAGTACCTGGTCGAGCTGGGCCATCATGGCGCAGTTAACCAGGTACAGGTTGTTGTTACCCGGAATTAATATATCAACCCGAATGCCTCTGCGTGCGGCTGTATTCAGGGCGCCCAGCAAGACCTGGTCAGGAAGGAAGTAAGGGGACTGGATGCGAATATGTTTTTGTGCCACTGCACAGGCCGCCTGGATGAGTCGATGGGTGCTGGTAATGTCGTTATCGGGTCCTGAAGTGATGCAGCGGGCGGCAATGTTCGATTCGGGCAGGGTTTCAGGGGTAAGTATCCAGAGGTCGGGTTTGAGTTTTTCCTGGGTGGTAAATGACCAGTCATGAAAAAACACCAGTAACAGCTGAAAGACCAGCGGGCCCCGTATTTGAAAATGAACGTCTTTCATGGGGGCGCCCTGGCATATTTCAGAGGTGAAGCTTTCTCTGATGTTCATGCCGCCGCTAAAGGCAAGCTGGCCGTCTATGACCAGGATCTTGCGGTGACAGCGCAAGTTGGAATAGGGCATTTTGAAGGTAAAGAAATGTGCCTCAAACAGGGCGACATCAATGCCGGTGTTTTTGAACAGACTAATAATGGATGGCCTGGAGTATTTGGCGCCAATGGCATCAATCAAGACCTTGACGGTGACGCCTCTTTGGTGGGCTCGCACCAGGGCCTGTACAATGCGTTTGCCAATTACGTCATTGTCAAAAATATAGCTTTGCATGGCGATGGTTTTGGTGGCGCTGTCAATAGCGGCGATCATGGCTGGATACGCCTCGTCTCCTCCCGGCAGCGGGGTAATGTCGTTATTGCTCCAGATGGGAAAGCGGCTTAGCTGGTTGCCGGCTTTTTTCAGGGACTCGAACTGGGACCCGGATATCTCGGCAATATTGGTGGTTACCTGGTGTTTGCCGTTGACTTGTTCTTGAAGCAAATATTCATTGTGTTGCAGGCGTCTGCTGCGGTTGATGCGGTTGATACCTACCAGGAAATATAAGAAAGCCCCAAAAAATGGCGATAGAATCACCACACCCACCCAGGCAATGGCTGCCCTTACATCGCGTTTGGTCATTGCTGCATGAATGGTGGCCAGTAAGCCAACAAGTAAACCTACTCCAAATAACAGGTGTGTTTGGTATTCAAGCAGAAAAGCCCACAAAGCGGTCATAGATAAAAATCCAACAAATAAACAACAGTAATGTACTTTATTGTAAAGCGTGCTTGCAAAATCTGAAAGGTCTTGCTATAGTTCTATCTTTATTCAGTGGTGACCGTAGCTCAGTTGGTAGAGTCCCGGATTGTGATTCCGGTTGTCGTGGGTTCGAGCCCCATCGGTCACCCCAAAAAAATTAAACCGCCTGGTGCGGTTTTTTTTCGTCTTTTTTTTGCGCTAGTGACTTATATAATAATAAATTGCCAACTAAAAGCCTTTGATGCTCTGCTTCAAAGGGCAAAAAAGATTCCTGCCGTATTGATAAAAACAAAGCAGGCATGCAAAAACCGCAATCAAGTCCCTTAACGGGTCCTGATTACGGATTTTAGGGGACTCCGGGTTTAATGGCTATTTGTGCCTGGATAACCAACTGGCCTGTTCATGTGTGTTCATGTGTGCCCGATTCTGCCGATTTCAAAAAATCATGCTGTTTCTTATCGGTGCTGGCCCAGTGATCTTGCCATTCTGAAGCATGGTTTTCCACCTTGCTGATTTGAACTGCCGTTACCTTGTATTCGGGGCAGCTTGTGGCCCAATCGGCATTGTCGGTGGTAATGACATTCGAGCCGGAGACTGGGTGATGGAAAGTGGTATAAACCACACCCGGCTGTACGCGTGTGGACACTTTGGCTTTCATGGCAATTTGTCCGACCCTGCTGGCAATTTGCACAATGTCGCCATTTTCAATCCCCCTGTCTGAGGCGTCATGAGGATGGATTTCCAGCAGGTCTTCTTCATGCCAGGCGGTATTGCCGGTTCGACGCGTTTGTGCCCCCACATTGTATTGGGTAAGAATACGGCCCGTGGTAAGAATAAGCGGAAAGCGTTTATTGGTGCGCTCGCTGGTGGGGATATATTGGGTGGGTACAAAGGTTCCTTTTCCATGAGGGAAGCTGTCGATATGCATGATCGGTGTTCCTTCGGGGTTCTGGGGGTTGCAGGGCCATTGAACGCTACCCCCCATTTTATCGATATGGGCATAGTTGACCGAGGCGAAGGTGGGAGTCAGACGCGCAATCTCATCCATGATTTCGCTTGGATTTTCGTATTGCATGGGGTAGCCCAGGGCGTTGGACAGGGCCTGGGTGATTTCCCAGTCTGCCATTCCCGATTTGGGACGCATGACTTTTCTGATGCGCGAAATACGGCGCTCGGCATTGGTAAATGTCCCGTCTTTTTCCAGAAAAGATGCACCGGGTAAAAAAACATGGGCATATTTGGCCGTTTCATTCAGGAACAGATCCTGGACAATCAGGCATTCCAGGTTGGTTAAAGCAGCTTCGACATGCTGTGTATTGGGGTCGGACTGCAAAATGTCTTCTCCCTGGCAATACAGTCCCTTGAATGTGCCACTAATGGCTGCATTGAACATATTGGGAATGCGCAGGCCCGGATTTTCGTCAAGCTTGACTTGCCAGGCCTGTTCCAGCTGCTTGCGGGTTGCCGCATCGGATACGTGGCGGTAACCGGGAAACTCATGGGGAAATGAGCCCATGTCACAAGATCCCTGGACGTTATTCTGGCCCCGTAACGGATTGACGCCAACGCCACTCAGGCCAATATTGCCGGTGATCATGGCCAGGTTGGCAATGGCCATGACAGCGGTTGAGCCCTGGCTGTGTTCGGTGACACCCAGGCCATAATAAATCGCGGCTTTGCCACCCGTGGCAAACAGGCGTGCCGCTGCACGGATGGTTTGGGCAGGAACCCCGGTTATGGTGGCGGCTGATTCGGGTGAGTTTTCATCAAGCAGGATAAACTCAAGCCACTCTTTGAAGGTGTCCGAATCGCAACGTCCGGTGATAAACGCCTTGTCTTGAAGGCCTTCTGAAATGATGGTATGCGCAAAGGCATTAAGCATGGCCACATTGGTGCCGGGTTTCAGGGGCAGGTGAAAATCGGCCCTGGCATGCGCCGTGGACACCAGGGAGATGGTTCTTGGGTCGATGACAATCAGTTTAGCACCCTGGCGTAAACGTTTCTTCAAACGCGATCCGAACACCGGATGAGCATCGGTGGGGTTGGCGCCCATGACCAGTATCACATCGCTGTCTGCGACGGATTCAAATGTTTGCGTACCTGCAGACTCACCCAGCGTTTGTTTTAAACCGAATCCGGTGGGTGAATGGCAAACCCGGGCACAGGTGTCTATATTGTTATTGCCCAATGCCGCCCGCACGGTTTTCTGCACCAGATAGACTTCTTCGTTTGAGCAACGGGATGAAGAAATGGCGCCCACCGAAATTTTTCCGTATTTGGCCTGGATGCGTTTTATTTCGCCGGCCGCATAATTGATGGCCTCTTCCCAGGATACCTTGCGCCAGGGTTCGTTGATTGACGCACGGATCATTGGCGTGGTAATGCGGTCCGGGTGTGTGGCATATCCCCAGGCAAAGCGGCCCTTGACACAGGCATGGCCTTCGTTGGCTTTACCGTTTTTCCAGGGTGTCATTCTAACCAGTTCCTCACCTTTAAGCTCTGCCTTAAGGCCGCAGCCAACCCCACAATAAGCACAGGTGGTGATGACCGCATGATTGGGCTGACCCATTTGTATCACACTATTATCCATGAGTGCACCCGTTGGGCAGGCCGTGACACAGGCACCGCAAGAGACGCAGTCGCTGTCTTTGAAGTTGGTGTTTAAACCTGTGCTGATTTGAGATTCAAAACCCCTGCCGTCAACCGTTAAGGCAAACGTGCCTTGTGTTTCTTCACAGGATCTGACGCAGCGATTGCAGACAATGCATAAATCGGGATTAAAGGTAAAGTAGGGGTTTGAATTGTCACTGGTTTTATTGGCCTGTTTTTTATCGTAGCCATCGAAGCGGACCTGCCTGAGTCCCACTTGCCCTGCGGTGTCCTGCAGTTCGCAATCGCCGTTTGCCGAACAGGTCAGGCAATCCAGCGGGTGTTCTGAAATATAAAGCTCCATGACATTGCGGCGCAGGTCGGCAAGGCGCTTGTTTTCTGTTGTCACCACCATGCCTTCCTCAACCAGGGTGGTGCATGAGGCAGGGTATCCCCGGCGTCCTTCGATCTGGACAAGACACAGTCGGCAGGAGCCGAAAGGTTCCAAAGAATCGGTGGCGCATAATTTGGGGATAGCCAGCCCTAGCATCGAGGCCGCGCGCATAATGGAGGTGCCTTCCGGAACCTGAATGGTTTGTCCATCTATTTGAAGGCTGACTTCTTTGAGATTACCGGTGATGGCCGGGGTACCAAAATCCTGCTCGCGCCTGAGAACCGTTTCTAACATTTTCTGTCTCCTGGAAACTTGTGTTTTTTTATATTTTAAAGTTGTACTTTTTCTTTTCGGAAGTCTTGCGGGTATTTGTTGACGGCCGACATGACCGGGTACGGGGCCATACCGCCCAAGGCACATAAAGAACCGGCAATCATGGTGTCACATAACTCTTCCAAGAGCGCCAGGTTTTCTTGTGTTTGAATGCCCTGGCGGATTTTGACAATGGTTTCCACGCCTCGCTTTGACCCAATCCGGCAGGGTGTGCATTTTCCACAGGACTCATGGGCACAGAATGCCATGGCATATTCGGCCATTTCAGCCATATCCGTATTTTCGCTGAAGGCCACAATACCGCCATGACCAACCATGGCACCAATTTGTGAATAGGCCTCATAATCCAGGGGAATGTCCCATTCTTTTTCAGATAAATAAGCCCCCAGTGGCCCGCCAACCTGGACAGCCTTCAGGGCCAGGCCGTCTTCGCTTCCACCGCCGTAATCGTAGAGTAATTCTTTCAGGCTCACTCCAAAGGCTTTTTCAACCAGGCCGCCGCGTTTGATATTGCCAGCCAGCTGGAAAGCCAGGGTTCCGTACGATTTGCCGCTGCCAAAAATTTTATAAAAGTCTGCGCCGTTGGCGAGAATGACAGGAACGGTGGCCAGCGATACTACGTTATTGACAACAGTTGGCATGCCCATAAAACCTTTGATGGCAGGCAAGGGCGGCTTGTATCGGATCACGCCACGTTTGCCTTCCAGGCTTTCAAGCAGTGAGGTTTCCTCGCCGCAGATATAAGCACCGGCGCCTTTTCTGACTTCCAGTGCAAATGAGAAACCCGAGCCTAAAATGTTGGATCCCAAATAGTGGTGCTTGGTGGCAATGGCAATGGCTTTTTGCAAGGTGTCAATGGCGATGGGGTATTCTGAGCGCACATAGATATAGCCTTTGTTGGCATTGACCGCCAGGCCGGCAATGATCATGCCTTCAATCAAGCTGAAAGGATCACCCTCCATGAGGATTCTGTCCGAGAAAGTGCCCGAGTCGCCTTCATCGGCATTGGCAACGATATATTTTTGCCGGCCTTGCGCCTGCCTGACGGTATTCCACTTGATGCCGGTTGGAAAGGCGGCGCCACCACGCCCCCGCAGACCTGATTGCGTAACCATGTTGGTGATGGCTTCATCGTTAAGGGTCAGGGCCTTCAATAAGCCTTGCCAGCCGCCATGGTTGGCATAATCTTGAATGTTTAATGGGTCAATGATGCCCACTCGTTTAAAGGTTAGCCGTTCCTGGTTTTTAAGGTAAGGAATATCATCGGTTATGCCTTGTGACAAGGGGTGATCGTGGCCAGAGAGCCACCCAGCGTTGAATAAGTCGGGCAGGTCTTCAAGGGTGACTGGGCCATAGCCTATTCGGCCCTGCGGGGTTTCAATTTCAACCAGGGGCTCTAGCCATAACAGGCCTCTGCTGCCATTACGGATAATTTCAACGTTAATATTTTGTGCCAACGCCATTTCCTGAATGGGGGCGACTAATTCGTTGGCACCCATTGCAACGGCTGCTGAGTCCATGGGAATATATATTTTTATGCTTTGCATGTGACCACCCCTTCAATTTTTGCCTTGATCCTGCTGGGCGTGACACGGGCAAGCGGTTGTTGATTAATCATGGCGGCAGGACCTTGGGCGCATAAACCAAGGCAATAGACGGGTTCAACCGTGGCATCGGGCCAATGGGCGTTAAGCAAATGCTTGACTTCTTGTTCTACCTTTTTTGAACCGCGGGCCTGACAGGCTTCAGCCTGGCAAAATTCAATATGAATATCGCCACAGGCTTGCGTCCTGAAGTGTTTGTAAAAACTGATCACCCCAAAGATCTCGGCACTGGAACGATTGATCGCCTGCGCTATGGGGGCGATCAAATCTTCTGGAATGTAGCCAAGCTGGTCTTGTACGGCATGCAAGATGGGCAAGAGGTTTCCCTCTTTGTGTTGGTGTTCTTCCAGTATTTGGTTTAATAGTTGGCCGTGCGTGTGCCGGGGCTCATGAAGGGTAGCCGGTTGCATGTCTCATCCTTTGTAATGCTTATTTATAATGTTTTCAAATTCGCATAGGCATTATGCAGTTTATATTGTTTTGTTTGCCGCCACGATTTCAGTATAGTAAATGTCTTTGCTTATGATAAGCAAAGTTCATGTTGAGCGGCAAGTGATGGATTTTTATAGATCGTTGAAAATAACTCACTTGTTTTGAATGCTGGTGGCAGCAAAACGGGTTTTTTGTTCAGAAGATGCGTATTAGTGGATGATTTGCTCCCACGCAGGAGCATGGGAGCCAGAACGAAACCTGGCCTCGTTCACATGCTGACTCGTTCCCACGCTCCTGCGTGGGAATGCCTACTCCTTCTGCCCAAAAAGATTACGCAGTTTATACAGGGCATCCAAAGCCTCCCGTGGGCTCATGCTGTCAGGGTCAAGATCGTTAATGGCTTCCCGCAGGGCCTGCAGTTCAAGCTGGTCATCGCTGGCCTGGTCATTGGCCGGGGCGGTTTCGGCAAATAAATCCAGTTGTGCGGTGTTGCTGGCCTGGTTTTCAAGGCGTTCCAATTCACGCTTGGCCTGGCGGATAACCGCAGCGGGAATGCCGGCCCGCTGGGCAACCTGGATCCCGTAGCTGCGACTGGCGGGGCCTTCCTGGACCTCATGTAAAAACACAATGCCACCGGGTGATTCGGCCGCGGCCAGATGAACGTTAACGGCAGCCTCGTTTTGCTCGGGCAGGCGCGTAATTTCAAAATAATGGGTCGCAAACAGTGTCAGTGCCTGGTTGTGGGTTAACAGGCGGCAGGCAATTGACCAGGCCAATGACAGGCCGTCATAGGTCGAGGTGCCGCGCCCGATTTCATCCATCAGTACCAGACTGTGTGGCGTGCTGGCGGCCAGGATCGCAGCGGCTTCGGTCATTTCCATCATGAAGGTGGAGCGGCCGCCGGCCAGGTCATCGGCAGCGCCAATGCGGGTGAAAATACGGTCTATCATGCCAATGCGGGCAGACTGGGCCGGTACGAAACTGCCCATGCGAGCCAGCAAAACAATCAGGGCAATTTGCCGCATGTACGTGGATTTACCCCCCATATTGGGGCCGGTAATCAGCAACATGCGTCGGTTGGGGTTCATTTGGCAGCTGTTGGGGGTGAAGCGTTCTATGCTGCGTTCAACCACCGGATGGCGGCCCGCCTCAATCTCAATAATGGGGGCCTCGCACAATTCAGGGGCCACCCACTCATTGTTGCGGGCATGTTGCGCCAGCGATAAATACACGTCAATTTCAGAAACGGCTTGGGCGCATTGCTGTAATGCTGGGACGGACTGGGTCAGCTCTTCCACCAACTGCTCATAAAGCCATTTTTCCCGGCTTAATGAGCGGTCCTTGGCCGACAGGATCTTGTCTTCCCAGGCTTTCAGTTCGGGTGTGATGTAGCGTTCAACATTTTTAAGGGTTTGGCGCCGGCGGTAATCATCGGGGACTTTGTCAATTTGCCCTTTGGATACCTCAATAAAGAAACCATGTACCCGGTTGTATTCAACCCGCAGGTTGGCAATATCGGTGCGGGTGCGTTCCCGGGCTTCCAGCTCCAGCAGGAAGGCGCCATTATCACTGGCCAGGGTACGCAGTTCATCCAGTTCGGCATCAAAACCCGGGGCAATCACGCCACCTTCACGGATAAGCGCAGCAGGTTCCTCATCAATGGCCTGGTGCAGGCGGTGCTGCAGGGCAGGGTCTATGGTCAGGGACGCAAACAGCGTTTCCATGCGGGGGGTAGAGGCAATGTGTTCGTTAAGCAACTGATACAAATCGGGCAGGCGGGCCAGGGCATCGCGCAGGCTGGCCAGTTCGCGAGGGCGCACCGACTGCAGGGCGATACGGGTGGCAATGCGCTCCAGGTCGGGGAAGGATTTGAACAGCTGGTTGATTTTTTCCAGCACAATAGCCGGGTGCAAGGGGCTGTCTGATTTGCCCGTCAGGAAGGCATGAACGCAGGCCTGTCTGTCGGCAATCGGCTCATTGGCGCGTAGCGGGTGGTGCAGCCAGCGGCGCAGCAGACGACTGCCCATGGGGGTTTCGCAGGCGTCCAGCAAAGAGAACAGGGTGGGGCTTTCTTCGCCACTAATGGTTTCGGTAATTTCCAGATTTTTGCGGGTTACCGGATCCAACACCAGGTAATCGCTGGCCTGGTCAATGCTAATGCCTTGCACATGGGACAGCGACTGGGTTTGTGTTCTTTCCGTGTAACGCAGCAGGGCGCCGGCTGCGGTCACTGCCGAAGGCATGTCGTGAATACCAAAACTGGCCAGGGAATCAACACCAAAATGCTGACACAGCAAGGCATTGGCTTCGTTCTGGTCAAAGTGCCAGTCTGCGGTGGTGCTTAAGGTGCCTTGCCAGCTGGTTTCCGGCTGGAAAGAGTCGGCATGCACGATTTCAGCCGGAGCAATGCGGTGGATCTCGGAGTCCAGCGAGGCCGCATCGCATTCGGTCAGGCGGAACTCGCCACTGGCCAGGTTCAGCCAAGCCAGGCCATATTTGGGCTGGCGACCTTTATGGGGCAGGTAAATGGCCATTAAAGGACGGTCGGACTTGGATGGCAACAGGGTTTCATCGGTCAGGGTGCCGGGGGTGACAATACGTACAATCTTGCGCTCAACCGGGCCTTTGCTGGCAGCCGGGTCACCCACCTGTTCACAAATGGCGACTGATTCGCCCATGGCCACCAGACGTGCCAGGTATTGCTCCATGGCATGCATGGGTACACCGGCCATGGGAATCGGCTCGCCATTGGAGGTGCCGCGCTTGGTGAGGGTCAGGTTCAGCAGTCGTGCCGTTTTAATGGCATCGTCATAGAACATTTCGTAAAAATCGCCCATGCGGTAAAACAGCAATATTGAGCCTGCTTCTTCTTTAAGGGCAAGGTATTGCTGCATCATGGGCGTGTGGCCGGCAAAACGGTTGCTGGCCGTTTCTGCTTTGGAAGAGGGGGATTTTGTACTCATAGGGGGTTATTGTAGCGGTTCGAACCAGGAAATAAGCAATGAAATGGTCAGGACCGAGATGACGGTAGACAGGAAAATGCTTTGGGAAACCAGCTGTGAATTGCGCTTGTACAGGGTGGCCAGCATGAAAGGACCCGTGCCGGTTGGCAGGGCGGCCAGCAGGATGGCGGCTTGCCGGTAAACCGGCGGCATATCAAAAACGTAAAACACCAGAAGCGCCGTAAAGGCGGGCAGGAGCAACAGCTTCAGGGTAAGTACGGTTACCGTGCGGGTTTGCAGATCCTTATTGGGGGTTTGTGCCAGAAACAGGCCAATGGTAACCAGGGCACAGGGGCTTGCCGAGGCACCCAGCAAACGGGTAAATTCCAGCAGTGGTACTGGCATGCTGACAGGGCTTGCCGCCATCAAACCACCCAGAACCGGTGCGGCAATCAGTGGATTTTTAGCCAGGGAAAGTGCGGTTTTGCGCAGGGTCTCACTTAATTTGGGCGAAGACTGCACGCCAAACTCGATAAAAATAATGGCCATTGCAAACAGTACGCAGGCGGTCAGGATCATGGAAATGATCGCCGGTATCAGTCCTTCCGGCCCAAACACAAGGGTGCATAAAGGAAGGCCCATATAACCGGTATTGCTGTAGGCGGCGCTTAGGCTGTTAACACTCCGGTCGGCCAGTGGCGTTGTTTTTTTCTGCCAGACCAGATAGACAAGAAAGACGATCAGCATGGCGCCCATAGAGGCCGCAATAAATCCTGGCTGGTACAGGTCTTGCCAGGGGGTGGTTGCCATTGCCTGGAACAGCAGCGCAGGCAGGGCCAGCCACACCACGTAAAGATTCAGGTGGTGGGTGGCCTCATGACTGAGTATTTTCTTTTTTGCAGCCAGGTAACCGATCAGGATCAGGGCAAAAATCGGTATTACCGCATTGACAACAGCCGTCAAGCTGAAAATTCCTTTGTTATTTGAAAGCGGTTTCTATAAAGCTGCGTAGTTTACGCGATTGCAGGCGTTCGCGTGGCATTTCACGCAAAATTTCCAATGCGCGCATGCCAATGTATAAATGCTGGTTTACCTGGGTGCGGTAAAAATCGGTGGCCATGCCGGGCAGCTTCAGTTCACCATGCAGGGGTTTGTCTGACACGCATAGCAAGGTGCCATACGGTACCCTGAAGCGAAAACCGTTGGCGGCAATGGTGGCCGATTCCATATCCAGCCCGATGGCACGCGATTGCGACAGGCGTTGAACCGGTTCATCGTGGTCGCGCAATTCCCAGTTGCGGTTGTCGATGCTGGCGACAGTGCCGGTGCGCATAATGCGTTTGAGTTCCCAGCCATCCAGGCCGGATACCTGGGCGACGGCTTCTTCAAGGGCAACCTGGACTTCAGCCAGGGGGGGGATGGGTACCCATAAAGGCAGGTCGGCATCCAGTACGTGATCATCGCGCACATAACCGTGTGCCAGTACGTAGTCGCCCAGTCTTTGGGTGTTGCGCAGGCCTGCGCAGTGGCCCAGCATGATCCAGGCAGAGGGGCGCAGCACGGCAATATGATCGGTAATGGTTTTGGCATTGGACGGTCCTACGCCCATATTGACCAGGGTAATGCCCAGCCCGTCAGGGCGTTTAAGGTGATAGGCCGGCATTTGCGGCAGGCGCACCGGTTGACTGCCGGTTTCGGGGGTGTGGGTGGCGGTGGTAACCAGATTGCCTGGCTCAACCAGTTCACTATAACCGCTGTCGGGGTCACGGACCAGTTCGCGGGCCTTGTTGCAGAAGGCATCTACATAAAACTGGTAGTTGGTGAACAGGACAAAACCCTGAAAGTGTTCAGGGGCGGTTGCCGTATAATGCTGCAGGCGGTGCAGGGAATAATCAATGCGCGGCGCGGTAAAGGGGGCCAGTGGTTCTGGCATATTGGTGTCGGTTTTCAGGGTGCCGTTAACGATGGCGTCATCCATGATCGCCAGGTCGGGCACATCAAAATAATTGCGCAGGGTCAGGTTGTTGGTATCGTCATAGACCCTTTCCACATACTGGCTGCCCGTAAAAGAAAAATGCAGGGGAATGGGGGTTTTGGATTCGCCAATCTCAACCGCCACCCCATGGTTTTTGATGAGCAGGCTGATTTGTTCCAGTAAATAGGATTTGTACAGCTCGGGCTGGGTAATAGTGGTGGCGTAGATACCCGGTTCGGTGGCATAACCGTAGGAAAGGCGCGAGTCAATTTCCCGGTGATCGGTAACACGCAGGCGGATGGCCGGATAAAATGCCCGCACGCTGTATTCGGGCGGGTTTTCATTGTTGATGAAATCGTAGAAAGCCGTGCGAATAAACCGGGTATTGCGTTGATATATATACACCAGCTGCTCATAGGCCTTTTCGGCATTGTCAAAAGCCATAAAAGCAATATGCTCGGGTGTGGAGATGGCTTTGGGGGTAAGATGCGTATATGTCATTGTCGTATTTTGTTATTGGAATTCAAGGGGTTTTTCTTTCCAGACAGTATAGCGGCATATTATGACAATGACAGCACCCCCATTATTTTTTGCTGGCGTGTTTGATAATGTTGGTGCAGACACCGCGCATCATGTCCACTTCTTCCTGGTTCATATGAATGCGGGTGAACAGGTAGCGCATGCGGGGCATCAGTTTTTTCGGGTGTGCCGGGTTCAGGAAATCAATGGTGACCAGGGCCTGTTCCCAGTGTTTAAGCAGGGCTTCCACTTTTTCACTGGGAGCATACGCGATTGCATTTTGGGTTTCATTGGCCTGGGTGGCCGCCGGATTGTTTTCCATCAGGGCGTAACGCAGTTCCCAGGCGGCCAGTTGCAGTGCCTGGGATACATTCAGGGAGCTGTAGGCCGGATTGGCCGGAATGTGACAGATCCGGTGGCAGCGGCTGATTTCCTCATTTTCAAGGCCGGTTCTTTCCGTACCCAATACCACTGCCACGCGGTTTTCGGGGGCGCTGGCCAAATGACGGGCGCTTAATTGGGCGCTTTGGCGGATGTCCAGGGCTGGCGGGCCCATGTCCCGGCTACGTGCGGTCAGCGCGAATGACAGCGTGACCGGGGCCAGGGCTTCATCCAGGGTTGAAACAAGGTGGGCATTGTGCAGGACATCGGTTGCGCCACTGGACAGGGCAATGGCTTCGGGGTTGTTTTTGATGTCCGGGTCTTTGGGAGACACCAGTACCAGCTCGTTAAAGCCCATGGTTTTGATGGCCCTGGCGGCGGCACCGACATTGCCGGGATGACTGGGTGCCACCATGATAAAACGGGTATGGGCAAAGCTGGGAAGCATGATATTCCTTCAAAAACCATATATTCTAGTGAAAAACAGGTGTTTGGCTAGAACTTGTGGCGGTTGTCATTTAAAATGCCTATTTTACCCAACTCGACTAAAACAGAACAAATATGCATCCAATGCTCACCATTGCCATCAAGGCAGCAAGACGTGCCGGCGCAATCATCAATCGCGGCAGTCTTGATATTGATAAAGTTCAAATCGCCCGTAAAGGCCATAATGATTATGTGACCGACATTGATCATGCGGCCGAAGAGGCGATTATTGATGTGTTGCGTGAGGCTTATCCTGATCACGCTTTCCTGGGGGAAGAGTCCGGTTTTGTATCCGCACAGGAAGGCGACACAAGTGTTGCACCTGAGTATCAATGGATTATCGACCCACTGGATGGCACCAAAAATTTCATTCATGGCTTGCCCAACTACGCGGTTTCCATTGCCCTGGCGCATCGTGGCGTTATTACACAGGCCGTTATTTATGATCCGGCCCGTAATGAAATGTTTACCTCTACCCGTGGTGGTGGCGCCTTTTTGAACGACCGTCGTGTCCGCGTTGCCAACCGTACCCGTTTTTCCGACGCCATGCTGGCTGGCCGCTTCCCTTCCGTGACCAGCTCCAACCGTAAAGGGGCCGAGCGTTTTTATCCCCTGATTGATGAAAGTACGGGTTTTCGCCGTTTGGGTGCCACGGTGCTTGAATTGGCCTATGTGGCTTGCGGGCGTCTTGATGGTTTCTGCGGTGTCAACCTGAAACCCTGGGATATCGCGGCAGGCAGTCTGCTGGTTCTGGAAGCCGGTGGCCTGATTGGTGACTTTGAAGGTGAGCAAACCTGGATGAAAACCGGCAATTTGCTGGCAGGTAGTCCCAAAGTATTTACTCAAATGATTGCTGCTTTGCAAGAATAACGCCAAGAAAACGTGAATGGAACAGTTTATTTATTTACTGAAGGCGGCCTTCCTGGGTGTGGTGGAAGGCCTGACCGAGTTTTTGCCTATTTCAAGTACGGCGCATTTGTTAATTCTTGGTGACTGGATCAACTTTGATTCGGGTGATTTCAAGGTTTATGAGATTGTCATTCAGCTGGGTTCCATTCTGGCGGTTATGTGGATTTTCAGGTTTCGTCTGTGGCAGGTCATACGGGGTACGTTTACCGGTGACCGTACCGAGCTGCTGTTTACGCGTAACCTGATCCTCGCATTTTTGCCGGCTGCGGTTATTGGGCTTATTCTGATCAAGCAGATTGCCCAGCTGCTTGATGGCAAGTTTATTGTTTATGCCTTTACCCTGGTACTGGGTGGTATTCTGATGTTGTGGGTTGAACGCCGCCCCGATATGGCCAAGCATGCACCAGCCGATTCTGATGCTCAAAATGCCAAGGTGAAACGTCTGGAAGATATTACCTGGAAACAGGCGCTGGTGGTGGGTTTTGCCCAGTGCCTGGCCATGATTCCCGGTACGTCCCGTTCCGGTGCCACGATTATTGCCGGCATGATGGCGGGCATACACCGTAAAACCGCGACCGAGTTTTCATTTTTCCTGGCCATGCCTACCATGCTGGGAGCAACGGTCTTAAGTATGTATAAATACGGTGGCGAGCTTAGCGACAGCAATATGCTGGCCGTGGTGATCGGTTTTATCGCAGCTTTTGTCAGTGCCCTGTTGCTGGTTCGTGCTTTGCTTAAGTTTATCAGCGTTTATTCTTATCGGCCGTTTGGCTGGTATCGTATTGTGCTGGGCCTGATTGTCGGCCTCTGGGTGTGGTCGGCAGCCGCTTAAGGTTCTCTGCGACTCCCGGGGTTCTGTTAATAAGGAAGCGGCAGTGAAAAAATCCCCCTGAAACCTGGTTTCAGGGGGATTTTTTTCTGGTTTCCACGCTTTCTGGTTCCCACGCTTCCGCGTGGGAACCGCTCCGGTTTGCATTCCCACGCGGGAGCGTGGGAACGAGTACGCGGGAGCGTGGGAACCAGCAGAAGGGCGATTATTTGTTCAGCTTATACTGCTTATCCAGATTGAATTCGCGCAGGATTTCTTCAGTATGCTCCCCCAATAAAGGCGGGGCCATGCGATATTGAATGGGCGTTGCTGAATAGTTAATCGGGTTGGCCGTGGTAGGCGCAACTCCGGCAATCGGGTGCTCAACCGTTTTCCAGATATTTCTTGCCTTGACTTGTGGCATTTCAAAAACCTGGTCAATGGTATTGATAGGGCCACAAGGCACGCCTGCCGCTTTCAGTTTGTCCAGCCAATTGTCCCGGGTATCGGTACGCATGATGGGCTCCAGAATGGCAATCAATTCCTTGCGGTTTTTCAGGCGACTGCTATTGGTTGTGTAATCCGGATTTTCTGCCAGATCAGGGCGGCCAATGGCTTTGCTGTATGCTGCAAATTGACGGTCGTTGCCGACAGCGACAATCAAATGCCCGTCGCTGGAAGCGAAAACCTGATAGGGCACGACGTTCTGGTGAGCATTACCTGCCCGTTTGGGGGCAACACCCGAGGTCATGTAGTTCAGGTTCTGGTTGGCCAGCATGGCAATATGGCAGTCCAGCAAGGCAACATCAATGTGCTGGCCAAGCCCGCTTTTGTTGCGTTCTTGCAAGGCGCCCAGGATACCAATAGTGGCATACATACCCGTCATGAGATCGGTAACCGCCACGCCTGCCTTTTGCGGGCCACCGCCAGGCAAGTCGTCGCGTTCACCGGTAATGCTCATCAGGCCGCCCATTCCCTGGATGATGAAATCATAGCCGGGCTCCTTGGCCATGGGGCCAGTCTGGCCAAAGCCGGTAATGGAGCAATAAATCAGCCTGGGGTTGATTTCCTTGATGCTATCGTAATCAAGGCCGTATTTTTTCAGGCCACCGACCTTGAAGTTTTCAACCAGAATATCGCATGATTTGGCCAGTTCACGAACCAGATTGCTGCCTTCTTCACTGGCAATATCTATGGCGATAGAGCGCTTGTTGCGGTTGGCACTTAAATAGTAGGCCGCTTCACTGGTGTCGTTACCTTGCGCATCTTTCAGGTATGGAGGCCCCCAGGCACGGGTATCGTCGCCCGTTTCGGGGCGTTCAACCTTGATGATATCGGCACCCAGGTCGGCCAGGTTTTGTGAGCACCAGGGGCCTGCCAGCACACGCGACAGGTCAAGCACCTTGATGCCTTCTAATGGTAATCCACGTTTAGTCATTTATTTAATCTCGGCAAAGCCATTGCTTAATACAATAATATTTCTTTCTTTGACTTTAGCCTGGAACTGGATTTCGTGCTCATTGCGTTTCCACATTTCACATACCAGCGTTTCACCCGGATAAACAGGTGCTGAAAAACGGGTATCAAAACGAACCAGACGCGCAGGATCATAGTCGCAGAAGGTCTTCATGATAGCATGAGCCGCTACGCCATAGGTGCACAGGCCGTGCAAAATGGGTTGTGGATAACCAGCTGCACTGGCAACGGCCGGATCGATATGCAGGGGATTCGGGTCGGCATTGAGACGATACAAAATGGCCGCCTGCGGCAGGATGGGTAATTCACAGACCTGATCCGGTGCCGTATCGGGGACCTTGGGCAGGGCTGGGGGCGGTTCATCACTAACACCAAAGCCACCATCTGCACGGCAGAAGGTGGTTTGTTCGATGGTGGCCAGCAAGGTACCTGCCTCATCGTAAAGCTTGCGCTCGGTAATCACCAGGGCGCCTTTGTCGGCACCCTTGTCAATTACGTGGGATACCCTGATTTTACCGGTGATTTTTCCGCTGGCAGGCAGCGGTTGATGAATCGTGGTGCGTTGCTCGCCGTGAACCAGTTTTACCCAGGTAATGCCGGCGGCCGGATCTTGCATCCAGAAGCCGGGGTAACCCAGAACAACCGCCATGGTGGGGAAGGCCTTGATGTTTTTTTCGTAAACGAACTGAAGCTGGTTTTCATCAAGAGGGTTTTGCCCCAGGCCAATGCCCAGCGCGTACAGGATACTGTCTTTAACGGTATATTCCTGCACGACATCGGGGAAAGTCCAGTTTTTAATAAGGTTATAGTCTAAAGCCATTCTTGTCTCCTTGTTGATCAACAGGAATTAAATAGGATCCCAGTTGATGACTTCGGGAGAGCGCTCAAGTTTGAAGAAGCTGCCTTTCAGTGCAGGTGCGGCCACTTCGGCAATCAGTTCAGGGGTCCAGCCGGTAGACATGTGAACTGAACGGATAGGACGAGGCTGGCTGAACAGCATGATTTCGTTGGCACGTACACCAAAGATCTGGCCGGTTACTTCAGAAGCGGCGTCACTGCCCAGATAAACGGCCATTGGCGCGATTTTATTGGCTTCCATTTTTTGCAATTTTGCAACGCGTGCTTTTTCTTCGGGTGTTTCGGCTGGAATGGAGCTGGTCATGCGGCTCCAGGCAAACGGAGCAATACAGTTTGAACGTACGTTGTAGCGGGCCATGTCAAGCGCAATAGACTTGGATAGGCCAACAATGCCCATTTTGGCGGCAGAGTAGTTGGACTGGCCAAAGTTGCCGATCAGGCCGGAAGTAGAGGTCATGTGTACGAAAGCACCGGATTCCTGTTCGCGGAAGTAAGGCGCAGCGGCACGGCTGACGAAGAATGAACCATGCAGGTGAACATCAATCACCTGGCGCCACTCTTCTTCGCTCATTTTGTGGAACAGACGGTCACGCAGGTTACCGGCGTTATTCACGATAATGTCAATTTTGCCGAAACTGTCAATCGCGGTCTGGATGATATTGTTGGCACCTTCGTAGCTGGCAACGCTATCCAGGTTGGGAACTGCCTGACCACCGGCCTTGATGATTTCATCAGCAACTGTTTTGGCCGGGCCGTCGCCACCGCCTTCACCGGTCAGGGAAACGCCAATGTCATTAACGACAACTTTGGCACCTGCTTTGGCATAAGCCAGGGCAATATCACGGCCAATACCGCCACCGGCACCGGTTACAACAACTACTTTTCCTTCTGCAATTCCGCTCATTTTTGATCTCCGAGGTTTTTTTAGGATATAAATAAGAATGCAACCATAAAAACACGATGTGTTCATGGTTTACACATATGGTTGGAGTATAGTAGGCCATAAAATGAATTTTACTTATTCATATTTTTTAACTACCCCCTTTCAATTTATTTAAGATGCGCTACGATTTAACGGATTTAAAATTATTTATCAATATTGGTGAGACATCGAATCTGACCCGTGCTGCCGAAAAGACCTTTCTTTCTTTACCAGCGGCCAGTGCTCGAATCAAGAATCTTGAAGAGTCGTTGAAGGTGCGATTATTGATCCGTCAGGTGACCGGGGTAAAAATGACCCCCGCTGGTGAGATCCTGCTTAAATATGCCAAAGGGGTTTTTCAGCAGCTCGATTGTCTGCATTCCGAACTGCAGCCTTTTTCAACCGGCATCAAAGGCAAGCTGAGAATTCTTGCCAACATGACTGCCACCCATTCTTTTTTATCTGAAGCCCTTTCTTCTTTCCTGCTTGAAAACCCCGATGTTGATATCGAGTTGGAAGAAAAACTGACCAAAGACATCGTTTCCGCCATTCGGGCCGGGTCTGCCGACTTGGGTATTGCATCTGGCAGCATCAATCTGGATGGGTTGGATATTGTTCCCCTTTTCAAGGACGAACTGGTGGTTATTACCGATCTTGAACATGAATTAAAAGATGTTGAAGAAATCAGGTTTGAGGATTTGATCGAAAAATATCAGTTTGTCGGGATTCACCCAGAAAGCGTCATTCAGTCATTCCTGGAAGAAAAAGCATACAAATTGGGCAAGCGCATTCATCAGCGTGTGTATGTGGGGAGTTTTGAAACGGTCTGCCGCATGGTTGACGCCAAGATTGGCCTGGCAATCGTGCCTATAGAATGTGCCCGTAATTACAGCAAGTCAGAGCGTTTGAATATTGTGCGCATCAGCAATGATTGGGCCAATCGCGAGCGCTTCATCTGTCGCCCGGGGGGCAAGGATATTCCTGCCTTTGCCGAGAAGTTCATCGAACACGTGATGAAAATTGCCGGTAACATCAAGCGGCAATAAGCATGGCTTTCAATTTCATGAGGGATGTCTTTTAAAAAGAAAAGGGTTAAAAGATAAAAAGAAACGGCATAATTGGCGGTTAAGTAAATAAAGGAGACGTTAATCATGCCGGTCTTATTCAAACATCGCAGAGCAGTTATTAAAACATTGGCAGCCGTAGTGGTGTCAGGTTTGCCTTTTGGCGCCAGTTGGGCGGATGCCGACAAGTGGCCAGAGCAGGCGGTTAATTTTGTGGTGCCATTTGCACCAGGCGGTCCGGTTGATACGGCAGCCCGCATTGTGACTGCACCCTTGAATGATAAATGGAAGCAGCCCATCGTGATTGATAACAAGGCGGGAGCAGGTGGTATTGTGGGTGCCCGATATTCCGCCAAGGCCAAACCCGATGGTTACAACTATTTCTTTACAGCTATTCATCATGCCATTTTGCCCAGTCTGAACGACAATCTGGGTTACGATGCCCAGAAAGATTTTGAGCCTGTCGGGGGTGTTGCGCGTTTTCCGTTAATTCTGGTGGCCCATCCTTCGCTGAATGTGAAGTCGGTCCAGGAATTGATTGACCTGGCCAAAGAAAAGCCCAATACCATTTCTTACAGTTCATCAGGTACGGGTGGCGGTACGCACCTGGCAGGCGAATTGTTTGCCAGTATGGCGGATGTCCAGTTGCAGCACATTCCTTACAAAGGCAGTGCACCTGCGGTACAGGATCTGGTGGGTGGGCAGGTACAGTTAATGTTTGCCGATGCCACTTCTGCCTTGCCCTTTATTAAAAGCGGTAAGGTGATCCCGTTGGGTGTGGGCAATAAAGAGCGCTCTGCCTTGGCACCTGATGTCCCCACCATTGCTGAATCCGGTTTGCCTGGCTATGAGGCTTATTCCTGGAGTGGTCTGTTTGCCCCCAAAGGCACACCGGCTGATGTTATTAAAAAGCTGAATGCAGACATGAATGAAAGCCTGAATACGCCCGAGATTATTGAAAAAATGAACGGTTCCGGCTCTGAGCCCATGCCTACAACGCCTGAAGAGTTTGGCCAGTTCCTGGATGTTGAAATCAAGAAGTGGCGCGATACGATCCAGAATGCCAACATTAAAGTTCAGGGTTAAAGTTTGAGTTTTGCCACCCGATAAAAAATCCGGCCATATGGCCGGATTTTTTTATATGGAACAGGTTCGCCGGATTATTGATTTGGCTGGATACCCGCTTTCTCAATCACTGCTTCCCAAAGCTTGTACTCACGATCCACTTTGGCTTTCAGGTCAGCGCCGTTACTGAATGTTCGGGTGTAGCCACCGGTTTCCATCAGTTTGTCAAACTCGGGGTTTTGGTCAATGTTTTGCAGGGCCACTTCAAGACGCTTTACAACATTTTCCGGCAAGCCTGCGGGGCCAACCAGGGCATACCATCCGGTTACGGCATAGTCTTCAATACCGGCTTCGATCATGGTCGGTACATCGGGCAGTGCCTTGTTGCGAGTGGCTGATGTGACGGCCAGCGGGCGGACTTTATCGCCGTTGATATAAGAAATGGCGGTGCCGCTAATGTCAAACATGAAAGAAATCTTGCCGCTCATCACGTCAACCATGGCGGGGGCATTGCCGCGGTAAGGTACATGCAGCATTTCCGTACCCGTTTTTTGCTTCATTAACTCGGCAGACAGCTGGTTGGAAGAACCAATACCGGCAGAACCGAAAGAAATGGCGTTGGGGTTGGCCTTGGCGTATTCAACCAGTTCCTTGACGGATTTGATGGGCAGGTCCTTGTTGGCGACCAGAACGTTGGTGTAGTCAACAATATTGCCAATATAGGTAAAGTCTTTGTCAAGATTGAGGTTGGCTGATTTCTGGATATGTGGCGTGATGGTGGGGGTAGGGCTGGCAATAAAATACAGGGTATAGCCATCGGGTTTGGAACGAATGACGGTTTCGGCGGCAATCATGCCACTGGCACCGGTTTTGTTTTCAATCACGACGGATTGCTTGAGTTCATCGGACAGGAATTTCGCAAATGAACGGGCTGCGGTATCAACCGGTCCGCCTGCCGCATAACCAACCAGCAGTTTGATGGGACGATCCGGCCATTCTGCCGCAAAGGCAGACATTGAAGCGGACAGGGCAGTAAGGGCAGTTGCTGCCACCAATAGTTTCTTGACTAACATAGGGTCTCCAGAAGATACAATCTTAAGGCAAATGCCTTAAAAAAGTTCAAAATTAAAATTTTAGATGTGCCAAAAGTTATTGAACTTTGGCACCTGATTTTTCAACGGCCACTTTCCATTTCTGGATTTCGCTGCTGATATGTTGTTTAAATTCATCCGGTGTTGAACCGGTGATTTCGTAGCCGTAACTGTTGAGTTGTTTTTTAATTTCAGGATCATTGGCCGCATCAACAAATGCCTTGTTCAGTTTCTCGACAATCGCATCAGGTGTTTTGGCCGGGGCAATAATTCCGTACCAGCCGTCAACCGTAAAGTCGGGCAGGCCAGATTCGCTAACGGTAGGGACATCGGGCAATACGTTTGAACGGTTTTTCCCGGTTACGGCCAGGCTTTTTAGCTTGCCGCTTTTAACGTGTGGCATGGAAGTGGAAATGCTGTCAAACATCAGGGAGACTTCCCCGCCCAACAAGGCGACGACTGCCGGGCCACTGCCCTTGTAAGGAACATGAATCATATCGGTGTCGGTGGCTGCCTTGAACAGTTCTGCGGCCAGGTGGCTGGTGTTGCCATTGCCTGCCGAGGCAAAGGTAAGGGCCCCCGGATTCTTTTTGGCGTAGTCGATGAGTTCACTGATATTGTTAGCCGGTGTCTTGTGGGGCGCAGCAACAAGCATGGGCAGGGTGGCCAACAGGGATACCGGTGCAAAATCCTCTTCAGTGTTGTAAGGCAATGAGGCGTACATGCTTGGATTGATGGCATGCGCAGCCAGTACCATCAGGACGGTATAACCATCAGGCTTTGATCTTGCCAGTTGGGAAGTGGCAATGCTGCCGCCAGCACCCGGCTTGTATTCAATCACAATGGGCTGGCCCAGGGCTTTTTGCATTTGCGCGGCAACCGGGCGAGCCAGCATGTCGGCACTGCCACCAGGAGGGTAAGGAATAAGCAAGGTGACTGGCTTGGTTGGGAAATTGTCGGCTTGTGCGTGGGCAACCGTCAATCCGCCACAAAATAATACGGTTCCCATGCCTGCCAATAATTTTGCAACGATCGTTTTTGATGCTTTCATTTTATGTCTCCTCGATTTATTTTTTGGAACCGCTTAGTTGCTGTAATAAGGTTGCTGGTTCTTGTCCAGAAGGATTTTTTTGGGTGGTGTTTCCGCCACCAGCTTGCCTTCGGTTTTTGCCTGCAGGTCTTCAAGGCTTAAACCGTCTACCATGGCATGTACGTGAAAGGCATTGTCTTTCACTTCAATCACGGCCAAGTCGGTATAGACCCAATCAACCACGCTGATACCGGTAAGCGGATAAGTGCAGGCATTCAGCAATTTGGGCTGTCCGTCCCGGGTGGTATGATCCAGCATGACAATGACATTTTTGGCGCCAACAGCCAGGTCCATGGCACCGCCAATGGCTGCGATGGCATCAGGTGCATCGGTAATCCAGTTGGCCAGGTCTCCGTTTACGGCTACCTGAAAGCCACCCAGAATGGAATAGTCCAGGTGACCGCCTCGCATCATGGCAAAAGAATTGGTGTGCTCGGTGATGGAAGCGCCTTCCAGAAGCGTGATGGGTGTGCGGCTGGCATTGATGATGTCGTAATCAATTTCATGATCAATGGCCGTGCGACCCATCCCTAAAATGCCGTTTTCGCTGTGAAGAATGATTTCCCGGTCTTCGGGCAGATAATCGGCAACCAGGGTTGGCATGCCAATGCCCAGGTTCACGTAGACGCCATCGGGCAGGGTTTGGGCGACAAGTTTGGCAATCTGGGCCCGGTTCAATGAAGTAATACTAGACATTGCCAGCTCCTGCCAGAACAATTGATTTGACAAAAATACCAGGTGTCATGACGTGTTCGGGGTGAATTTCCCCCAGTTCTACAATCCGGTCAACCTGGGCGATCGTGTTTTTGGCTGCCGTACTCATAACGGGATTGAAATTGCGGGCGGCCCAGCGATAAGTCAGGTTCCCCCAGCGATCCCCCAAATGGGCTTTGATCAGGGCGAAATCACCGTGCAGGGGTTGTTCAAGAATATAGCCTACGCCATCAACAACACGTTGTTCTTTGCCTTCGGCAACACGGGTGCCATAACCGGTGGGTGTAAAGAAGGGGCCCAGACCGGCACCGGCTGCGCGCAGGCGCTCGGCCAGTGTGCCTTGGGGCATGCATTCAAGCTCCACTTTGCCGGCACGGTAGGCTTGGGCAAACACATCCGATAAAGGCGGGCGTGGGTGCGAACAGATGATCTTGCGAACCTGTCCGTTTTTGATCAGGCCGGCTATGCCGATTTCGCGGGTACCCGCGTTATTGCTGATGATCGTCAGGTCTTTGGTGCCGATCTTCTGAAGGCTGGCCAGCAGCTCGAAAGGAATGCCGGCATCCCCAAAACCGCCAACGATGACGGAGGCACCGTTGGGGATTTGTTCCAGCGCTTCAAGATGGGATGAAACGATTTTATTGATCATGCTAAGTGTTAGTCCATTTTCAGATTGGCCGCTTTAACGGTATCGGCCCACAAGGCTTGCTGGTCTTCAATGAATTTGGCAAACTCTGCGGGCGTGTTGCCACCCGGCTGGCCGCCCATGGCGGCAAAACGGGCTTTTACGTCCTCGCTTTCCAGGGCATTTTTGGCGGCTTTATGAAGCTTGTTAACCACATCATCGGGGGTGCCGGCCGGTGCCAGCAGGCCAAACCATGCGGTCACCACCATGTTGTCAATACCGGCTTCTTTCATGGTGGGCACGTCGGGCAGTTCGGCAACCCGTTCATCGCTGGTCACTGCCAGTGCCTTGAACTTGCCAGACTTGATGGAAGGCAGTGAGCTGGGCAGGTTGTCAATCATGAAGGTGTATTGATTGCCAAGCAGGGCGCTGACGGCAGGGCCAGCGCCTTTATAGGGAATATGCTCGGCTTTCAGGTTGGCGCGTTGCATGAACATTTCTGCCGACATATGCGGAGACTGGCCTTTGCCAGATGAACCAAACGTTTGGTGCTGCTTGTTCTCGGAAACGTACTTGATCAGTTCGTCAACCGTATTGACAGGTGTTTGCTCATTGACAACCAGTACATTGGGTACTGAAATAACCAGGGAGATGGGGGCGAAATCTTCTTTTTTATAGGGAAGTGAATCGTACAGGCTGTAGTTAATGGCATTGGGGCCAATGTTACCCATGATCAAGGTATAACCATCGGGTTTGGATCGTACCAGTGCCTGGGTACCGATAATGCCAGCGGCACCCGCCTTGTTTTCAACCACAACGCTTTGACCCAGTTCCTTGCCCATTTTTTCACTGAGGATACGGGCCGCAATATCCGTGGTACCACCAGGCGCGGCGGGCACAATAATCGTGATATTTTGTTCTGGCCATTCAGCCATGGCAGAGGTGCTGAACAAAATGCCAAGCGAAAGGGCCAGTACTGATTTAATACGTTTCATAATGTCTCCGGTCTTATGGTTATGGGTTTGCCGGCCCTTTTCTGGAAAGGGCCGGTTGGGTGAATTTAAGTTTTTTATTAACACTTAAAGTGTTTCAGCGGTGCCCAGAATAGCGGTTGACTGGCTTGACAGCGTACCGCCATTGCCATGGACAACTGCCAGTTGAGCACCGTTCACCTGGCGCTCGCCACAGCTGCCACGCAATTGACGTACTGCTTCGATCAGGATGAAAATGCCATACATGCCGGGGTGAACGCAGGACAGGCCACCGCCGTTGGTGTTGACTGGCAAGATGCCGCCTGGGGCAATATTGCCATTGCTCACGAATGCACCGCCTTCGCCTTTTTTGCAGAAACCCAGGTCTTCCAGGAACAGGATCGTGTTAATGGTAAAGGCGTCATATACTTCGACCACATCAATATCAGACGGTTTTACGCCGGCCATTTCAAAGGCGATCTTGCCTGATTGTTGTGCCGCGGTAACGGTCAGGTCTTGCATGGAGGAAATCTGGCGGTTCCAGCAGGCGGTTGAGTTACCCAGGACATACACTGGTTTTTGTTTCATGTTTTTGGCGCGGTCGGCACGTACCAGCACGAATGCACCGGCTCCATCGGTGACCAGACAGCAGTCACGAACGGTGAGTGGGTCGGAAACCATTTTTGAGGACAGGACGTCTTCAATCGTGAGTGGATCACGCATGGTGGCTTCCGGGTTCATTTGTGCCCATTTACGTGCTGCAACGGCCACTTCAGCCAGGTTTTCACGGGTGGTGCCGTACTGATGCATGTGACGTGCTGCAGCCAAAGCGTAGGAGCTGAGCGGACTCAGCGGGTTGTACGGATTTTCATAAGGCTGTGGATCCATTTGCTTGCGCATATTGCCGATGGCGCTGCGGCTAAGCGTAGAGGTGCGCTGTGTGCTGCCATAGCAGACCAGTACGGCATTGCATTGACCGGATTCCAGTGCCTGGATCGCCGGCATTAAATGAGCTACAAAGCTGGAGCCGCCAATCATGGTGCTGTCAATAAAGGTGGGACGAATACCCAGGTGTTCGATAACCGGCATGACCCACATGGTGGAAGCTACGCTGGCGGTGGCAATGCCATCAATATCCTGCATGGTCAGGCCTGCATCATCAACGGCACGCTTGGCCGCCTGGATCAGGATTTCCATTTCGGTGTAACCGGTTGCCATACCCAGACCTGCTTGCCCTACACCGACAACAGCGGCAGCACCCCTTAGTTTTTTGTCAATCATTTTTATGCTCCTGCTGGTGTGAAAATAACGATGTTCTGGTCGCCAGACTGGCGAATGCCTGCCTGGACTTTCTGGCCGATTTTCACCTCATCGGGTGCAATGCCTTCCACATGCGCCATCATGCGCGGACCTTCATCCAGGTCGATCAGGGCAACGTTATAGTCACCACCTGCGTCCGGTTTGCGGCGGATAACAGTGGTGGAGTAAACGGTTCCCTTACCTGAGGGTGCGTACCATTCAAGTTCATCCGAACCACAGTTTGGGCAGACCATGCGTGGAAAGAAAATACTTTTGCTGCAATCGCTGCAGCGTTGAATCAGGAAGTTTCCCTGGGCAAGTTGATCGTGGTAATGCTTTTCGGCACCCACGCTTAGAGATTTATTTTGCGTCATGAAAATTCTCGTAAAGTGATAATAAACGTATTCATAGTGGGCTACAGTATTCCTCTATATGAAATTTAAGACAATCTTGTTTTTATGAAGTCTGTCTTAAGACGGATTTAATTATGGTTTCTACTAATACGACGGGATACTGATATGTTTTTCGCTTCAGCCTTTCTTGAATGGGGGGTTCCAAAAAAGTAAATTGTGAAACCCTGTTTTTTGTAGTGTCATAGCATGAATTAAAAAATGGAGGACATTATGGATCTGAATTTAACGCAGGAAGATATTGCATTTCGGGAAGAGGTCAGGCAGTTTGTGGCAACGTCCTTGCCCCAGGACATTAAAGACAAGGTGTTCAAACACCAAAGGCTGGATAACAATGATTACATCCGTTGGCATCGTGTGCTGGATGATCATGGTTGGGGTGCACCCAGCTGGCCGGTCGAGTTCGGTGGGACCGGCTGGAGTGCATTGCAAAAACTGATTTTTGAAATTGAAAGCTTTAAGGGTGGGGCCCCTCGCCTGCTGCCGTTTGGCCTAAGCATGATTGGTCCTGTCTTGATGAAATATGCCAGTCCTGAAATGCAGCAGCGCTTTTTGCCTCGCATGTTAAGAATTGAAGATTGGTGGTGCCAGGGTTATTCCGAACCGGGTTCGGGCTCTGACCTGGCTTCACTGAAAACCCGTGCCGAGAAAACCCCTGAAGGTTATGTGGTGAACGGGCAAAAAACCTGGACCACGCTTGGTCAGTATGCCGACTGGATGTTCTGCCTGGTTCGTACCGATCCTGATGCCAAGCCACAACGCGGTATTTCCATGCTGTTGATTGATATGCGACAGCCTGGCGTGACGGTGCGCCCCATTAAAACGCTGGATGGCGGCCATGACGTGAATGAGGTTTGGCTGGAAAATGTCAAAGTGCCTTATGAAAACCTGGTGGGTAACGAAAACGAAGGCTGGACTTATGCCAAATATCTGCTGGGTCATGAGCGTACCGGTATTGCCGGTATCGGTTTATGTTATCGCGAGTTGCAGATCCTTAAAAACCTGGCCGCTGAAGTACAGTGGAATGGCAAGCCGGCCAACCAGGATGTTCGCATGAAAGACCGGATTTCCCTGATTGAGGCGGATATTCTTTCCCTTGAAATGATGTTGTTGCGCGTGGCGGCAGACAGTACGCAAGGTCCGGGCCCACAGGCGTCCGTCCTGAAAATCCGTGGTTCGGAAATCCAGCAGGATCTGGCACGCCTGCAGCTTGAAGTCATGGGCTTGAACAGCTGGCCTTATAGCCCGTCCTGGCTGGAAGCCGGAGAGGATGTGTTTGGACCGGGACACCCGTTTGCGGCAGCCGCATCGGCCAATTATTTTGATATGCGCAAAACCACGATTTACGGTGGTACGACAGAAGTTCAGAAATCCATTATTGCCAAGCAGATTCTGGATGTATGAAGGGTTGTTGAACGTAGAACAAAGAACTAAGGGATTTTGGAGAAAATAATGGATTTTGCATATAGTCAAGAACAGCAAATGCTGGCGGAAAGCCTGGGCAGGGTAGTTAAAGAAGATTGGAGTTTTGAAAAACGGCGCCAGCGCCAGCAGAACAATGAACTGGACAGCAACAGCTGGAACACCCTGGCCGAGCTGGGGGTGCTGGGTCTGAGCGTACCGGCCGAGTATGACGGTTTTGGTGAGTCTGCGTCTTCCTTGCTGGCCATTCATCAGGAATTGGGGCGTGGTCTGGTTTCCGAGCCGGTTGTGCCCAGCGCGGTTATTTGTGCCAGAATTCTGGCCAACAGCGATCACGAAGCGCTCAAGCAGCAATACTTGAGTGCGATTGCCAGTGGACAAACCATTTTCAGCCTGGCGTATCAGGAAAGCCAGCGTAGCGACAATCTGGCAAACATTGACACACAGGTCGTCCTCCAGGATGGCCAGTTGGTGTTGTCTGGGCAGAAGCAGGCAGTATGGCATGCCGGTGCTGCCCATGCATTTGTCGTGAGCGCTTTGCTCAATAATGAACTGGCTTTGCTGGTTGTGCCTGCAGGCGTGGAAGGGATTGTCATTAACGACTACCCCACCATGGATGGCAGCCGTTGTGGCAATGTGGATTTTGCTGGCGTGCGGCTTGATGAATCTGCTTTGCTGGCAAACGGTGAGGCTGCCTTGCAATTGCTGAACCAGGGGCTGGATGACGGTATTGTTGCCTTGTGTGCTCATGCCGCCGGTGCCATGGATCATCTGTTGCAGATCACGGTTGAGTATCTTAAAACCCGTCAGCAATTTGGCAAACCACTGGCCCAGTTCCAGGTGCTGCAACACCGTCTGGCTGATATGTACATCCAGAAAGAAGTGGCCTTGTCCATGGCCTATGTGGCAGCGGCCGGGGCAGGTGAGCCTGACCAGGATAAAAAGCGTCGCATGCTGTCTTCGGCCAAGATCAAGGTGGCGATGGCCGGTCGTTTTATTGGTGAGAGTGCCGTGCAGTTGCATGGCGGTATGGGCATGACCCATGAGCTTGAGGTGGGCGATTATTTCAAACGTCTGATATTTATTGATTATTTACTGGGTGATACCCAATATCATCTGAAACAGCTGGAGGCCCTGGAATGATTGCCAAATTATATGAAACCATTCTGTTTGCTTATCGCGAAGGCGTGGCTTACATTACCCTTAACCGTCCCGAGCGCTTGAACAGTTTTACGGCAAAAATGCATGATGAGCTTAAGGATGTCCTTTCCCTGCTGGAGTCCCGGGTGGATTTGCGAGGCGTTATTTTGACCGGTGCCGGGCGGGGGTTTTGTGCCGGTCAGGATTTAAGTGAGCGTAAGCCCCTGCAACCGGGTGAAGTGCGTGATTTGGGTGAAAGCCTTGAGAATAATTACAAGCCACTGGTTTTGCGTTTGCGTGCCTTGCCAGTACCCGTGGTGTGTTTTGTCAATGGGGTAGCGGCGGGTGCCGGGTTTAGCCTGGTATTGGCCTGTGATATTATTTATGCCGTACAATCAGCCAAATTCATTCAGGCGTTTGCCAAAATCGGTTTGATTCCCGATGCCGGCTCAACCCACTTCCTGCCGCGTCTTATTGGTACGCAACGCGCCATGGCCGCTTCCATGCTGGCCCAGCCGATTTCTGCCGAACAGGCCCAGGCGTGGGGAATGATCTGGAAATGCATTCCAGATGAGTCCTTGCAGGATGAAATTGCGCAAATGCATCAAACCCTGTTGAGTGGGGCCACCAAAGCTTTGGCAGCCACCAAACAGGCGATTTATGCCAGCAGTGAAAACTCACTGGAACAGCAGCTTGACCTGGAAACCGAATTGCAGCGGGAAATGGGAGCAACCGAAGATTATCGGGAGGGTTCCGTGGCTTTTCTTGAAAAACGGCCTCCTGTGTTTCGGGGCACCTAGTCTTTGTTCATTGCCCCGACCTTAGGGGCTGGCAGGCCAGTCAAAGCGGTGTAAACAAACACCGTTTTTTTTTATCTCTATATAGCCACCGCGAACCGGTTCGCGGTCATATTCCCAGTCGGGCAACACCCAGCGTTCAACTATGTTGCCATGAAGTGTGCTTGTGTGATGGCCCGGCTTATGGGTGTGGCCATGGATCAGGGTATGAACCTGGGTGTTTTCAAGGAAGGCCTGTTCTATCGCGGCAGCAGAGACGTCCATCATGGCGTTGTTTTTATATTGATGCGAGTTTTTGCTTTTGTTGCGAATGTGGTTGGCTATACGATGACGCAAACGGCGGGGTAGGGCAAGGAATGTGGCCTGGATAAAGCGGTTGTGCACGATTTTTCTGAATCGTAGGTAGCCCGGGTCATCGGTACAGTATTCATCTCCGTGACTGAGACGGATAGGGCCGGCTGCCGATTCTATGACAACCATGTCTGCCAGGAGGGTCGCGTTTATCTGTTGGGCCAGTTTGTGCCGGATAAGAAAATCGCGGTTGCCATGCATTAAATACAGGGGAATCCGGGTGGCTGTTTTTTCGAGTTGGCCAAGGGCCTCTTGCAGCCAGGGCTCGGGTGATTTCAGGGCGATGTCGTCACCGGCCCAGAAATCAAAAATATCCCCGACCAGTATCAGTGCATTGGCCTGGGCCCGCGCACTGTCCAGGAAAGCATAAAAAGCCTGTCTGGTCCTGGGAATATGCTCGCCCAGATGAATATCCGAGGCGAGCCAGAGGGTTCCGTCAAGCGAAAGTTTATTCAACGATGCTGGCTTTCTGGATAACCACGTCATCGACAGGGACGTCCTGGTGGAAACCACGGTTGCCGGTTTTCACGTTTTCAATCTGGTCAACGACTTCAGTGCCTTCCACGACTTTACCGAAAACGGCATAGCCCCAGCCTTGGGTGGTGGGAGCGGTGAAATTCAGGAAGTCGTTATCACGGGAGTTGATGAAAAACTGGGCCGAGGCAGAATGAGGGTCTTGGGTGCGTGCCATGGCAATGGTGTATTTGTCGTTTTTCAGACCGTTGTCGGCTTCGTTTTTGATGGGGTCACGGGTGTTTTTCTCTTTCATGCCCGGTTGCATGCCACCGCCCTGGATCATGAAGTTTTTAATGACGCGGTGAAAAATAACGTTGTCATAAAAGCCTTCCTTGACATAGCCCAGAAAGTTTTCGGCAGTCACGGGGGCTTTTTCGGTATTCAGTTCAATAACGATATCGCCGTGATTGGTTTCCAGTTTGACACGGGGTAGTGTGCTCATTGTTGATTCCTTTGTTGATAGTGAGGTTTCAGCAGCCAGTGAAACAGGCATAATTGCCAGCCCACTGAGCAATACTAGTGAACGGGCAAGCAGGCTTGCCCTGGAAAATAAATGCATGCTTAGTTTCCGTTGATGATTTGTTTGGTTGCCGCGGCCTGTTTCGCGGCACCGGCAACCCCGTTTTGTACGGCCTGGTCAAAAGAGTGGTTGGCCATGATGAGCTGAACCAGCCCCAGGTTGCGATGGGCGATACCATATTTGGGGTTGATGCCAACGGCCATTTTCAGGGATTGATAAGCCTGATCCAGTAAACCCGCTTGCAGTTGCAGGGTGGCCATATTGTTCCAGGGCTCGGCAAGCTCAGGATATTTGCCGGTCATGTCCAGGTAAACGTTAATGGCCTCGGTGGTTCTTCCAAGACCGGTCAGGGCACGCGCGCGCAAGAAACGCAGCTGCACATCGGTGCCGGGTTGTTCCATATAAGAAACCGTTGGCTGTTTTTTTTCAATTTCATTCAGGGCCTGCTGGAATTTTCCGCTGGCAATGAGTTGGTTGATGCGAAGGCTGGCCTGCACCGGTGTTTCAGGAAGCGAGGTGTCAACCGAGGGTTCAAGCTTTTTCAGCACATCGGCCAGCGCCTGCCAGCCACCATCGGGTTTGATGGCCGAGGGTTCCTGTGCAATTGCCCCATGCATGAAGAGTGAAATTGCAGCGATACCGGCCCATTTGAAAAAAATTAATCGTTGTCTCACTGATCATCCAAAAAATAATTGATCCATAAATTAAACCAGGTGCAGATATGCAGATGGAATTGCTATACTTCCGTTATTGCGTATTTTAGCCTCAGTTCAGATTAGAACGTATTAAACTCTCACTGAACCTGATTAAATTCTTCGATTAACTGCATCCGTCATGTTTGCCGGATGATTTTCTGTTTCTTTTTTCTATGCATATCTATAACTCTTTATCCCGTACGAAAGAGCCGTTCAGGACGGTTGAACCCAATAAGGTGCGCATGTATGTATGCGGGATGACGGTGTATGACTATTGCCATCTGGGGCATGCCCGGATGCTGGTCAGCTTTGATGTCGTGCAGCGCTGGTTGCGGGAAAAGGGATACGAAGTTACCTATGTGCGTAACATTACGGATATTGACGATAAAATCATTCGCAAAGCGGTGGCCACCAATAAAACCCTGGCTGAAGTGACCGGTTTTTATACCGATGCCATGCATGCCGATGAGCGGGCCCTGGGTGTCCAGTCGCCCGATCACGAGCCTCGTGCCACTTTGCACGTGCCAGGCATGCTTGAAATCATCCAGCGTTTGCAAGACAAGGGTCTGGCCTATCAATCTGATGATGGTGATGTCAATTTTGCTGTCCGTAAATTTGACGGTTATGGCAAATTGTCAGGCCGTTCACTGGACGATATGCGCGCGGGTGAGCGGGTGGCGGTTTCCTCCAGCAAGCAGGATCCGCTTGATTTTGTCCTGTGGAAATCAGCCAAGGAAGATGAACCCGATGACTCCAAATGGGCATCGCCTTATGGGTTCGGACGTCCAGGCTGGCATATTGAATGCTCGGCCATGAGTAAAGAATTGCTGGGCTTGCCCCTGGATATCCATGGGGGTGGTCCCGACCTGAAATTTCCTCACCATGAAAATGAGATAGCCCAGACCGAAGGTGCTTATGGCGGCAATCTGGCCAATTTCTGGATGCATTGCGGTCCTTTAATGGTGGATAACGACAAAATGTCGAAGTCTTTGGGCAATTTCCGTACCATTCGTCAAACCGTGGGTGTCCGGGAAGAGGCCAGCGAGTCGGCGGATTACGAGTGGAATTTGCGTGAAGCCGAAATGTTGCGCTTTTTTATTGTGCGCAATCATTACCGCAGTCCGCAAAACTTTACGCCTGATAACCTGTTCGATGCCCAGGCTGCCATTGATCGCATTTACCAGACGCTGAACAATGTGGGCGTGCAGGAAGCAGGTATAGACTGGTCTTCCAGTTACGCAGCCGCTTTCAAGGCTGCCATGGATGATGACTTCAATACGGCAGTGGCGGTTTCTGTGCTGTTTGAAATGGCCACCGAGGCCAATCGCCTGAAGTCCAAAGAGCTGGCGGGTCAGATCAAGGCATTGGGGGGCGTTCTGGGTTTGTTGTCACATGATCCTGAAACCTATCTGCGTTCGGTAACCCGCTATACCCGTAAAAATCCTGGGTCAGCCGATATTGACGTGCTTGGTGAAGACCAGATCAACGCCATGGTTGAACAACGCCTGCAGGCCAAAAAAGACAAGGACTTTGCCCTGGCCGACCAGATTCGTAACACGCTTAAAGAAGCTGGCGTGGAACTGGAAGATAAACCGGGCGGACTCACACAATGGCGCAGGGTATAGGGGCAAAAAATGACACAAGCAATACCCGGGCAGGCCTGCAAACCTGATTACTGGGATGAGGCGGTTAACTATTTAATGAAACGGGATCGCATTTTGCGCAAGATCATTCCCGATCATGACGGAGTCTGGCTGGCCAGCAATAAAACGCCTTTTGTTACATTGGCGCGTGCCATTGTGGGCCAACAGGTATCTGTCAATACCGCTGAAGCGACCTGGAAAAAATTTACCGCCTTGTGCGGCAGTCGTCCTGCACCGGCCAAGGTTTTGGAATATGATGTCGAGCAGCTTCGGGCTGCCGGTCTGGCAAAAAGAAAATCGGAGTACATTCTGGATTTAGCCATGCACTTCAATGAAAAGAAGGTGCATCCGGCAAAATGGTCTAAAATGAGCGATGAGGAAATTGTTGATGAGCTGTGCAGCATTCGTGGCATAGGTCGCTGGACGGCAGAAATGTTTTTAATATTCAACCTGCATAGGCCGGATGTTTTACCTTTGGATGACCCAAGGCTGTTAAAAGCAATCTCAATGCATTACTTTAGCGGAGAGCCGGTATCCCGCTATGAAGCCAGAGAGGTGGCGCAAACGTGGCAACCCTGGCGAACAGTGGCAACCTGGTATTTATGGCGTAGCCAGGAATCCGTTGCCGAATAAGCCCACTTCCAGCCAGATTCATATTAAAATCAAAAACCATGAAATTTACTTTTTTAGACTTTGAAAAACCCATTGCCGAGCTTGAGCAGAAAATTGAACAACTGCGTCATGTCTCTTCAGATTCAGCTGTAGATATTTCTGAAGAAATTGGACGTTTGCAGCAAAAAAGCGAAGCGCTGACCACTAATATTTATGCCAAGCTCACCCCTTGGCAGACGGCCATGGTGGCACGTCATCCACAACGCCCTTATACGTTTGACTATATCCGTGAAATCTTTACCGATTTTCATGAACTGCATGGTGATCGCATGTTCAAGGATGACCAGGCCATTGTGGGTGGTTTGGCACGTTTTAATGGCGAAGCCTGCATGGTGATCGGTCACCAGAAAGGGCGTGACACCAAAGAGCGGGCAAGGCGTAACTTTGGCATGCCGCGTCCTGAGGGCTATCGCAAGGCATTGCGTTTGATGCGTCTGGCTGAAAAATTCAATTTGCCTGTTTTTACTTTTGTGGATACCCCGGGTGCTTATCCCGGTATTGATGCCGAAGAACGTGGTCAGTCAGAGGCCATTGGACATAACCTGTATGCCATGGCCGAACTGAAAGTGCCTATTATTGCCACTATTATTGGTGAGGGCGGTTCAGGCGGTGCTTTGGCCATTGCCGTGGGTGATGTGGTGCAAATGCTGCAGTATTCCACCTATAGTGTTATTTCTCCCGAAGGTTGTGCATCCATTTTATGGCGCAGTGCTGATAAGGCTCCTGTTGCCGCCGAGGCCCTGTCCATCACGGCCAACCGTTTGCTTGAACTGGGCCTGATCGACCGGATTGTGCCCGAGCCCGTGGGGGGGGCGCACCGTGATGTCACTGCCATGTCACGAACCCTGCGTCGTGCCTTAAGCGAGGCATTGCGTCAGGTTGCCAATGTAGATCCCCAGGAACTCATTAATAAGCGCCTGGAACGTTTGTTGTCATATGGCCGGATTCAAGAATAAACAGCCCGGTCAGTCAAAAGCGTCTTTTCTTAAAGACGCTTTTTTATCGCCCCCTCTGCATGCCTTTTTTCGTATGGCCAAACGCCAGCACATACCGGTAGTGGCGGTGGGCGTCAGTGGCGGGCCCGATTCGGCCATGTTGCTGGTTTATGCCGCACATATTGCCCGCCAATATCAGGTAAAGGTTCAGGGGGTGCACGTACACCATGGTTTGCAGGCGATTGCCGATCAATGGGTCTTGCATACGCGGGCGCTGGCTAAAATGCTAGAGGTGGATTGCAGCATTGAATATGTCAGGGTAGATGCGGCATCAGGCCTGGGTACAGAAGCCGCAGCCAGAAATGCACGCTACCGGGCTTATGAGGACTTTTCGGCCAGAACCGGTATCCGTCATTTTTTGTTGGCTCACCATCTTTATGACCAGACGGAAACTGTTTTGCTTCGTTTGTTGCGGGGCGCCGGTGTGCAGGGGATGGCGGCTATGGGTGCACATACGCAAAGGGGGGCGTTGCATTTTTATCGCCCCTGGCTGGAAGTGAGTCGTCAGAACATTCTGGACGCGGCCGAACAATTTGCCTTGGAAACCGGCTGGCAGGCCGTGCACGACCCTACCAATCTGGACCCTAAATATACCCGTGCCGCCGTGCGTGAAATGCTGGTGCCCGCGCTTGATGAGCGCTGGCCAGGATGGCGTAAAAATCTGGCCCGGCACAGTCGCTTAATGGCGGAAAACACCTTGTTGTTAAAGGATCTGGCGCAATATGATTATGCAATGCTGGATGCCGATAGTGATAATCGCAGTTTTTCTTTAAGAAAATGGCGTGAGTTGCCCGAGCATCGACAAGCTAATTTGCTACGTTATTGGCTTGATCTGCAAAATATCGCCATGCCAACCGAAGCACGGCTCGGCGAGTGGATAAAGCAGCTGCGTCAGCTTCACCAAATGGGGTCTGATCGTAACCTGCGGTTAAAACATGGCAATTATGAGGTACGTGTGCTTAATGGCCGGGTTGTCATGGTTCCTGGCCAGTCAAAGGATTAAAATGAAACCTGGCTTTTCGTTAATATAAATACGGTCGTCAAGTTTCATGCCATTCTCTTCGTTCAAGTCTTTTCCTTTAAATACCCTTGGTCGTGATTTTGCGGTAGGTGATATCCACGGCATGTATAGCCTGCTGGAACAAAAACTGGCAGCTGTTAATTTCAATCCACAAAAAGATCGCCTGTTTTCGGTGGGTGACCTGGTGAACCGGGGCCCGGAATCGTCCCGTGTCATGTCTTTTCTGGAACAACCCTGGTTTCATGCCATCAAGGGTAATCATGAAGATATCGCGATACGTTCGGCGACAGATCCGGATTATATGGATTTGATGTTAAGAATCGGTGGTGCCTGGTTAATGGATAAACCCCCAAAAGAACAGGCCAGGATTCGGCAGGTTTTTGATGCTTTGCCTTTGGCAATCCAGGTGCAAACGCTGGCCGGAAAGGTTGGTCTGGTTCATGCCGAGTGCCCGTTGGACTCCTGGGATGACATGATTTTTCTGCTGAAAGAAGGCAAGCAGGATGCCTTGCATCTGGAAGAAAAGCTGTGCTGGTCCAGAAGGCGCTTTAAAGAACGGGATGAAACTCCCATACAGGGCGTGCGTGCCTTGGTGGTTGGGCATAACGTGGTTGAAGGCATGCAGATCATGGGCAATACCTACTACATCGAAACCGGTGCTTTCCTGCTGGACAGGGAGCATGGCATGACCTTGCTGGATTTGACGACTTTGAAGCCCTTATGAGACGTCCTGTGTCAGGACAAGCAAGCGATTTCCTGGTACTGTCCTGCCACAGGTGTTTTTGAAACCGGCCTGAGTTCAAATCAGTTTTTCAGACATTGCTGGCTGATTTTTGTAAAAACCTCATCCAGTTTTTTGCGTTCCGGACTTTGATCATTCTTGGCAATCATTTCTTCGTAAAGCTTCATTTTTTCCAGGGGCAGTGCTTTCTCGGTTTCTTTGGTGAAGCATTCACAAATAGTACGGCCTTGCTCTTCGGAGTATTGCGTTGTGCTTGACGATGCATAGCTCCTGATACATTCATTGGTCATATTGGCCTTGACTTCCTCGGGGTAGGGCGTAAATTCAGCTTTTTTGTCACAGCCGACCAATGCTGTTGCACTTGCCAAAACCAGGCTTAATAAAATCCGTTCTGTTCGCATGATGTCTCTTTTTGGGTTGTTTCAGATAAAAGAAGTGTAATCCATTGTTTGCGAACCGACTATTATTTGTGTGTGCGCTTGATATTGCTTTGTAATTTATGGCGGGAGAAGCAGGTGTTTGCATTGTCTGCAGCTTGAGAATGCCCTGGAAGAAAAATCAGGCAATAAAAAAAGCCACTTCAAATGAAGTGGCTTTTTAGAAAAACTGGCGCGCCCGGCAGGATTTGAACCCACGACCCCTTGGTTCGTAGCCAAGTACTCTAATCCAACTGAGCTACGGGCGCATTTACTTAAAGATTGTTGGCGCGCCCGGCAGGATTTGAACCCACGACCCCTTGGTTCGTAGCCAAGTACTCTAATCCAACTGAGCTACGGGCGCATCTTTAAAGAAAGCTATTATGACTAATATCTAAAGATTAGGCAAGCAATTTATGTGGGGAATAAGAAATAATAGGGGAAATGATGCTTTTTTGTATGAGAGGGCTTCTTTTTGTTTTATTTTTACAACGAATTAAAAAAAACGGTACGTGACTGGAAATTGGTGAATTTGCCTATCAATAGTGCTTAATAGCGTTTCCGTCCTGTTTTGCCGGGTATTCTTGTCAATGTCACGGGTGACACATACAATGACAGCTATTGCAATGCACAAAATCTCGTTGTGCCATCTCAAAATTTAATCCAACAATTCAATAGTAATGCAAACCCTTCCCTTGAAACAATTAAGATTGATGCTGGCTTTTCTGTTAACCGGTTTCATTCTCAGTCAGGCATATCGAACCATTGGTGGTGTGCTTTCAGTTCCCCTTAAAAACGAATTTCAGCTTGATAATGAAACCCTGAGCAGTATAGTCGGTTCATTTCACGTTACTTTTGGCAGCCTGCAATTGCTGATTGGTATTTGGGTTGACTGCTTTGGTATTCGCAGAACGATTCTTTCTTTTGCTCCCTTCACCGTTATTGGTGCCATCTTGTCTGGCATGGCCACCTCCCCCGGGATGCTGCTGCTGGGACAGATTTTGCTGGGTCTGGGCTGTGCGCCGGCATTTTTGGTTTGTATTGTGCTTATTTCCAGAAATTTTCCGGCCCAGAAATTTGCACCCATGTATGGTATTGCACTCGGCTTGGGCAGTCTCGGGTTGATATTTACCTCTACCCCTGTAGCCATGATTAGTGAGGCGTTTGGCTGGCGTGCCTGTTTTTATGTGTTGGCGGCTGGCAGTTTCCTGTCGTGGCTGCTTATTTATTTTACGGTCAGGGATATTGACGACAATATTGACTTTTCTTTGAGCTTTAAACAAAAAATGCTGAATGCGTGGCAGGCTGTCTCTGGCTATAAAGTGCTGTTTAAAATGAGGCACACCTGGGGTATTTTTTCATTGCTGTTTGTTTGTTATGCCGCTTTTCTTACCCTGCGTGGCTTGTGGCTGGGGCCTTTGCTGGTAGAGCGTTTCGGGCAAAGTCTGGTATTTGCCGGAAACCTGGCACTGGCGCTGTCAATTCTGTCATTGTTCAGTCCTTCGCTTTTTGGGCGTCTTGATCCGGGTACAGGTAATCGTTACCGGTTCCTGTGCTTTATTCCATGGATCATGGTCATTGGCTTTGTCGTGCTGGCTTTCAGCACTTCGCTGTGGATGAGTGTGGCCTGTACCGTTGTGATTGCCATTGTCAACAGCTGCAGTGTCTGGCAGGTGGCTGATATCCGTGATATCTATCCCAAGGAAATGCAGGGCAGGGCCCTGGCCTTGGGCAACAGTGCCTTCTTTTTAGGGGTGTCATTCATGCAGTCCCTGTCAGGTAATGCGCATTCCATTTTGAACATTAATGGCCTGGATGTCTTTGCCTCGGTTTTCCTGATGTGTGCGCTTGTGATGACAGGTGGCATTGTCGGGTATATTCTGTTGCGAAGATAATGATTAATTTTCTGAAGTCAGAATTCAGGATCAGGAGACCGTTTTATGAGATTAACCAGGCTTTAAGCGAATTGCGCATGCCGCATGGTAAAAGCCGTATCAATCTGTCTTTGCGGCCATTTGTCTCCAGTATGTGGTTTACCCGGCAATTAAGTGATTTGTGGTTGAAACATCCAGAGATTGAAATCAATCTGATACACAGTTTGCAGGCACCGGATTTTTTTCGTGACAACATTAACTTTGCCATTGTGTGGGGCAAGCAGGCAGATTGGCCTCATTTAAATACCTTGCGGATCATTCCCGGTAATCTTACGCCGGTGTGTTCTCCTTCTTATTTACAGGAACATGGCAATATCGAGACGGCGATTGATTTAAACCGGCATATCCTGATTCATGAAGAAAACCATTTGGGTTGGCAGCAATGGTTTTTAAAAGCAACCGGAAAGGAAATGACGGCCATTAAGGGGTTTCATATTGATGACACGAATGTACGCATGAATGCGGTGTTGAATGGTCAGGGAATAATGCTGGGCTGTCCTGTGTTGTTGCGTCCATTAATGGAGAAAAAAGAAATTGTCCAGTTGTTTGACGTGTATCTGGATGAGTACGCCTATTTTCTGGCCTATCCCACAAAGGCCAATTTAAGTCGCCAGGAGCGGGAATTCATTGATTGGGTGGCCTCGATCGCGATAACGTGAAGATATCCTCACACCAGATTTTTTCATGACTTTACGCCTGCCATTTTGCAGGCGTTTTTGTTTTTTCTGTCGTCTGCTACCCGAAATTAAATGGCATCATTTTGGCGTCAGAGGCTGCATATTGGCTCTCAGGTAAAGTACCCATCTTTAAAAAAATTCATCTATCCATCAAATTTGCTCAATTTTCAAGATTGCATATCTGTCGCATGATTACTGTCAATTGAATAAAAAAACCATTGAATGGTGTTTACATGAATTTAAAGGAGACACAAAGATGAATACTGCCGTACGTTCACCCATTGCTATTGAAGAGTTTGATCAAAGCTATTTCCAGCATGAGACGGATGAAGTGTATGCTTTGCCGCCTGCCTGCTTCACCTCGGAAGCGTTTTTTCAGTTTGAAATGAATGCGGTATGGAAAAAGCAGTGGTTCTGTGTGGGGCGGGCCAGTGATATTCCCAAGGCCGGTGATTTCTTTACCTTTGAGGTGGGCGATGATGCGCTGTTTGCCATCCGTACCCGTGAAGGCAAGATCAACGTGTTGTCAAACGTGTGCCGTCATCGCAATATGCTGCTCTTGGAAGGCGCTGGCAATGCACGTCGGATCAGCTGTCCTTTGCATGCCTGGGTCTATAACATGGAAGGAGAGCTGGTCTCTGCTCCTGGCCTGAAAGTGCTGCGCCATACCGACTATGAATCGGGCAGATTCACCAATGTTTTTTTAAGTTTTAATGAGAATACCGAGTCCAGTCTTGAGTTGACGTATAACTGGGATCAGAAAGATCCTTATGAAAAGGGTCAGGCTTTTGGGCACCTGGCATTGATGGTGAATGATATTCATGAAGCCGTGGACAAACTGGCTCACTCCGGTGTCAGAATCAAGACGCCACCCAAAAAAATGAATCATGGGCAACGCATTATTGCGTTTGTGTTGGATCCGGATGATTATTTGATTGAGTTGATTGAGCCGATTTAATTGATCGAGCTGGTTTAATTCAGTGTTTTCGGGGCTTGGGTTGGATATTAAAAAGGTGAGCCCCCTCTTTGGCCGTATCAACTGGCCTCTTTTTTGATATAAATGGTACGGGACGGGAAGGCAAAGTCGCAGCCGTGCCCATGGACAATATCGACGATTTTCAAGTAAACGTCTTCTTGAATGTCCAGCCACTCAGCCCATTTAACCGTTTTGGTGAAGCAATACACCATGATATTCAACGAAGAGCTGTCAAACTGGTTGAAATTCACCAGCAGCGTCTGGCTGTTGTCGATTCCGTCGTGCTGTTGCAGCATAGTCCGGATATCGTTAACAATGACAGCTACCTTATTGGCATCTTCATAACGCAGACCAATTTCTGTCTCGATGCGGCGATTGGTCATGCGCCCCGGGTTTTCTACAATGATTGTGGAAAAAACCGAATTCGGCACGTACAGGGGCCGATTATCGAAAGTAATAATTTTAGTCAGTCTCCATCCGATCTCGGCTACCGTGCCTTCGATGCTCCTGTCAGGCGAGCATACCCAGTCGCCAATATTGAATGGCCGGTCAAAGTACAGCATGATGCCTGAGAAAAAATTGCTTAAGATATCTTTGCCCGCCAGGCCAATGGCAAGGCCACCGATACCGCCAAAGGCCATAAGGCCAGACATGCTCATGCCGAAATGTTCACCAAACAGCAACATGATGACAACGAAAGTCGTCAGCTTTAATACTCGCGATACCATCCGTGATGAAGTCTGATTCTTGCCCTTCTGGATCTGGTTGTGCTCAAGGCGATTAATCAGCAAGAATAGTTCCCGCATAATAATCAGTACAATCATCAGGGTTGCCAAAAACTCCACATCCTTGGTGGAAACATACTTCCAGTGAAATTCCGCAATAGCCATTTGTGTGTATTGTTTCACGACTAGTACGAAGGCGCACCGCACAGCAACCTGCATCAGGTGAAAAATGATGCTGCGTTTTAATTGGCGATGACGATGGGAGTAAAAACGCAGGCCGATGGAAAGCAGCAGGCAGACAAGTGCCAACACAGCACCAACAGCATACTGGATGAGAATATCTTCTGAAAAGTTCAAATTAAGTATGCCCATTTTTTTTCCAGGAAATAGAATTCTGAAATTATATATAAGCTTTTAATAATTATTGAAATTAACATAAAGCCCTGAACTTATGGTTATTACTCCCCTATGGATAAATTAATACCCGGAAGAATAATACTCGGAAGATATTTTCGTTACTGAAGGCAGGGGCAGGGCTGGGATGCAAGTTATCCCACCAGGGTAAAAAGTATATCTATTAATTTAGCGCTTCATTGGCCGCTTCTTCTGGTGTTAATCCTTCGTAGAATTGGTCTGTAAACCACTCGGCATTCTCTTCGATGTAGTCCTGAGCTTCGCGCGGGGTTGCTCCCGCCTTTACCAAAAAGCCTTCCACTTCAATACACCATTCAATGAGTGCCACTTCGTCCGGATCGGGCGTGTTTTTCTTGCTCATGTTTTTCCTTTGTTTGAGACTACATCATGTTATTGGGCGCCACATTGTCCAGGAACGCTGTTGGATAGGGATTTATAGCATAAAAAATATAGCATAAAAAAAGCCCTTGAAATAAATTCAAGGGCTTTTCAGTATCTCTGGCGCAGATGGTGCTCTTCATCATTGCTTCTCGTGGATAAGGCTTAAAATCTCATGTCACAGTCAATCATTAGGAAAAAGACGCTTTGCGTTTTTGTGTGAAAGCAAAAATACCTTCTTGTACATCCTCCTCACCCGCACTCTCAATAATGAAGCGACGTTCCTGTGCTAAATGATTTTCCAATGTTCTTTGGGTAAAAGTGTGATCGAGTAAGCGCTTTACCCTTGATATTGCTTTTGATGGACCGTTCTGTAGCATCTTGAGCAAGGCATGCGCTTGTGTCATTAATTCAGAGTCTGGGTATATTTCATCAACGATTCCCAGACGTAAGCACATTTGAGCATCCAAGGTTGTATTTGAGATAAACAATTGTTTGGCTTTATATACACCCACACGATTAGCCAATAACCAGGAACTGCCTGCATCGGGTGATAATCCAATAGCCGTATAGCCACAACGCAATTTCATCGACTCTGCTGCCAGTACAAAATCAGCCAGCAGGGCTAAGCCGATACCCGCACCACCCACAGCGCCATTCAGGGTAGATACAATAGGAATGCCAGAGTCCGTTAGTTTCAAAATCGTATTATTCAAGGGTGTAACGAGCGAATCAACATAGGCAGGCAGATTTGCCTGTTCTTCTATAAATGCACGTATATCACCGCCCACACAAAAATTTTTCCCGGCGCCGGTCAGTAAAATGGCCCTTACCGACGCAGTATTCAAAATTTCATTTATTGCATCAGCAAATAATGTAACCATGTCAAGGTTGAGCGCATTCCCATGATCTTCCCTGTTTAGCGTAATGGTGGCAATACCGGCATTAATACTAAAATGAAGTGCTTTAATATCCGAATGATGATTGTTGTTAAGGTCTAAGGTGCCCATTTTATCTCCAGAAAAGGTTTGATCTGATCTTGATGTGCACTGGCAAAATACGTTTTTTCCAGTGAAGGCGTTTTCAATTAAGTTGATATATATTCAAAGACTAAATTTGCAAAATGGTCTGTTTGCGATAGGCACCAGGTGTACTGCCTGTCCACATTTTAAAAGCGCGATTGAAGGCGGCAGGATCCTCAAAGCCCAGCTTATTACCAATAGTGGCAATGGGTGTATCGGTTTTATTTAATAAATCGATGGCGATATCCCGTCGTAGTTTGTCCTTGGTTTTCTGAAAGGTCGTGCCTTCAGAGGCAAGATGCCTTGCAAGCGTACGGGGCGAAATATGCTGAATCAGGGCGACATCATTGATGGTTACATTTTCATGTAACCGGTTTTGCAAGTAGTGACGTAGTTGGTGGGTATAGGGTCTGTCATTGGGTGAAAAATAAAACCAGTTAAGGGGTGCGTTACGGATGAACTCATTTAGCTCAGATTGATCTTGACGAATGGGCTCATGCAAATAAATAGGATCCATATACAGGGCCGTTTCATTTTGATTGAATGTTACCGGACCAGGATAGAGCTGTTCGTATTCAGCAGCATGACCGGGTTTGCTAAAGGGAAAGGCGATGGATACGAAGGGTATTTTGCGTCTTATAAGCCAGGATGAGACTCCTTGTACAAGCATCAGTAGCAGCTCAAGCGCCCATGTGCGCGTAGGTCCTAAATTATTCTTTTCTTCCAGCTCTATTTTAATGAGACCGTTTGGGCACGTTCTGACTTTGTATTCAACATCGTCATTGACCAAGTGGAAAAAATTACGGAATCTGTTAAGCGCCACACCAAGGTCTGGGGCGTCCAGCATAATCATACATAAATATTTAAGCGTTCCATTACGCAGTGGGCGTGAGAAAAGACCAGGCGTTTCATCGTTAAGCTCGATTGCCAAAACACGATATAGTTGAGCAAATTTGCTCATGGTTATACGTGTTCCTTCAAGCGCTAAAAGAGTGGGGGATAGTCCTGTTTTGGTAATCCATTTTTTATTATAGGTAGAATGCTTTGATGCCCCCGTTAATAAAGCATTAACAAAATGGATTGAAATGGTTTGAACTTCCATGAATTATCACCTTGATTGACGCGGTTTCTACGGGTTGAGAGACAAACATGGGGTAGATAATGAATAGAATACACGACCAGGTGACCGGGTCCACTTTAGATGCTAAATACTTAGGGTAAACACATAGGGGGGCTGGAAGGTGGCAGCTTTTGCATAGTTTTAGTCTTTTTCTGTCATTTGAAAATATAAATTACTGTCCTAAAATGAATCACATAACTGAGTCAGATAAGAAATAAATTCAGACAAAAAAATAGAATAAGTCGGTATTAAAAAAACATATAACGGTTACGAGAGGAGACATCGTGAAGCAAACTGTTATTGAGCCGTTGCTAACGCTTGGCAATATTACGCTCGCCTTTGGCGGTGTAAAAGCATTAACTGATGTGGGTTTTAACGTTGTACCAAATACCATTACGACAGTGATTGGTCCTAATGGTGCCGGTAAAACCTCGTTGTTCAATACTATTTCCGGTTTTTATAAACCACAGGCAGGTGAAATATTCTTTGAAGGCAAGAACATCACCTCGACCCCCGCACCAGAGCGTGCACGTTTAGGTTTGGCACGAAGCTTCCAGAATATTGCCCTGTTTCGCGGCATGACCGTATTGGACAATATCAAGTTGGGACGCCATGCGCATTTGCGCACCAATGTTTTAGATTCTTTTCTCTATGTAGGTCGTGCAAGACGTGAAGAATTAGAGCTGCGCCGTGAGGTTGAGGAGCGCATCATCGACTTCCTTGAGATTGATCATATAAGGCATCACCCTGTTTCAGCCCTGTCCTACGGTTTACAAAAACGCGTGGAAATGGCAAGGGCACTGGCCATCCAGCCCAAGATTCTTATGCTGGATGAGCCCGTTGCGGGTATGAACCGCGAAGAAACTGAAGACATGGCGCGTTTTATTTTAGATGTGCGCCAAGAGTGGGGTATTACCGTGTTAATGGTCGAACACGATATGGGTATGGTTATGGATTTATCCGACCATGTGGTGGTGCTTAATTTCGGTCAGGTGATTGCGGATGGCACACCTGAAGAAGTACAGCAAAACCCGGAAGTCATACGTGCCTATCTCGGATCGGGCGATGTAGCCGATTTGCGTCAGCGTTTGCGCCAACCCATCACACAGTAGGTGGAACAATGGATTTTGATTGGCTCTTTTTTGTGGAAATCAGTTTGGGCGGGCTTGGTACTGGTGGCCTTTATGCGCTAACTGCCCTGGCCTTTGTCATTATTTTTAAAAGCACGGGTGTGGTTAACCTGGCGATTGGCGAAATGTTGATGGTTGGCGCTTATTTGGTTTATGGGCTGGCCACCGGTTTCGGTCTGCCAATTTGGCTGGCAATCATCGTTGGCGTCCTTGGCAGTGGCCTGGCGGGTGGGGTGATAGAACGATTGGCGATTAGGCCCATGGTGGGAGAATCACCTATCTCAACCTTTATGATTACCGTGGGTTTGGCCTCTGTACTTGTGGGGGCCGTTGAGCTGGTTTGGACGGCAGATCAACGACGTATGCCACCCATTATGCCCGATGAAGCCATATTTATCGGAGAGGCGTTTGTTTCGTCTAAAGTGTTTTATGGTTTTTTTGTGACCCTCATCCTGATCTCTTTAGGGTTACTTGTGTTTAGATTTTGGCGTGGTGGTGTGGCGTTACGGGCGACCGCTTTTGACCAGGGGGCTGCTTACTCAATGGGTATTAATGTGCCTCGCGTTTTTTCGCTTTCCTGGGTTATTGGGGCCATGATTGCGACCGTGGCCGGCGTGATTGTCGGCGCTATTGGCGGTATCTCACCTTCTATGGGCATCTTTGGTTTGTCAGTACTGGTGGTTGTGATTGCGGGTGGCCTTGATAGCGTGCTTGGGGCCTTAGTCGCTGGGATGGCCATCGGGCTTATAGAGGCGTGGGCAAGCGGTTTTTTAGGAGGTGAGTATAAAGTTGTTGTCACTTTCCTGATACTAATAATTGTACTGATGATCAGACCTTATGGCCTGTTTGGTACCCGTGAAATCGAGAGGTTGTAATGCGTATAGGAACGGCAAAATTTAGTTATAAACATGACGAAGCTTTATTTGACAGTCGTACACAATATGCGTGGTTGTTGGTATTGGCTTGCAGCCTGGTTGTATTTCCCTTCATTGCCAATGAGTATTGGCTATACCTGGCGTGTTTGGTGATGATTAATATCGTTAGCGCCACGGGCCTGAATATCCTTACCGGCTACACAGGCCTGGTCAGTCTGGGGCAGGCGGCGTTTATGGGTATTGGTGCGTATGCGGTTGCCTATATGGATAACCATCTTGGTACACCCGTTATCTTTAATTTATTGATGGCAGGTGGCATCACGATGTTGGGCGGGGTTGTGGTTGGCATTCCATCGTTAAGGGTAAAAGGCCTTTACCTTGCCATTGCGACGATTGCCGCATCAATGATATTGCATTTTATTTTTGCCAATTGGAGTTCTGTCACGGGGGGTACGGCAGGTCTAACGGTAGCGCCACCGGTGCTGTTTGGTTTTTCCCTGAACACCTCTTTCCTGTTTTATTGGATGGTGGTGCCCGTTATGGTGGTGATGTTATTGGGTGCAGCGAATCTGTTTCGCACACGCATCGGCAGGGCATTTATCGCAATTCGTGATCGTGATATTTCAGCAGAGGTGCTTGGCATACCATTGTTACGTTATAAGCTTTTGTCATTTGGCCTGTCTTCTTTCTATGCGGGTGTGGCGGGTGGCTTATGGGCGTATTTCTTTCGTATCGTTACTCCCGAGAGTTTTCCTTTAAGTATGTCCATCTTCTTTTTAACCGCCATTATTGTGGGAGGTATGGGTTCTATCCTGGGAAGTATTCTGGGGGCTGTTTTTGTGACGATGATACCCGAGGCCCTCAAGCTCATCGTAGGGTGGTTGCCTATCTCGGCAGATGCAACCCTTATTTTATCGCCCGTACGTACGATCGTATTTGGTCTGTTAATTATAGGGTTTTTAATTTTAGAACCGCTGGGTCTTCAGGAAATCTGGCAGCGGATACGACGTTTTTTTCACTTATGGCCTTTTAAATCATAAACGTTATAACAGCAGGAGACATCATGAAAATTAAAACTGTGAAAAACTGGCTTGCGGGTTCTGTTGTTGCCAGCCTGTTAGGAGTGGCTGGTATTGCCCAAGCCAATGATAAAGAAATTGTAATCGGTGGTTCTATACCAATGAGTGGCGTGTTCTCCTTCGCTGGTATAGGTATTCACGCGGGTATACAGGATTACGTAAAAATCATTAATGATTCGGGGGGCATCGAGGGATACAAGCTTAGATATGTGCCAGAGGACAGCGGTTATAAAGTGGATGTCTCTGTAGCGGCATTTAAAAAAATAACCAGCCAGAATAAAGTTGATTTTTATTACGGTGACTCGACGGGTTTCAGTAAAACAATTAACCCTGAATTAAATCGTATGGATTCCATACTAATGTCCGGGGCCTCATTTGCCACTGAACTTAATGATCCGGAAAAATACCCGTACCAATTTTTAGCGGGCCCGGACTATACCGAAATGTTTAGTATTTTGCTGCGCTATATCGCCCAGGAAAAACCAGGCGCCAAGGTTGCCTTTGTATACTCAGATACGGAGTTTGGTCGTGACCCGATTGAAGCCAGCCGCAAGGTGGCAGAAGATCTTGGCTTGAAAGTGGCGCTAGAGCTGATGACACCACCCGGTAGTGTTGATGTATCTACGGAAACGGCAAAAATGCGCCGCGCCAAACCAGACTACACCATTTTCCACGGTTATATCCTGGCCCCCATTCCGGAGTTTATTGAACAGGCTCGAAAAATGGGGTTGGATACAAAATTCATGGGTACGTTCTGGACCATGGATAATTCTACCGTTATGCAAATGGGCGAAGTCGGAGACGGGTTTATGGGGGTTATGCCATACCGTTACTACTATGACGAGTCTGCGCCTGCGCCCATGTTGGAAAAGATTCGTGAAATGCGTCCCGAGTATCAAAACGTACCTTATATACAGGGCTTTTTATCTGCCATGCTTTATACCGAATCAGCCCGTCGGGTGTTAGCCGAAGGTAAAGAGTTAACGGCGGAAAATATGAAAGCGGCACTGAATACCATTAAGGATTTTGATACAGGAGGCCTTATCGGTGTTCCTATCACCATCAGTGGCAACTCTATACCTGTTGGCCGTATTTATCAGGCTGACGCAAGCAAGGGGCAAATGGTACCTGTATCTGACTGGATCGTTTTGGAGTAATGTTATGCAAGCGACAGCTTCCGTACTGGAACTAAATAATATTGAGGTTTTTTACAATAAGAGTGTTCAGGCTCTACGTGGGCTGTCGCTGCGCGTTGAGCAAGGCCAAATCGTGGCTTTGCTGGGATCCAACGGGGCAGGTAAAAGCACTACGCTTAAAGCCATATCAGCGTTGTTGGCGCTGGAAAATGGTGAGCTTACGGATGGACGCATTCGCTTTGACGGCAAGCCGGTATCACAAAAGCGACCGCATGAATTAGTCCGTGCCGGCTTGTTTCATGTCATGGAAGGCCGCCGTGTGTTTGAAGACTTGACGGTAGAAGAAAATCTCGTGGCGGCGACTTATGCACTGAATGGTCGTCAAGGGCTGAAACCGGACTTTGAACTGGTGTATGAGTACTTTCCACGGCTTTATGAGCGTCGTCATGGTTTGGCCGGTTATTTGTCTGGTGGCGAACAGCAAATGTTGGCTATTGGACGGGCCTTAATTGCGAAACCAAAGCTTATTTTATTGGATGAACCTTCGCTGGGTTTGGCACCTTTGCTGGTGGAAAACATCTTTCAGATTATCGCCAGGATTAATGCTGAACAGGGGGTGTCTATGTTGCTCGTCGAGCAAAATGCATCGATTGCCTTAGCCATCTCTCATTATGGTTACATCATGGAGATGGGCAAAATAGTTACCGATGGGTCGGCCGGGTTTTTAGCGAATGACCCGGACGTTCGTGAATTCTATTTAGGTGTTGGTAGTGGGGGTGAGGCCAAAAGCTTCAAGAACATTAAACATTACAAACGCCGTAAACGCTGGTTGTCATAATTATGAGTCATCATTTCATTTCACAATTAACGTTGCCGCAAATGCTGCGTCAGCGCGCGCAACAAGAGCCTGATAAAGTTGCCTTGCACCAAAAAGATTACGGTATATGGCAGCCCCTGACGTGGGCTACTTATTACCAACGTGCTGTATGGTTTGGCTTGGGCATGAAGTCACTGGGCCTTTCTGACAACGGCCATGTTGGAATAATTTCTGAAAACCGTTCAGAATGGGTGTTGGCACAATTAGGCTGTGGCATGGTGGGCGTGGTCACCGTTGGTGTTTACCCAACCAGCCCCGCCCCCGAGGTTGCTTATATCTTGAACCATTCTGACTCTGAAATCGTCGTGTGTGAAGATCAGGAGCAGGCCGACAAAGTTGCTGAGTCTTTGCATGAACTGCCGCAGCTTAAGCATGTCATTATTATCGAGCCTGATGGTTTTCGTAATACTGACGAACGTATTGCCGATATTGCCGTACTGTATAGTGATGTTGAGCAAGCCGGCAAAGCGTATGAAAAGACGCATTCCGGGCTTGTTGATGAGGTATTGGCCAAACAAACGATGCAAGACATAGGGCTTGTCATTTATACCTCCGGCTCTACGGGTAAGCCCAAGGGGGCGATGATCAGTTACGCCAACATACATGGCGTGACACCAGGCATCATAGAACGCCTGAAGCTGCAACCTGACTCAAACCATTTATCTTATTTGCCTTTGTGTCATGTGGCCGAGCAAATGCTGACCACTTTTGTTCCCATTTATCTGGGGTCGGTGGTTTGTTTTGGTGAATCCATACGTACTGTCCAGGAAGACTTGCGTGAGCTGGCGCCTACCCTGTTTTTGGGTGTGCCACGTATTTGGGAAAAACTCTATTCATCCATCGCGATCAAAATCACTGAAACCGGACGCTTTCGCCGGTGGTTGTTTAATAAAGCCATCGCGGCGTGTGAACCATTCAGATACAAACCAAAAAGTGCCCGCAGTCTAAAAGAAAATGTGATTTACGGGTTTTGGTACTGGATTATTCTGCGTGCCTTGCAAAACTTTATCGGCTTGCGTAATTGCCGGGTGGCCTTGACGGGGGCAGCGCCCGTACCACCTGCTGTCGTCAGGTTTTTTCGTACCATAGGTGTGCCTATTGTAGAAGTGTATGGTCTGACAGAGTCCACGGGAATGGTAACAGGGCAACCTCTTGATGACCCCCATCCTGCCTCTGTAGGCAAGGTTACTTATGGTGCCGAGTACAAGATAGAGCCGGATACGGGTGAATTATTGTTACGTGGGCCGATGGTCTTTGCCGGTTATTATAAAAATGAAACTGAAACGGCTAAAACCATTGTTGATGGATGGTTGCATACGGGGGACGTTGTTAACGAGCGCAACGGTCAGCTTTATATCGTTGATCGCATGAAGGACATCATGATTACCGCGGGTGGCAAAAACATCACGCCATCAGAAATAGAAAATACGATGAAGGGCAGCCCTTACATCAAAGAGTGTATCGTTATTGCGGACGGTCGCCGGTTTGTTTCTGCATTGATAGAAATTGACTTGGAAACCGTGTCAAAGTGGGCGGAAACACGTCAAATAGCTTTTACGCATTTTCGCTCGCTTACAGAGCTTGATGAGGTAAAAGAACTCATCGAGTCCGAGGTCGCTAAAGGCAACGCCCTGTTGGCACCCGTTGCAAACATCAGACGCTTTCATTTATTGACGAAGGAACTTGATCATGATGATGGTGAGGTAACTGCAACCATGAAAGTAAAGCGTAGCAGCATTCATAAGGCTTACGAGACAGAAATAGAAGCTCTGTACGCCTAGTTTTTCACGCCGTTTAGGTCTTTGGGTTTTTTATGATTAATAGCAGCCAAAACATGGCTGTAAGGGTGTCTGTTGCTTGCGTTTTGTGACATGCGCCAGTATTCAGGAGTAATAAGATGCAATTTGAATTGACTGAAGAGCAGAAGCAAATACAGGCCTTGGCGCAACAGTTTTCGAAGAAGGAAATACAAGGCATAGCGAGTCAGGCAGATAAGGCTGCACAATTTCCCATGCATATTTATAGCGATGCATTTTCCTTGGGGCTGCTAAATTCAGTATTGCCACAACAATATGGTGGTGCCGGTCTTGGTTGCATGGAGTTGGTGCTGATAACAGAGGCGCTTTGCCATGCTTGTTTGGGCATTGGTGCTGCTTTATGTATCAATACCTTGGCCGCAGAACCTATCGTTATAGCTGGAACGCACGAACAAAAAGAAAAATACCTTAAACGTCTCACCTCGGGAGCGATGGCAAGTTTCGCACTGACAGAGCCTTCAGCGGGTTCGGATGTTGCCTCCATTAAAACCAAGGCGGAAAAGGTATCGGGCGGCTATCGATTAACAGGTGGCAAAATATGGATTTCCAACGCTAATATGGCGGAATTTTTTGTGGTGTTTGCCAAAACGGATGCCCAGGCAGGCCATAAGGGCTTATCCGCTTTCATTGTGGAGGCGGATAGTGAGGGATTATCTGTGGGTACGCCACTTCCCAAGATGGGACAAAAGGCTGCACCAACGTGTGAAGTGTTTCTGGATGGGGTATTTGTGCCCGATAGTCAGCTTTTAGGTGAAGAAGGCAGTGGGTTTTCAATCGCCATGAAAGTGTTTGACCGCACCAGGCCAATGGTTGCGGCTTTTGGTGTTGGCTTGATACAGCGTTGTTTTGACGAATCGCTTGCCTATGCCAGCCAGCGTCAGTCTATGGGCAAGTCCTTGATGAGCCATCAGGCCATTGCCCATAAACTGGCCGATATGCGTTTGCGCCTGGAGGCGGCACGTTTGCTGACTTATCAATCAGCATGGCGCCTGGATTGTGGGCTGAATAATACGTTAGAAGCGTCGATGGCTAAAGTGAATGCGGCGGACTCGGCGATGTGGGCGGCCACTGAAACCATACAAATATTTGGCGGTATGGGTTATTCAACCGAGTACCCTGCAGAAAAGCTTTTCCGTGATGCGAAGGTACTGCAAATTTATGAAGGCACTTCAGAAATACAACGCAATATCATCGCGAGTGAGTTGATTTAATTCATCATATAAAGGTTAAACATATGAATAAGATAGATTCTAATGAAGCGGTGATTCTTGAAGCTGTGCGTACGGCGTTTGGTCGTCGTGGTGGTGCATTAAGAAATACGCGCCCCGATACGTTGCTTGCCACCGCACTTGAAGCACTTGTCAGTCGCTCTGGTGTGCAGACTTCCATGGTAGGTGATGTATTGGCAGGCTGCGTTAGCCAGGCAGGTGAGCAGGGCGGAAATATCTCACGCCAGGCTTTATTGGTTGCCGGTTTTCCTGAAAGTGTGCCTGGGGTTACGATGAACCGTATGTGTGGTTCCAGTCAGTATGCGCTTCATGCAGCGGTTCAGGCTGTCGGTGTGCAAGACATGGATTTTGCCATTGCGTGTGGTGTGGAAAGCATGAGTCGGGTTCCGATGTTTCTGGATATGACTTTAGGGCAGCATGACTTTACCGGCTTTGATAATTTGCATCCGGACCTGGTCAAACGTTTTGCTATTCCGCATCAGGTAGAAAGTGCCGAACTTATTGCTGACCATTGGTCCTTAACGCGTTCACAGTTGGATGATTACGCGGTCGAAAGTCACGCACGCGCCAAGGCTGCACGTGATGCAGGCTTACACGCTGAAATCATCCCTTTACCAGGTGTTGATAAGGAAGGTAATACCATCACACTGGATCGCGATGAAGGCATCAGGGAGGTGATTGATAGAGTCCGTATGGATGCGATGGCGCCTGTTTTCAGGTCTGCGGAAACGGGTAAAGTGACCGCAGCCAATGCAAGCCAGATGTCTGACGGTGCAGCGGCGGTATTGGTGGGGCGTTATGGTGCCGCCATTGAGCTGGGATTTAAGCCCAAGGCGAAATTTCTGGCACGCGTTGTGCTCGGTTCCGATCCTGTCATGCAGCTCACCGGGATTATTCCAGCTACACGCCAGGCACTTGTAAAAGCCGGTTTAACAATTAATGATTTGGACTGGATAGAAGTCAACGAAGCATTTGCCAGTGTGGCACTTGCTTTTGAGCGTGAATTTAAGCCCGATACAGCGATTCTTAACCCTTGGGGTGGTGCCATAGCGCATGGTCATCCTTTAGGCGGGACAGGCGCGGGTTTGATGGCCAAGATGTTATCAGGATTGCGTCATGTTGACGGAGAGCTTGGTCTGCAAGTAATGTGTATCGGTCATGGTATGGCAACGGCAACGATAGTACAGCGTCTGGATTAGTTGAAGGTTTTGGGATGGTTCCTTTCCATCCCGTGCTGCAGATAATAAAAAAAGCCCTTGAAATAAATTCAAGGGCTTTTCAGTATCTTTGGCGGAGATGGAGGGATTCGAACCCTCGATGCGGGTATAAGCCGCATGCTCCCTTAGCAGGGGAGTACCTTCAACCTCTCGGCCACATCTCCAAAGAAAAAAGGATTCTAACTAATATAGTTTACTTCTGTCAACTGTTTGTATTGGAAATGCTGTTTTTTAGCTAAAAAACAGCATTTTTCTCCATTTACTCTTCAACAGCGGTTTCGGCTGGGTTGCCATCCAGGCCAAATGCCTTGTGCAGGGCACGAACGGCCAGTTCCATGTATTTGTCCTGAATCAGTACGGAAGTCTTGATTTCACTGGTGCTGATCATCTGGATGTTAACGCCTTCCTCGGCCAGGGTGCGGAACATCAGGCTGGCGACACCGGCGTGTGAGCGCATGCCAATACCAACGATGGATACCTTGCAGACTTTTTCATCGGTGATGACTTCGCGGGCACCGGTATTGGGCACGATGGTTTTTTGAATAACGTCCAGGGTGCGTTTGAAGTCGTTGCGATTGACAGTGAAAGAGAAGTCTGTGGTGCCATCAACAGACTGATTCTGGATGATCATGTCGATGTCGATGTTGGCATCGGCAACAGGGCCCAGAATGGCAAAGGCAACGCCTGGTTTATCAGGTACGCCCAAAAGCGTGATTTTTGCTTCATCGCGGCTGAAGGCGATACCAGAAACTACTGCTGCTTCCATTTTTGAATCTTCCTCGAAAGTAATAAGGGTTCCCGAATTTTTTTCTTCTTCGAGCGAAATTAAGGGGTCGGTTAACGATGACAGGACACGAACCGGAACTTTATATTTACCGGCGAACTCGACAGAGCGGATCTGGAGTACTTTTGAGCCCAGTGATGCCATTTCAAGCATTTCTTCGAATGACACCACATTCATGCGGCGCGCTTCGGGAACAACACGTGGATCTGTTGTATAAACACCATCCACGTCCGTGAAAATCAGGCATTCATCGGCTTTCAGGGCAGCAGCCATGGCAACGGCCGAGGTGTCTGAGCCACCACGTCCGAGCGTTGTAATATGACCATCGGGGTCTATGCCCTGAAAGCCGGTCACAATAACCACTTTGCCTGCGTCCAGGTCTGCGCGAACGCGCTGGTCATCGATAGAGGTGATACGGGCCTTGCCGAAAGCGCTGTCTGTTTTGACAGGAACCTGCCAGCCGGTGTAGCTGCGTGCAGGAACGCCCTGTGCCAGCAATGCCATGGCCAGCAGGGCGCTGCTGGCTTGCTCGCCTGTTGAGGCAAGCATATCGACTTCACGAGGATCGGGGGTTTCTGACAGTTCCTTGGCCAGGCCAAGCAAACGGTTGGTTTCGCCTGACATGGCTGAAGGAACCACAACTACCTGATGGCCTTCTGCATGCCATTTGGCGACACGTTTCGCAACATTTTGAATGCGTTCGATGGAACCCATGGAGGTGCCACCGTATTTATGGACGAATAGAGACATCTTGATGATTGAAGTAAGTTTGCCCTGAATTGAGCCTAAAACCTGATATTCTACAACGAGTTAGATGAATTGTTATATTTTTTTTAAAATGAGTGCTTTATTATTGGCAACGTTGGATATTATCGGTGCGTTTACCTGGGGTGCCGCCACCGTGAGGAGACAGAAATAATGACCAAACATCGTGTGTTACAGGTTGGGCCAGCACCATTGCTGGTTAGTCAGCATCTTGAGAATAATTATGATGTCCTCAGGTTGTGGGAGCAGGAAAACGCCATTGAAGCCCTGAAAGCACACGGGCAGGGATGCGTGGCTGCCGTTACCTCAGCCAAATATGGTTTCAGGAATGAGTGGCTGGATTACTTGCCTCAACTAAAAGTGGTTAGCAGTTTTGGGGTGGGTTATGACTCGATTGATGCCGTCGAGCTGAAACGACGCGGCATTCAACTGGGCAATACACCGGATGTCCTGAATGATTGCGTGGCAGATACCGCCATGACACTCTTATTGGGGGCGGCGCGCGGTCTGGTTCGGGCTGATCGTTTTGTGCGTGAAGGCCGCTGGACAACAGAAGACTTTCCGCTGACCCATAGTGTATCGGGTAAAAAAGCGGGTATTGTTGGCCTGGGCAATATCGGTCAGGTCATTGCCAAACGTTTAAGCGGGTTCGATTGCGAGATTCGTTACCATAACCGCTCTGAAAAGCAGGGCGTGCCTTATCGCTATGAGCCGTCATTGAAAGCATTGGCACAATGGAGTGATTTTTTAATCATCATCTGTATTGGCGGGCCAAGCACCCATCACCTGATCAACGATGAAATCATGAGCGCCCTGGGACCGAAAGGTTTGCTGATTAACGTTTCACGCGGAACGGTCATTGATGAGGTGGCGATGATCAAGGCCTTGCAGGAAGGGCGTCTGGGCGCTGCCGCATTGGATGTTTTTGAAAACGAGCCCTATGTTCCCGAGGCTTTGCTGAAGATGGACAATGTCGTGCTGATGCCGCATGTGGGCAGTGCCACGGTGGAAACCCGTGCACGCATGTCGCAACGGGTGATTGATAATCTGGATGGTTTTTTTCATGATGGGAAGATGCTGAGCAGAGTGGTGTGATTGGGTGTGTGGAAAGTGCAGGCTGGAAAGTTTAAGTAAAAAAAAATCCACGTTCCCATGCTTCGCATGGGAACCGGTGTCGGTATTGGTGCTTTCCCGCAAGCAGTCAGGTTTCCCGAAATGATGGAAAAACGTCTTTAAAATGACAGTCTGTAACGCATATTCTCAGTATGGTTGTCATACTTCATTTATTCAAAAATAAAACAGTAATACACGGAGACTTACATGAATATCGGATTTATTGGTCTGGGCAACATGGGTGCCCCCATGGCGCTTAATTTGCTGAAAGCGGGTCATCATGTTTATGTTTATGACTTGGTTGAGTCGGCGGTGCAAATGCTGGAAGCGGCAGGAGCCAGCCGTGAAAGTTCGCCTGCACAGGTAGCCAGGCAGGAAATCGATATATTAATAACCATGTTGCCCGCTTCGGTTCATGTAAAACAGGTTTATCTGGGTGATGAAGGGGTACTGGCAGCCGTTGGCAAACAGGTGTTGCTCATAGACTCTTCCACCATAGATCCGCAAACCGCCCGTGAAGTGGCTGCCCAGGCGGCCGCCCAAGGCAATGACATGCTGGATGCCCCGGTTTCCGGTGGCACGGGAGGGGCGCAGGCCGGTACCTTGACTTTCATGGTGGGCGGCGATGAAGCCGTGTTTGAAAAGGCACGGCCCGTGTTGCAGGCCATGGGTAAAAATATTGTGTACTGCGGTGGCGCCGGTAATGGTCAGGTGGCCAAGGTGGCCAATAACATGTTGTTGGGCATCTCCATGATTGGTGCCGCCGAAGCCATGAATCTGGGGGTCTCCCTGGGCATGGACCCTAAAGTGCTGGCAGGTATCATCAATACCTCTTCGGGCCGTTGCTGGAGCACCGAGGTTTACAACCCTTATCCGGGTGTCGTGGAAACGGCGCCTGCTTCAAAGGGTTATGCGGGTGGATTTGGTGCAGACTTAATGCTGAAGGATCTGGGGCTTGCCACCGAGGCGGCCCGTGCTGCCAAAGTTCCTGTGGTCATGGGCGCTGCCGCCCAGCAGTTGTATCAAACATTCAGTTCCCAAGGGCATGGGAAACTGGATTTTTCAGGCATTATCAAGCTTTTTTCCAATCAGTAAACAGAACCGCTGTCTGGGTTGGCTCAGAAACGGTAATGACAGGGTAACAGTAAGGAATGAATGGGAATGTTTAATACCGCATTAAGCGAAGAACAAAGCATGATTCGTGACATGGCTCGCGATTTTGCGCAAAATGAAATAGCCCCCAGGGCAGAACAGTGGGAAAAAGAGGGCTGGATAGACGATGCCATCATTGAAAAAATGGGGGACTTGGGCCTGATGGGGATGGTGGTACCCGAAGAGTGGGGAGGTTCACTGTCCGATTACGTTTCCTATGCGTTGGCGATTGAGGAAATTTCTGCAGCAGATGCGGCAACCGGTACCATGATGAGTGTGCATAATTCAGTGGGTTGTGGCACCTTGTTGAATGCGGGTAACGATGAGCAGAAAAGGCAGTGGTTGCCAGACATGGCCTCGGGCCGGGCGATCGGCAGTTTTTGTCTTACCGAACCGCAGGCCGGTTCGGAGGCTCATAACCTGAAAACCCGTGCCATCCTGCAAGATGGGAAATGGATACTGAATGGCGCCAAGCAATTCGTGACCAACGGCAAGCGTGCCAGGATCGCCATTATTTTTGCCGTGACTGATCCCGATCTGGGCAAGAAAGGGCTTTCCGCCTTTCTGGTGCCCACCGATACCGCCGGTTTCAGTGTCAGTCGGGTGGAGCATAAAATGGGTATTCGGGCATCAGATACCTGTGCCATTACCCTTGAAAACTGCACCATTCCAGAAAATCATTTGTTGGGTGAAAGGGGCAAGGGCCTGTCGATTGCCCTGTCCAATCTTGAAAATGGCCGGATTGGCATAGGTGCCCAGGCAGTAGGCATTGCCCGTGCCGCGTTTGAGGCCGCTCTTAAATATGCGCAGGAACGTGAGCAGTTTGGCAAAAACCTGCTGGCGCATCAAAGTATTGCCAATATGCTGGCAGATATGCATACCCAAATCAATGCTGCCCGCTTGATGGTTCTTAATGCGGCTTCCCTTAAAGATCGAGGTATCCCATGCCTTAACGAAGCGGCCCAGGCCAAATTGATGGCCTCTGAAATGGCGGAGAAAGTCTGCTCAATGGCCATTCAGATACATGGTGGTTACGGTTATCTGGAAGATTATCCGGTTCAGCGTTATTACCGTGATGCCCGTATTACGCAAATTTATGAAGGTACCAGCGAGATCCAGCGCATGCTGATTGCCCGCAGCCTGGTTGATTACCAGGGTTAAGTATCTGGGCTAATGGTATGATCCCTCCTGAATGTCACAGGAGGGAATCATGACAGTTGAAGAAACAGTGAATGCGTCAACAAAACCTGTTGCAGGGGTGCCGGGCGTTAAAGCCAATTCAAAGTCTGCAGTGAAACCTGATCCAAAATCTGCTGAAAAATCATCGGCGGCATCTGTCGTTGCTTCAGTTGAATATGAGCATGGCAGGCGTCTTGGTGAGATGACCATAGACCAGATTTCGGGTTATGTCAAAGACCCCAGCCGCCTGTTGTGGGTTGGCCTGAAAAATCCCACTAATGACGAGTTGCAGCATATTTGCAGGCAGCTGTCACTAAGTGCGGACGCCACGGAAGAAATTATTAAAAAACATGGGCGTCCCAAAATGATTGATTATGGGGAATATATCCAGATTGTGGCTATGACGGTGACTAAAGAAAACAGTAAAAAACCGGTTTTTGGCGAAATGCAGATTATTTTCGGGGTTGGTTTTCTGCTAACGGTCCGGCGTGGCGATGCCCTGTCCAATAGTTCTCTTCGGGAAAGGCTGGAAGGATGGCCCGACTTGATTGCCCGGGGAAGTGATTATGTGGCGGCTGAAATTCTGGATGTGCTGGCTGACAGCTATACTCACTTAACCACCAGACTGGAATATGAAGTTGAGCAGTCAGAGCATCAAATGCTGCTGCAAGGGCTTAAGGAAAGTGATATTCGCAAATTGTATAAACAGCGACGCGATTTGCTAAGGGTTCATACGGCCATTTCTCCCATGATAGAAATTTGCCGTAAACTGTCATTGGTACGGATCGATGTGGTGGAAATGGATTCCCGTTCAAATTTCAGTATCGTTTCAGATCGTGTGGCACGTTTGGTGGAGCAGATCAACTCCTTGCGTGAAGCCCTGGCGTTTGCTTTTGAGGCGGGCATGATGATTGGACAAAACAACCAAACTGATATTGCCAAAAGGCTGGCTGCCTGGGCTGCCATTTTGGCGGTACCTACGGCAATTGCCGGTATTTACGGCATGAACTTCAAGGATATGCCTGAACTGGATTGGTCTTTGGGTTATCCTTTTGTGCTGGTGCTGATGTTTGGTGTCTGTGCTTATCTGTACTGGCGTTTTAAAAAATCAGGCTGGTTATAGGGAAAACGGCTTTCTTCAGTGATCCTGCGCATGGCTTCTGGCGCCCAGGCGTGGTACGTGTTTTCAAAATAAGCGTTATCATGACAGGTATGCAAGCAAGTTTATTTTTAACCGGGTAATTATGGCTTTGAAAGTTTTTGATCTTCAATGTGAGGCACAACATATCTTTGAGGGCTGGTTCTCATCCCACGAGGATTATGATTCACAGCAGGAAAAGGGGCTTTTGACCTGCCCTGTCTGCGGTAACGCCAAAATCAGTAAAATGTTGTCGGCCCCGCATCTGAATGTTTCCCATCTTAAAAAAGCAAAGCAGGCGAAAACGGTCTCACCGGTGCCTGTGACAGAAGCAGCGGCAAGCCTTACCGACAAGGATCTGGCCAAAATACAGGCCACTGTCATGCAACAATTGCGGGCCTATGTTAAACAAACCGAAGATGTGGGTGATCAATTCACCTCAGAGGCAAGACGTATTCATTATGGCGAGGCGAAGGACAGGGCGATTCGTGGCAACGCCACGCCTGAGCAACGACAGGCTTTGCGGGAAGAGGGGATTGAAGTGTTGCCAATTCCGGACTTTCTGGATGATAATCAGCTTCAATAAGTGTTTTTCCTATACGGTATAAAATTTCGTATAGGTATAATGAAAAACAGAATCAATAAACCGATATTGATAATAACCCTTCCTGTTCTGGAGCTCAAAGCATGAGTAGTGAAAATGAATTTGATGTCATTGTTATCGGTGCCGGTATAGCCGGTGCTTCGGTTGCGTATCGTCTGTCCCCACACGTACGCGTGTTGGTGCTTGAACGGGAATCACAGCCCGGTTATCATTCAACCGGTCGTTCTGCTGCCATGTTTATGGAAACCTATGGCACACCCCAGATCCAGGCATTAACCCGTGCCGGACGTGGTTTTTTTGAGCAGGCCCAGTCAAGCGGATTTACCGAGCAGCCTGTTTTGCATCCTCGTGGTTGCATTTACGTGGCACGGCCAGATCAGAAAGAAGAACTGGATAACATGCTTGCCGAAGCGTTGGCCCTATCGCCCAATGTTGAGTTTATTGATCCGGACTCCATTGTTGAAATGGCGCCGTGCATGAAAAAAGAACAGCTGTATGGCGGGATGCTTGAGCGTCATGCTGAAGATATCGATGTGGATGTTTTGCACCAGGGGTATCTGAAGGGAATGAGAAAAAATGGAGTGGAACTGAAAAACAATGCCGAAGTTGTTCAATGCCAGCGTCTTGAAGACAAGTGGCAGGTTAAGCTGGCCAGCGGAGAAAGTTTTCAATGTAAAACATTGGTGAATGCAGCCGGTGCCTGGGCTGATCACATTGCGCGTGCAAGCAACGTTGCCCCAGTGGGATTGCAACCCTGCCGTCGTACCGCTTTTACCTTTGATGCGCCTGAAGGGCTTGATCTGACGACTTTGCCCATGGTTGTGGACGTTAGTGAACAATATTATTTCAAACCCGATGCCGGTCAGGTGCTGGGCTCACCGGCCAATGCTGATCCGGTAGAAGCACAGGATGTAGTGGCCGAGGAACTGGACGTGGCCACCGGGATTTACTATATTGAAGAGGCCACCACTTTCAAAATTCGTCGCCCCAATCATGTTTGGGCCGGTTTGCGTTCATTCGTCAAAGATGGGGACCTGGTAGTGGGATTTGACCAGACTGCCGAAGGGTTTTTCTGGCTGGCGGGGCAAGGCGGTTACGGGATTCAATCATCTGCCGGTGTGTCCGAGCTGGCCTGCGCATTAATCCTGAACCAGCCCCTGTCGGATACATTGCTTAAAGAAAAAGTCGATCCGGCACTGATTTCCCCTAACCGTTTCAGATAAAAAACGTTCATCCCTGTTGGTCAACCAGGGATGCCTGTTCATGTTCTGGACTGTATCTGGCAAAATGGGCATATAAGGCTTGTCTTAACTTAAGACAGGCCTTATGCATGTCTGCGCTTCAGCCAGAGCGGTTAAAATATGCTAATCTTGACGTGGATATTTATATGACTATTAAAAGGAAAGAGAAAATATGCCATCATTTGATGTCGTGAGTGAAGCGGACATGGTTGAAGTCAGGAATGCGGTTGAGCAGGCCAATAAAGAAATTTCAACCCGTTTTGACTTTAAGGGCTCGGATGCCCGGATCGAACAAAAAGAACTGGAACTGACTATTTTTGCCGATGACGAATTCAAGGTGGGGCAGGTTCAGGATGTGCTGATTAACAAACTGGCCAAGCGTGGAGTGGATTTGCGTTTTCTTGAATATGGTAAAAAAGAAAAGATGTCTGGGGACAAACTCAAGCAATATGCCACTATTCGCAAAGGGATTACCGGAGATCTGGCCAAAAAAATCGTTAAAACCATTAAAGACAGCAAGCTCAAGGTACAGGCCAGCATACAGGGCGACACCGTGCGGGTGAGTGGTGCAAAACGGGACACATTGCAAGATGTCATTGCCTTGCTGAAAAAAGAGGTGGCAGACGCACCGCTGGCTTTTAATAATTTCAGGGACTAAATCGTGGATGCTTGTGTATCGGTTCATCCCATCAATAATCCGTTCCTGGAATGGATGGGCATTACTTTAAGTGACTGGTCTGAAGGGTATGCACAAATGCATTTGCCCATGGGTCCCAATCTGGGCAATCGTACGGGTCGTGTGCAGGGCGGAGTGTTGTGTACCTTGCTTGATTCGGTCGCCGGTTACAGTGGTATTTATTCAGCACCCGGAGATCCCGAATTAAAGGCCCTCACCTTGTCGTTGACCACCAATTTCATTGGTGCGGGTGATGGTGCCATGTTAAAGGCCAGGGGTTTTGTGGAAAAAAAAGGACGTAGCATATTTTTTGCCCGTTCCGAGGTGTGGCTTGATGATGATTTGCTGCTGGCAACAGCGGTCGGGACATTTAAATATTCCCTGGTTAAAAGGTAAGTAAAGTCACCCTGCAAAACCAGCACTTGAAAAAAAACCTGAAGCTATTGCTTCAGGTTTTTTTGTTTTCTATGGTTGGAGACCATTGGAATTACATAACACGGCTGCGGTATTCGTGAGTACGTGTGTCAATTTCAATTTTGTCACCAATGTTGCAGAATAGGGGAACTGCAATTTCAAAACCGGTATTGATTTTGGCGGGTTTCAACACTTTACCGGAGGTGTCGCCTTTAACTGCGGGTTCGGTATAGGTGATTTCACGGACAATGATGGTTGGAAGTTCGACAGAAATGGCACGGCCTTCGTAGAAAACCACTTCAACAGTCATGCCTTCTTCCAGGTAGTGCAGCGCATCACCCATGCTGTCGGCTTCAACTTCGTGCTGGTTGTATTCTTCATCCATGAATACATACATGGGGTCGGCAAAGTAAGAATAGGTGCATTCTTTTTTGTCGAGCATGACCACTTCAAATTTTTCGTCGGCTTTGTAAACCAATTCACTGCCGGAGCCTGTTAACAGATTCTTGAATTTCAGTTTGACAACAGCAGCGTTTCGGCCAGATTTATTGTAATCGGCTTTTTGTACAACCAAGGGTTCTGAGCCAACCATGACTACATTGCCTACGCGCAGTTCTTGTGCGGTCTTCATTAATAATAACTCCAGGAATAATGGGTAGTGTATATCTACAGTAATTTAACCGATAAAAATCGGAAAACGCATATTTTATACTTTTTGCGACATTTTATAATGAATATCAAAAATGGATGAAGATAAAGTCTTGTTTTCAGAAAGATTTTGGCAATATTCGCGCGTTTGCTGTTTCCATTGGGCGCATTTGTCGGGATTGAAGAAAATATCCTGAAAAAGACTGGTAAATGAACCGGGAGCTGCGGCGTTGTTCCAGGCTCGTATTATGCTGGCAACAGAAGGGCAGGTTTGGCTGCTGGCAAGCCAGGCATCCAGCTTAATCAGGTGTGTATTTTCCTCTTGCTCATAAATTTGCCATATGAATGGTCTGGCTGCCCAGATGGCCCTGACAAAACTGTCTTCACCACGAATAAAATTCAGCGAGCCTAGCCAAAGCAGGCGGTCATAGTCGCGCTGGTCTATGAAAGGCAGGCGGATAATGTGCAGCGGGGACGGGGCGGGAGCAACCGCCTCCAGCCGGGTAATTTCTTCTTCCAATGAGGGGGCCACGCCTTCCGGAACCAACAACAGAACCGGCTGATTGGCCTTGACAAGAGCCTGGGCCAGTTCATGCACCGGGGCGCTCGGATAACAAAATAAATTAATGATGGGGGCACCCTGTTGCCAAAGTGCCAGTTGTTGGGCATTTAAAAACGGAGCCAGGAATTTTTCTTGTGCCTGCCGGTCATTTTGCCACTGGTCACGCTCTGACAGCAGGTGTTCTTCACGCAGCAACCCCCCTGTTTTGGCGGTAAACCCGGGGAAAAAGAACAGTTTTACCATGCCATTGGGCTGTAGCGAGGGTTGGGCATGAAAGCTTTCCACCCAGGGTTCGGCTGACAGGTATTCCAGGTTCAGCCATAAACGTGTATTGCCTTTCATGGCTTGTACAAAATCGGGTGGCGGGTCACAGGCAAAGGCTTCAATCACTATTTCAGCCGGTTGTTCAGTGAAAGCCTGATCGTTTACCCAATGACGGACATGGATGCCCTGAACGATTTGCTCGTTAAGCATGGGATCCAGTTCAGGGGCGATTTTCCCAAAGCTGCGCAGATCATCAACCCACAGGCGGATGGTGGCCTGGCTTTGTGTTTTCAAATCACGGGCAAGGCGCCAGCACACGCCAATGTCTCCGTAGTTATCTATGACTTTGCAGAAAATATCAATGCTTTTGGGGTAAGCGGGTTTAATGGAACTGTTCACTGGAAGTGTCTACATCATCAAAATCATCGGGCGCACTGATATACGTCAGTTCTCCGGCAGGGTTGGGAAAAAGTGGCTCATCGGTTTCTTCATGAAGGCCGGGTTTGAGCATTTCATTGATACAAATGATATGTTTGATGCCATTGGCCTGCAGTTGCTCAATGATATTAAGAACCTGTGGCGATTCGGTAATGGTTTCAGGGATGGTTTCTTCCTGTTCCTCACTGAAAAGAGGCCACATGCAGCCATAAATAACCTGATGGGAGTCCAGGAAGGTAAAGCCGATTCGATATTCCTTGATTTGGTCTTCTCCGATGCCGGCAATCGTGGCGCGGAAGGATTGGGCAGGGATATTCAGGGTGTTTTGCAACCATTGCACCGAAGCGCTCAGCGCGGCGAAACGGATTCGTTTATCAGCTTCGCGATTGGCGATATAAAACGCATCGGGTAGGGGAAGTTCGAGGCCACAGGCGGGTAACAGTTCCCTGAACAAGGGCAGGGCTTCTTCTTGCCAGTCTTGCAGACAGCGTTGTCGTTGTTCGGCAAAGTGTTCGCTGGCCTGTTGCCATTTGAAAATAGGCTGGTTTTGGATGACACAGAAAGCAGCCATGATATAGCGGGTATCGGCCAGCATATGGGCGTCTTCGGCGGGCGGCTTGGGACTGGAAAGCGGGTTAACAGGCAGATTCAGTGCCTGCCTGGCCAGCGTATCGCACCATAGATGGGTTTGATCAAAGGATTTTGGCATTTGGTCAACTGAACACAGTTGCGGATGAATGGCTATTTCCACCGCTGTGGCACTGATATGTTTTTTTAGCAGATTGACAAGCGCGGTTTGTGTTTTCAGATTAAGGGTGGGTGATGGGATGTGGAATCGGGTCCAGGCCACCACAGGAATCACAATGAACAGGCAGTCAAAATACACGCCATCTTTTTCCAGCGTGCAGGACTCGGACATGGTTTCCGCATGTTCCAGCAAGATATCATGGGTTTCGGTATCGGTAGAGGCCAGAAAATCAAGTGCACGGTCGACCTGGTTTTTTTTATTGCTGTTGAAAATATCGACCACTTTTTGATCGATCAGGTTTTCCCAGTAGCGGTCTTCAATAATGCAGCCGGACTGTTTTAAGGCTTTACAGGCGTCAATAAGAACCTGGCTTGCCTTGCTTAACTTCGTGAATGCGGTTTTACTCATATTTTGTTTGGCTCCTTTCACGGACGATGATGAAAGGAGCCAGGTTTTTTAATTAAGAAAGAAGTTGTCGAAGAACGAAGGGAAGAATACCGCCGTGCTGGTAGTATTCTACTTCGACAGGTGTATCTATGCGTAGCAGCAAAGGGATGTCCTGTTTGCTGCCATCGGGGCGCTGCACGGTTAACACGACATCCTGTTGTGGCTTGATACCTTCTTCCAGGCCGCTGATGTCGTAGGTTTCATCACCGGTAATCCCCAGGGACTGCACCGAGTCATCTCCTTTGAATTGCAGGGGCAGGACACCCATGCCCACCAGATTGCTTCGGTGAATGCGCTCAAAACTGCGGGCAATTACCGCTTTTACACCCAATAGCTGGGTGCCTTTGGCCGCCCAGTCACGGGAAGAGCCTGTGCCGTATTCTTCACCCCCAAAGACGATTGTTGGTGTACCACTGGCAATATATTGCATGGCGGCATCGTAAATGGGCATTTGCTCTTGACTGGGTTTGTGAATGGTTTCACCTCCTTCAAAGCGGCTGCCATTGGGCAGGGCGGGAATCATAAGGTTTTTGATACGAACGTTGGCAAAGGTGCCACGCATCATGACCTCATGATTGCCACGGCGTGAGCCATAGCTGTTGAAGTCGGGTTTCATGACATCGTGGGCCAGCAGCCATTTGCCTGCCGGTGAGGTTTCCTTGATAGAGCCGGCCGGTGAAATATGGTCGGTGGTGACCGAGTCACCAAAAATGCCCAGCGCGCGTGCCTGTTTGATCGGCTGGAGGGCAGCCGGTGTCATGCTGAAGTCGTTAAAGAAAGGCGGCTCGGCAATATAGGTGGAGGTTGGCCAATTGTAAACGTCACCGGATACACCCTTGATTTTTTTCCACAAATCGCCAGGATTGGATTTGACCTGGGCATAGTTGTTGCGGTAGGCCTTTGGATTCATGGCTTTACCCAGCAGTTTTTCAACCTCTTCATCGCTTGGCCAGATATCGCCTAGCCAAACATCTCCTTTTTTGCCTTTGCCAACCGGTTGGGTCATTAAATCAATATTCAATGTGCCTGCCAGTGCATAGGCCACGACCAAGGGGGGGGAGGCGAGAAAGTTGGCTTTGATGTTGGGGTGAATGCGGGCTTCGAAGTTGCGGTTGCCTGACAGGACGGCAGCGCAAACCAGATCGTTTTTGACAATCGCTTCATTGAACTCGGGCAGCAAATCACCGGCGTTGCCGATACAGGTTGTGCAGCCGTAGGCAGCCACATCAAAGCCCAGTTGCTCAAGATAGGGCAGCAAGCCTGTTTTGGCCAGATATTCGGTCACTACCCTGGATCCGGGCGCCAGTGAGGTTTTGATGTGTTTGGGTACGCTTAAACCCGCCTTGACCGCTTTTTTGGCCAACAGGCCGGCTGCCAGCAGGACACTTGGGTTTGAAGTGTTGGTGCAAGAGGTGATCGCGGCGATCAGGATGTCACCGTTTCCAAGTGTGACACCACTGGGGGTTTCATAAGCGGCCGTGAATTTTTCTGCCGGCTGATTGAAGCCGTTTTGCTCGGGGGGGGCGGTAAACAGCTTGGCAAAGGTTTTTTTGACATTGCCCAGCTCAATCCTGTCCTGGGGACGTTTAGGGCCGGCCAGTGAGGGAGAAACGGTTTTCAGGTCCAGCTTCAGGACTTTGGTGTAGTTGATGTCTTTGGCTTTGGGAATGCCAAACATTTTCTGGGCCTTGAAATAGGTTTCAAGCGCTTCAATTTCTTCATCGGTACGACCGGTGCCCCTGAAGTAATCAAGCGTGTGTTCATCAACCGGGAAAAAACCCATGGTGGCACCGTATTCGGGTGCCATGTTGGAAATGGTGGCACGGTCGGTAACACTTAAGCTGGCAGTGCCCGGACCACAGAATTCCACAAATTTGCCAACCACTTTTTCCTTGCGCAGCATTTCGGTAATGGTTAGCACCAGGTCGGTGGCGGTCACGCCACCGCGTAATTGGCCGGTCATCTCAACACCAATCACATCGGGGGTCAGCATGTAATAGGGTTGCCCCAGCATGGCCGCTTCGGCTTCAATGCCTCCGACGCCCCAGCCCACAACCCCAATGCCGTTAATCATGGTGGTGTGACTGTCAGTGCCAACCAGTGTGTCGGGATAGTAAACATCGTTGGCGTCTTTGTGAACACCACGTGCCAGATATTCCAGGTTAACCTGATGAACAATACCAAAGCCTGGAGGGACAACGCCAAAGGTGTCAAAAGCCTGCATGCCCCATTTCATGAATTGATACCGCTCTTTGTTGCGTTGGAACTCAACCTTCATGTTCAGGTCCAGCGCATCTTTGGTGCCGAAGTAGTCAATCATGACAGAGTGGTCAACCACCAGGTCAACGGGGACCAGTGGCTCGATGGCTTTTGGGTTTTTGTCCATTTTATCGGCGACCGAACGCATGGCGGCCAGGTCGGCTAATAAAGGAACACCGGTAAAGTCTTGCAAAACGACGCGGGCCACCACAAAAGGAATTTCCTCTTCACGTTTGGCGTTGGCTTGCCAGTTGGCCAACTGGCGCACATGTTCTTCGGTTACCTTATTGCCATCACAGTTGCGCAAAACCGATTCGAGTACGATGCGGATGGAAACGGGCAGTTTGTTGATTTTGATGCCCAGTTTTTTACCCAGGGCGGGCAGGGAATAATATTTCCTGGTTTTATTGTTGACCGTGAGTGTTTTGACAGTGCTGGAAAAAGGCATGGCAACCTCGCTGTTTGAGTTAATTGGCAAAAGAATATTGGGGTGGATGGGTCTTGTTTTGATTGTTTGTTTCCAATGATAGCACTAGCTGGAAGATGTTTGCTTGCCGGATTTAAGCAAATGTGCAATACATGGATGATTTTGCATTGGCAGCAGTGATAAATTAAAAAAAACAGGCCTTTTCAAGGCCTGTTTTAACATTGAACCAAGCCGTTCCGTATGGAACGGAACGGCGTTGACTTCAGTATTTAGATACCAACAGTATCTGCAATTTCCTTGAAGTCTTCGATCTGGTCAAAGTTCATGTAGCGATAGATTTTATCGCTGTTTTGGTCGATGATGCCAATGTCAGCCATGTACTCTTCACGTGTTGGGATGCGACCCAGACGGGAACAGATGGCAGCCAGCTCTGCGGAACCCAGGTAAACATTGGTGTTTTTACCCAAACGGTTCGGGAAGTTACGGGTGCTGGTTGACATGACGGTAGCACCTTCACGCACCTGTGCCTGGTTACCCATGCACAAAGAGCAGCCTGGCATTTCCATGCGGGCACCGGCTACGCCCAGAACGCCATAGTGGCCTTCTTCGGTAAGTTGCTTTTGATCCATTTTGGTTGGAGGAGCAACCCACAGTTTGACCGGGATGTCGCGTTTGCCTTCCAGCAGCTTGGAAGCGGCGCGGAAGTGGCCGATGTTGGTCATGCAGCTACCGATAAACACTTCATCGATTTTTTCACCGGCAACCTCAGACAGTGTTTTAACATCATCAGGGTCGTTCGGGCATGCCACGATAGGTTCGTGGATGTCGGCCAGGTCAATTTCAATCACTTCAGCGTATTCGGCGTCGGCGTCGGGCTCAAGCAGTTGCGGGTCGGCCAGCCAGGCTTCCATGGCCTTGATGCGTCGGGCCAGTGAGCGTTCGTCTTCGTAGCCGTTGGCAATCATCCATTTCAACAGGGTAATGTTACTGTTGAGGTATTCGATGATGGGCTCTTTGTTCAGGCGAACGGTACAACCGGCGGCTGAACGCTCGGCAGAGGCATCAGACAATTCAAATGCCTGCTCCACTTTCAGATCGGGCAGACCTTCAATTTCAAGGATGCGGCCGGAGAAAATGTTTTTCTTGCCTTGTTTGGCTACAGTTAACAGGCCTTTTTTGATGGCGTACAAAGGAATGGCGTTAACCAGGTCACGCAGGGTCACACCGGGCTGCATTTTACCTTTGAAACGAACCAGAACGGATTCTGGCATATCCAGTGGCATTACACCGGTCGCAGCTGCAAAAGCAACCAGGCCTGAACCGGCGGGGAAGCTGATGCCGATTGGGAAACGGGTATGGGAGTCACCACCGGTACCAACGGTATCAGGCAGCAACATGCGGTTTAACCATGAGTGAATGACGCCGTCACCAGGACGCAGGGAAATACCACCGCGGGTGCTGATGAAGTCTGGCAGCTCGTGGTGGGTTTTAACGTCGACAGGTTTTGGATAGGCCGCTGTATGGCAGAAAGACTGCATGACCAGGTCGGCAGAGAAGCCCAGGCAGGCCAGGTCTTTCAGTTCGTCGCGGGTCATTGGGCCAGTGGTATCCTGGCTGCCAACAGAAGTCATTTTGGGTTCGCAGTAAGTGCCTGGACGCACACCTTTGCCTTCTGGCAATCCACAGGCGCGACCCACCATTTTCTGTGCCAGTGTGTAACCTTTACCTGAGTCAACAGGCTCAACAGGCAGACGGAACAGGGTTGATGCAGGCAGACCCAGTGCTTCACGGGCTTTGGCGGTAAGGCCACGGCCGATGATCAGGGGGATACGGCCACCGGCGCGTACTTCGTCGAACAGGACATCGGATTTGACTTGGAATTCGGCAATGACTTCACCGTTTTTCAGGGCTTTGCCTTCGTATGGACGCAGTTCAATGACATCGCCCATTTCCATTTTGGAAACGTCCAGTTCGATAGGCAATGCACCAGCGTCTTCCATGGTGTTGTAGAAGATAGGCGCAATTTTGCCACCCAGACAAACACCACCGTAGCGCTTGTTGGGTACGAAAGGAATGTCTTCACCGGTGAACCACAATACGGAGTTGGTGGCGGATTTGCGTGAAGAGCCGGTGCCGACAACGTCACCGACGTAGGCAACCAGATGGCCCTTTTCTTTCAGGGACTCAATGAATTTAACCGGACCGCGCTTGCCGTCTTCTTCGGGTTCGAATGCCGCGCCTTCACGTTTGTTTTTCAGCATTGCCAAGGCATGCAAAGGAATATCAGGACGTGTTGTGGCGTCGGGAGCGGGTGACAGGTCATCGGTATTGGTTTCGCCACTGACCTTGAAAACCGTGACAGTGAGGCTTTCTGGTACTTCAGGACGGCTGGTGAACCATTCGGCATCGGCCCAGCTTTGAATAACGGCTTTGGCGTTTTCATTGCCTTTGTCTGCTTTTTCCTTCACATCATGGAAGGCGTCAAACATGAGCAGGGTTTTTTTCAGGCCATCGGCAGCGATAGTGCCCAGTGTTGGGTTGTCGAGCAAGTCGATTAGCGGGCTGATGTTGAAGCCACCCAGCATGGTGCCCAGCAATTCAGTGGCTTTTTCAGGGGTGATCAGGGGGCATTTTTCGGTGCCGAAAGCAACGGCGGCCAGGTAAGAAGCCTTGACTTTGGCGGCATCATCCACACCTGCTGGTACACGGTGGGTAATCAGATCTACCAGATAGTTTTCTTCTCCGGCGGGAGGAGCTTTGAGCAGTTCGATTAAATCAGCGGTTTGTTTGGCTGACAAAGGCAGAGGAGGGATGCCCAGCGCAGCGCGCTCGGCAACGTGTTGACGATATGATTCCAACATGACGTGACCTTAAAAAATATTAGAGACAACATGACCATTATAAGGCTTTTTCGTAAAAAAGTCTTATGTCTTATATAAGAGTTGACTGCTTGCAGCAACATATTTTCCAAAAATGAGCGTAACATTTTGTTTCCGAAAAAATTCAGGTGGTTTTTGGAAAATGAAGGCAATGCAAGCTCAGGTTGAATTTTACACGGCTGTCTGTTTTTTTTGTTTCTTTCGGTGCATGAAAGTTCCGATATCAGCGGACACATCTACCTTGTTGCCCTGCTCAACAGGTTATAATCCGGCTATTGGTTTAATTATCTTTTTGCGGCATTATTCATGACTTTTATAGTCAATTATATTTGCACTGTTGTGAACGTCATGTATAGTGTTGCCGTTACATTTTCAATTAATTACAAGCAAAAGGAAACGTATGTCTTCTAAGAAGAAGCTTGCTATTGCAACGGCAGGGGTTCTGGTTGTTGCTGCGGGTGCAGCCTGGTATGGTGGTAATAAACTGGCTCAAGGCAAGGTAGAGGAAGAGCTGAAGGCTTTTTTGGTAAAAAACGATTTGCAGGATAATGTGTTTTGGGAAAGTCTTGATGCGAATGTGAGCGGTACGGGCTCAATGAGTAATGTCAAACTTGTCGACAAACAAAATCCCGCGCATTATTTCACTTTCAGCAAAGTGATTCTGAATGATCTCGAGAATACAGAGAAAGTCCAGAAAATAGATATTTCTTTTGAGGGCTTTGCTGATGAAACCGGTAAAAGTCCCATAGGTAAAGTTTCAGACAATCGATTGGCCGATCTGGGTTATACCGAGTTGCCCAAAGTCAATGGCAGCCTGAAGGTCAGTTTTGACAGCAGCACAGATCGTTCTATGTATGAAATCAGTATTGATCAACCCGAGCTGGTCAGTTTTGGTGTCAAACTTGATGCCAATAAAATTGGGGGCTTGCTTGAACAGGTGCGTGCCAATTCACAGGCGATACAGCAAAACCCCATGGCTGTGCTTCCATTTCTGGCGCCTGTCAGTATTAACTCCCTGTCATTCAATATTGATGACAAAGGTCTTGTGAAAAGAGTGATTGCCAAAGAAAAAGGGGCAGCTTTGGGTGAGGCACCTACGCCAGCACAAAATGCGACTTATGAGGCAAAAATGCTTCAGCAAAAAGAGGCCTGCATGAAGCAGGGGGCGATTGTTTTTGGTGTCAACAAAACAGAGGCTTCTTGTGATGCGATTTATAAGTATGTGACCAATCAAAAAGACAGCCTTTCATTTGCCATGAATCCAACGCCTCCATTCGAGCTTATGTCGGTTTTTCAGTTATTGTCTGGCGCGGGTGTGGCTAACGCCAATCAGCTTTTCCAAAACCTGAACATTGAATTGAAAAATTAATATATAGTGCGATCTTAAGCCAGCATGAAAAAAGCGTTCAATCCTGAACGCTTTTTTTGTGGTCACGAGAGAAATATTCAAATGACATTGGTGTATTCAGGGTGCCGTTTGAGGTAGGCAACGGTATATGAGCAGACGGGGTGGACTCTCCAGTTGTTGTTGCTGGCGGTTTCCAGGGCAAAACGGGTCATTTCTGCCGCAATACCACGTCCGCCCACTTCTTTGGGAACCAGGGTATGTAAAACATGCATCACATTGTTATCAAGCCGGTACTCAATCAGGCAGGTATGGCCATCAATTACCGCCTGGAAACGGGATTGTTCGGGAAGGTGCTGGATAGTTAAACTCATTGGCTTGCCTTGGCTGGGGATAAGAATATGATCATGATAATACTTTATATGGCAGCAGGCCAATATGTGCTTGCTGCCGCAAGGGTTTATGCCGTTTTAGCGGGTGAGTAAAATACCCCACACCACGCACATGCAAAGAATGCCAATAAAACAGCAACCCCACAGACCAAGCAGGGGCCATTTGATTTTAACGGGCACTTGCGATGGAATGACATGAGGCAAAATGCGATTGGCATGGCCAATCAGCCAGAACTGCACATTGGGGAAAAACAGCCTGAAAAAATAGTCCAGCAAAATCGAGCAGCGAACGGACAGGGAAAACCGGTGAAAAGGCTGCATGCTTAAATACGGGTGCTTCAGCATTTCATTGGTGGGTTTCAGGGAAAAGAAAATCAGGTAGAGGCCGGAAAATGATGCAATCAGGAAACAGGCCATGAGTATTGCAATGGCATAGGTCAATATCAATTCAATCATAAGAAAGGGAATAAATCTCGGGTTGGCTTGTAAATAATAAATTAACGAAGGATTTTAACCGAAGTTGGGCGACTTGTTTTTTTGGTGATATTCATTCAATATCATAGGATTTTTAATTTATATCAGGCGGGTATTGATATTGCCATGATTCTTTTATTTTTTATTTGATACACGCCAAGCGCTGGTCGGTACAGTAGCTATAAATATGAACAAGAATGCATCAGCAATCGCTGGTGAAAAATACATAAAACAGGAGATGGAACATGACACAGGAAGCAAAATTATTGGGCGAGGGTTTTTACTGGCAGGATCTGGAAGTTGGACAGAAATTCAAAACCTTTAAACGTACGATTACAGAAACCGATATTGTTAATTTTATAAGCGTTACCGGCATGCTGGAAACCATTTTTATTGACAAGACTTTTAATGCTGGTGCCATTAAGGGACGTCCGGTGCCCGGTGCACTCACGTACAGCATTATCGAAGGCATGTTGATGCAAACTATGGTTCAGGGAACCGGCCTTGCTTTGCTGGAAGTGCATAAAAAAATGCTGGCCCCTGTGGTTGCCGGTGATACGATTTGGGCCGAAGTAGAGGTCACAAAGGTAAGACCAACCTCCAAACTTAACCGTGCCGTGGTTTCAACACATATTAATATCAAGAACCAGGATGATATAACGGTGATTAGTTATGACGTAACTCGCATGTTATCAGGACGTTAATTTGAAGCATTACCAATAATAATTTTAAATTTAAATTAAGTGGGTGGTTTGTTATGCTTGACGTTCTTGACCTGGCTTATCTTCCTCAAGAAGAAAACCAATTTCGAGGTGAATTGCGGGCTTTTATTAAAGAAACCACGCAGGAAATGGATGCTTACGCACGGGCCCGTTCATGGATGGGTTTTGATGCCGGGTTCAGCAAAAAACTGGCTGCCAAAGGTTGGTTGGGGCTTACTTTGCCCAAGCAGTATGGCGGTGCGGAAAAAGGTTATTTTTCCCGTTTTGTATTGTCTGAAGAGCTGTTGGGTGCCGGGGCGCCGGTTTCGGCTCACTGGATTGCCGACCGCCAGAGCGGTCCTTTGATTCTGCGTTATGGCACAGAGGCGCAGAAACAGTTTTATTTGCCAAAGATTTGTCAGGGGGAGGCTTTTTTCTGCATAGGCATGAGCGAACCCGACTCCGGTTCTGATCTTGCCAGCATTAAAACCAGGGCACAAAAAAATGACAAAGGCTGGCTGCTTAATGGCAGCAAGATATGGACCACCAATGCCCATCAGTCACATTATATGATTGCCTTGGTGCGCACTTCAGGAGAGGCGGGTGACCGGCATAAAGGGTTGTCTCAGGTGATTATTGACTTAAGCCTGCCTGGTGTTACGGTACGCCCCATTGTTGATGTGGCCGGTGACGCACATTTTTCTGAAGTGTTTTTTACGGATGTTCAGCTGGCTGATGACGCCCTGATTGGCAATGAAGGCGATGGTTGGGAGCAGGTGAATGCTGAACTGGCCTTTGAGCGCAGTGGCCCTGAGCGTATTTATTCCAGTATGGCTCTGGTGGAGTGTTTTCTGAAAGAGTGCCGGCAACAAGGCTGGCAGTCTGAGCGAGTGCAGGTCACGCTGGGTGGCATTGTTGCCCGACTTGCCGTATTGAGAACCATGTCATTGGCGATTACCAGCAAACTGGCCAAGGGTGAAAACCCTTCGGTAGAGGCATCGCTGGTTAAGGATTACGGTACTGGACTTGAACAGGATATTTCCAAGTTGATTGCTGACTGCATGGGTGGGCATCCCGAATGGACGCCTTCCGTTGAGCTGATCAAGACCCTGGCTTTGGTGGATCAGGTTTGTCCTTCCTATTCCTTGCGTGGCGGTACTCGCGAGATATTGCGAGGTATTATTGCCCGGGGCTTGGGCTTGCGATAAGAAGAGATAAAAATGGACAATTCAAGTATGAATAATCTTTTTGATGAGGCTGTGGGCCGTTTGTTTGCCGATGTTTCAGAGAAATCAGGTAACCGCCTGAATTTATCGTGCACAGATTATGAAACGATCTGGTCAGAAATAGCGGGTTCTGGTTTTTTGGATGTGATGCTGCCTGAGGAACAGGGAGGGGCAGGGTTGAGTCTGAAAGAGGCCGGTAACCTGTTCAGGCAGGAAGGATATTTTAACTTGTCTGTTCCTTTTTCCAGTACTCTGCTGGCCAGGAGTTGGCTGGATAGCAACGGGTTGGCCGTACCTGATGGATCTATTGTGATTGCCACCATGGGGGTACAGGTGTCCGAAGGGCAGGGGCGGATAGTGATTAATAAATTGCCTTTTGGTCACCAGGCAGCCAGGTTTTTGGTGTTGGTTAATCAGTCATGTTATTTACTGGCCCAGGAAAAAGCCGTGGTTCATGAGGTTTACCACGCAGGGTTGTTTGCCAGCGTGAGCTGGCATCTGGAAGAGGCGATTGAGCTGGAGGTGTCTGCGCAAGCTTTGGAAGATTTGCGTAATCTGGCTGCTTTGGCCGCATTGGTGCCCAGTGTGGGTGCTATGGAACGGATTTTTGAAATGACGCTGGAGTATGCCAATCAAAGGCAGCAATTTGGCCGACCTTTAAGCAAGTTCCAGGCAATCCAGCATCAAATCAGCGTCTTGGCAGAACAAGTATGGGCCGCACGCATGGCAGCGCAAATTGCATGTAACAGCAACAATCATCATCCAGATCCCAATTTATTGGCCATTGCTAAATACCAGGTCAGTTTTGTGTCCGATCAGGTCGCCGATATTTCCCATGCGATTCATGGCGCGATTGGCATCACAGAAGAGTATGTCTTGCATTTTTACACCCGACGCGTGCGGGAGTTCAAGTCTGAAGCAGGTACTCAATCCTACTGGGCAGGGAAATTGGGTCGATATGTGTTGGAAACAGAGGGGGAAACAGTGCTTTCAATGTTGACCGGGGAGTTGTGTCCCGATGCTTGAAAAAGTACCGGGTATGATCGGACTTTTGATGCAAAACAAACTTTCTGTTGTTTTTGATCAATACGGAAAACCTGAAAAAAATAGCCACCTGATGGTGGCTATTTTTCATTCATTGACTGGGATTATTTAAGCAGATCGGCTACACCGTCACGCTCTTCCAGCAATTCTTTAAGGGTGAAATCCATGCGCTCACGAGAGAATGCGTCGATTTCCAGGCCTTCAACACGTTTGTATTCACCATTTTCAGTCGTAACAGGAACACCGTAGATGATGCCTTCGGGGATACCGTAAGAGCCATCTGAGGGAACGCCCATGGTGACCCATTTGCCGTTTGAGCCCAACACCCAGTCACGGATGTGGTCAATGGCGGCATTGGCTGCAGATGCGGCAGAAGACAGACCGCGTGCTTCGATAATTGCTGCGCCACGTTTGCCAACGGTAGGGATGAAGGTTTCACGGTTCCATGTTTCGTCGTTGATGAGCTTGTCCAGGGACTCACCGTTGACAGTAGCGAAACGGGTGTCTGGGTACATGGTTGGAGAGTGGTTGCCCCAAACGATGAGGTTTTCGATGTCTTTAACTGCTTTGCCAGATTTCTGGGCCAGTTGGGTAAGCGCGCGGTTGTGATCCAGACGCAACATGGCGGTGAAGTTTTTGGCAGGCAGGTCGGGGGCGGATTTCATGGCAATATAGGCATTGGTGTTAGCGGGGTTGCCAACAACCAGCACTTTTACATCACGGCTCGCCACAGCGTTAAGTGCCTTACCCTGGGCGGTGAAAATTTGCGCATTGACTTGCAGCAGGTCTTTACGCTCCATGCCAGGGCCACGGGGGCGTGCACCCACCAACAGAGCGATGTCAGCATCTTTGAATGCGGTCATGGGGTCGCTGTGAGCGGTTATTTCCTGCAGAAGTGGGAATGCGCAATCGTCCAGTTCCATCATGACGCCTTTAAGCGCTTTTTGTGCTTTTTCGTCTGGGATTTCAAGCAATTGCAAAATGACCGGCTGGTCTTTGCCTAACATTTCGCCTGAGGCAATACGAAATAACAATGCGTAACCGATTTGACCGGCAGCACCAGTAACGGCAACGCGCAGGGCTGGCTTGGACATAAATGTTTCTCCAAAATAGGTATGAACGTAAAGAGGTAAGAGCCTTAAGAGCGTATGCGGCAGCCCAATATTGGCACCGGATTATTCATGAAAACTCTTATTGATAATTGCCGATAATCTTAGAATAAAATCCGTTTTTCGTCAAATTGTCTTATAACTTATATCTTATATAAGAATAGACATAAACCCTTGGGTATGAAATAATGTCGCACGTTAATTCAGGTTTTCATTATTCTGTAAATATGTCAGTGTCATCATCCTTAACCGGCAAAGGTGGCGCCATTAGTGGTGCCGCTTTCAGTCCTTTGTATAAGCAAATCAAAGCGTTGCTTGTACAAAGTTTGCATGCCGGTGAATGGAAGCCCGGCGAAAGCATTCCCAGTGAGCTAGACCTTGCCTCCCGGTTTCAGGTCAGTCAGGGAACCGTGCGCAAGGCAATTGATGAACTGGCCGCCGAGAATCTGTTGATCAGACGTCAGGGTAAAGGCACGTTTGTTGCCACTCACCATGAAGCCCAGGTTCGCTACCGTTTTTTGCGGCTTACTCCCGATAATCCCGAAAATAATCAGCGTGCACAAAGTACAATACTTGAATGTAGCCGGCAAAAGGCAACACAGGAAATGGCTCGCATGCTCGAAATTCGTTCTGGAGATACGCTTATATATATAAAGCGCATTATGAATTTGGGTAACCGGCCAAGCGTTATCGATGAAATCTGGTTGCCTGCCGATGTCTTCAAAGGGCTTACCAGCGAGATACTGATTCATAACAAAGGGCCGCTTTATGGTTTGTTTGAGACAAAATTTGGTGTCAGTATGGTTCGGGCGGAGGAGAAGATAAGGGCTGTTGCGGCAAGTCCGCAAATAGCTGATTTTCTCAATGTTTCTGAAGGTTTTCCTTTGTTGCAGGTGGATCGTGTCTCTTATACTTATGGAGATCGGCCCATGGAAATTCGCAGGGGATTTTATCTGACCGATCAATATCATTACAGAAATAGTTTAAACTAGAGGCCGTTTTGGTTAGTGCCGGTTCAAAAGAAGTAATATTGGCCGGGTTTGTTTTTTGTTATATATCGTTTCATTATTTTGAGGCCGTTATGTCAGACTCTACGTCAAAGCCACGTCGGGAATTTCGCAATCTCGATTTAGAGCTTATTGCAGTTAAATACCGCCTGCCCACTGCCGGTAAAGTGTCAATTTTGCACCGTATCAGTGGCGCACTTCTGTTTTTAAGCTTACCTATTATTCTGATACCTCTTTTTGCTGCCAGTGTGGCATCACCAGAAAGCTTTGAGGCTTTGGGAAGCGGGTTTGGTGGCTTCTTGCTGAAACTCATTCTGCTGGTTATTTTGTGGGGCTTCATGCATCACTTGTGTGCCGGTATCCGGTACCTGACCCTTGATTTGCATATCGGCATGGATAAAGTATCCGCCCAGAAAAGTGCAGCGATTGTTTTGGGTACAAGTATTGCCCTTACCCTGATTTTTGCAATTAAACTGTTTGGAGCTCTGTAATGGCAACTCATGAACAAATCGGTAGGAAACGCCTGGTTGTGGGTGCACACTATGGCTCATTTGATTTTCTCGTCCAGCGCATGACTGCGGTCATCCTGGCTGTTTATTCTGTTTTATTCCTGATCTGTGCCCTGTTCACATCCATCAACTATGAGTCATGGAAAGGTTTCTTCACCTTTACCTGTTTTGGCTTGCCTTTGGGTCAAATCTCAGCCACGCTGGCTTTTTTCTCTCTGGCCTGGCATGCCTGGGTAGGTGTACGTGACATTTGGATGGACTATGTGAAACCGGCAGGCCTTCGTGTGGCCCTGCATGTATTAACCGTATTGTGGTTAATTGGTTCAGTCTTGTTTTTCGCGAATATTGTTTGGAGTCTATAAGCCGTGGTCGCAATTAATTCTTCATTGCCACGCCGCCAGTTTGATGCGGTGGTTGTGGGCGCCGGCGGGGCCGGTATGCGTTGTTCCTTGCAGCTTGCGCAGGCTGGTCTTAAAGTTGCTGTTTTATCCAAAGTGTTTCCAACCCGTTCGCACACTGTAGCGGCTCAAGGTGGTATTGGTGCATCTTTGGGTAATATGAGCGAAGATAACTGGTACTGGCACATGTACGATACCATCAAAGGTTCCGACTGGCTCGGTGACCAGGATGCTATCGAATTCATGTGTCGTCAGGCTCCCGAAGCGGTTTACGAGCTTGAACACTTTGGTATGCCTTTTGACCGTAATGCTGATGGCACAATTTACCAGCGTCCATTTGGTGGTCATACCGCCAATTTTGGTGAAAAGCCTGTGCAACGCGCCTGTGCCGCTGCTGACCGTACCGGTCATGCCTTGTTGCACACACTGTATCAGCGTAACGTTGCAGCCAAAACCCACTTCTTCGTGGAATGGATGGCGCTTGACCTGATCCGTAACGATGCCGGTGATGTTCTGGGTGTGACTGCCCTGGAAATGGAAACAGGTGATATTTATATCCTTGAAGCCAAGAAAACCATTCTGGCAACAGGTGGTGCAGGTCGTATCTGGGCCGCTTCCACCAACGCATTCATCAATACCGGTGACGGTCTTGGTATGGCGGCGCGCGCTGGCATCTGCCTGCAAGATATGGAATTCTGGCAATTCCACCCAACCGGTGTTGCCGGTGCGGGCGTGCTGATTACTGAGGGTGTTCGCGGTGAGGGGGGTATCCTGCTCAATAAAGACGGTGAGCGCTTCATGGAGCGTTATGCACCTACCCTTAAAGACTTGGCTCCACGTGACTTCGTGTCCCGCTCAATGGACCAGGAAATCAAGGAAGGTCGCGGCTGTGGTCCGGATGGCAACTACGTTGTGTTGAAACTGGATCACTTGGGTGCCGACGTCATTAACAAACGTTTGCCATCCATTCGTGAAATTGCGATCAAGTTCGGTAACGTCGACCCCATTAAAGAGCCTATTCCTGTTGTGCCAACCATTCACTATCAAATGGGTGGTATTCCTGCCAACTATCATGGTCAGGTTGTTACCTGGGAAAATGGCGAAGAAAAAGTGGTTAACGGTCTGTACGCCATTGGTGAATGTGCGGCCGTATCGGTACACGGTGCTAACCGCCTGGGTACCAATTCTTTACTTGATCTGGTTATTTTCGGTCGTGCAGCCGGTAATCACATTGTTGACTCTCATCCGGAAAAACAACGTGAACACCAGCCTCTGGCTAAAGAGTCTGTAGAAGCTTCCCTGGCTCGTGTCAATGCTCTTGAAACCCGGACTTCCGGTGAGAAAGTACAGGACGTTGCCAATAGCATTCGTGTTTCAATGCAGCAGCACTGTGGTGTATTCCGTACATTGAAACTGCTGAACGAAGGTGTGGGTCAAATCGACGAACTGGCAGAGCAGGTCAAACGCATCAGTTTCAAAGACAAGTCAAAAGTGTTCAACACGGCACGTGTTGAGGCGCTTGAAGTTGAGAACATGATTGAAGTAGCGCGTGCAACCATTAAATCAGCAGCCAATCGCACTGAAAGCCGTGGTGCCCATGCACTGAATGATCATCCGGAACGTGATGATGAAAACTGGTTGAAACATACCTTGTGGCATTCTTCAGATGGCCGCCTGGAATACAAACCGGTTCACATGAAACCACTGACTGTTGAGTCATTCCCACCTAAAGCACGCACTTTCTAAGCAGGATATTATGAGTACTAAACGTATCGTCAAATTTGAAATTTACCGCTACGATCCTGATAAGGACGAGCGTCCCTACATGCAAAAGCTTGACGTCGAGCTTCAGCCTACAGACAAAATGTTGCTTGATGCGATTGTTCGCATTAAAAATGACGTTGATGACAGTCTTGCAATCCGTCGTTCTTGCCGTGAAGGGGTTTGTGGTTCAGATGCCATGAATATCAACGGTAAAAACGGCTTGGCATGCACCACCAATCTGCGTGACCTGAAAGAGCCGATCGTTCTTCGTCCATTGCCTGGTTTGCCGGTTATTCGTGACCTGATCGTGGATATGACGCACTTCTTCAATCAGTATCACTCAATTCGTCCGTATCTGATTAACGAAACACCGCCACCAGAAAAAGAGCGCCTGCAAACTCCCGAGGCTCGTGAGGAGCTGGATGGTTTGTATGAGTGTATTCTTTGTGCATGCTGCTCTACCTCCTGTCCGTCTTTCTGGTGGAATCCAGATAAATTTGTAGGTCCTGCAGGCTTGTTGAATGCTTATCGCTTTATTGCAGACAGTCGTGACCAGGCTACTGCAGAGCGTCTGGACGATCTTGAAGATCCGTACCGTTTATTCCGTTGTCACACAATCATGAATTGTGTTGATGTTTGTCCTAAAGGATTGAACCCAACAAAAGCAATCGGCAAGATCAAGGAAATGCTGGTTCGCCGTTCAATCTAAGTAGTTTGTTTATGGACAAATTAACGGAATTGGAACGGGCCCGCCTTCGTTGGCGGGCTCGTCGGGGACTTCTAGAAAACGATTTGATCATTACCAAATTTTTGGATCGTTATGAATCTTCGTTAACCAACGAAGATGTAAAGTCCCTGACTCAACTTTTTGAGCTGGATGATAACAATTTACTCGACCTTTTGTTGGCGCGTTCAGAGCCAGAAGGTGACTATGATACGCCTAATATAAACCGTCTGATCGGTCTGATGCGTGCAGGGTAAGGTGAGTAAAAAATTATCGTGTTGTATAAACTAATAAGGAATATAGATGAAATTGTCTGAAAAAAAAGCTACGCTCAGCTTTTCCGATGGTAGTAATCCCGTTGAATTTCCAGTGTACCAAGGTACAGTGGGTCCAGATGTTATAGACATTCGCAAGTTGTACGGTCAGACAGGCATGTTTACCTATGACCCAGGATTCCTGTCTACGGCATCATGTGAGTCTGCCATTACCTACATCGATGGTGATAAAGGTCAATTGTTGTACCGTGGTTATCCAATCGAGCAGTTGGCTGTTAATTGCGACTTCATGGAAACCAGCTACTTGCTGTTGAATGGCGAGTTGCCAAATGAGAAACAAAAAGCCGATTTCAATCATCAGGTTACCTATCACACCATGGTTAACGAGCAAATGCAGTTTTTCCTGCGTGGCTTCCGCCGTGATGCGCACCCTATGGCCATCATGACGGGTCTGGTAGGTGCGATGGCTGCTTTCTACCATGATTCTACCGATATTACCAATCCAGAGCATCGCCACATTTCAGCCATTAGGCTGTTGGCCAAAATGCCTACATTGGTGGCAATGACCTATAAGTATTCTCAGGGTCAGCCTTTCATCTATCCTCAGAATGATTTGTCATATACAGGTAATTTCCTGCGCATGATGTTTGCAACACCTTGTGAAGATTACAAGGTTAATGACGTTGTTGAGCGTGCTCTTGATCGCATCTTTATCTTGCATGCCGATCACGAGCAAAATGCGTCTACTTCTACTGTGCGTCTATGCGGCTCTTCAGGTACCAACCCATTTGCAGCGATTGCTGCAGGTGTTGCCTGCTTGTGGGGGCCAGCTCATGGTGGTGCCAATGAAGCTTGCCTGAACATGCTTGAGCAAATTCAAGCCAATGGTGGCATTGCGAAAGTGGGCGAATTCATGGAGCAGGTTAAAGACAAGGAATCAGGTGTTCGCTTGATGGGCTTTGGTCACCGTGTGTACAAAAATTATGATCCACGTGCCAAATTAATGCAGGAAACATGTAAAGAAGTCCTGACTGCCCTGGGTCTCGAGAATGATCCTCTGTTCAAGTTGGCCATGGAACTGGAGCGTATCGCTCTTGAGGATCCATACTTCGTTGAACGTAAACTGTATCCTAACGTTGACTTCTACTCTGGTATTGTTCAGCGTGCAATCGGTATTCCTACTTCTTTGTTCACGGCAATTTTTGCTTTGGCACGTACAGTAGGCTGGGTTGCGCAGTGGAACGAAATGATCTCTGATCCTGCATACAAGATCGGTCGTCCCCGTCAGCTGTTTACCGGTGAGATTGCTCGTGATGTAGTGGAAATTTCCAAGCGCTAATTTTTTGCCCGGTATTTCCAGCCAGTTTGAAAAAGCCCTTCAGGATAATTCCTGAAGGGCTTTTTATTTGGGAAAAAAACGATCAGTTGTTATAAGGCATCAGTTGTTATAAGGCGTATTTATGCAGTATTTGCCTGCACCACCCAGAAAAATAACCAGCGCACCCACCAGAAAAAGAGCGGGTAATTCGGGTACCCAGCCGCCCGAGCGGCTGAATGAAGACAGTTGCCCCATATGGACAAGGAAAAAGGCAAATAGCATATTCACTGCAATGACCAGGGCGGCAGGGCGTGTATAAAGGCCAATAATGACCATGATTGGCGCAATGACCTCGCCCGCATAAACGCCATAGGCGATAAATGCGGGCAAGCCTTTGGCGGTTACCATGCCAATGAGCGGATCGATTCCGTTCGTGATTTTGATCAAACCATGAAACAGGATCAGAAAGCCCACCCCAAGTCTGAGCAGCAGTTTGGCAAGATCATCGCTTTTCAACAAAACCTAGTTTCCTTGTGATTGCTGCGCGTCAACAACGGCCAGTGCGGTCATATTGACAATACGGCGTGTGGTTGCGCTGGTGGTAAGGATATGTACCGGTTTTGCTGCGCCCAGCAGGACAGGACCCATCGCAATACCATTGCTTCCCGTCATTTTCAGCATGTTATAGGTAATATTGCCAGTGTCCAGGTTTGGCATGATTAACAGATTGGCACGTCCTTTGAGCGTAGAGTCGGGGAAAGCATTAAGCCGGATTTTTTCTGACAGGGCAGAGTCGGCATGCATTTCGCCGTCCACTTCCAGTAATGGTGCGCGTTCGGCAATAATTTCACGGGCGCGGGCCATTTTTCGGGATGATTCGCTTGGGCGGCTGCCAAAGTTGGAGTGGGACAATAGCGCGATTTTGGGTGTGATGCCAAAGCGAATCATTTCTTCGGCAGCCTGAATGGTAATGTCGGCAATTTGTTCGGCACTTGGGTTTTCATTAACGTGTGTATCGCAAATGAACAGGGTTTCATCAGGCAACATGAGCACGTTCATGGCGGCAAAAGTCTGGGCGCCGGGTTTCAGGCCAATGACCTCTTCGACATATTTAAGCTGGTTGTCAAACTTGCTTGAAACGCCACAAATCATGGCATCGGCATCACCGCGTTCCATAAGCATGACACCAATAAGCGTATTGTGTTTGCGAACCATGGCTTTGGCAATGTTGGGAGTAACGCCATCCCGTGCTTTCAGTTTATAGTAGGCTTGCCAGGTTTCATTGAAACGGTCGTCATCTTCCGGATTGACAATCTCAATGTTTTTCCCGTTAATCAGGCGCAGGCCCAGTTTTTCAATACGCATGTTGATGACGGAAGGACGGCCGACCAGGATGGGGTAAGCCAGTTTTTCGTCGATAACGGTTTGGGCGGCATGCAGGACACGCTCATCTTCGCCATCCGCGAAAACAACCCGTTTGGGGGCTGATTTTGCCTGTTTGTACAAAGGACGCATCAACTGTCCGGAGTGGTAGATAAAACTCATCAGCTGGCTGCGGTAGGCATCCATGTCCTCAATGGGGCGTGTGGCCACGCCAGAGTCCATGGCAGCCTGTGCAATAGCGGGTGCAATTTGTACAATAAGACGTGGGTCAAACGGTTTGGGAATGATGTATTCAGGGCCGAAATTCAGGTCCTGATCCTGGTAAACCGAGGCGACTTCATCATTTTGTTCAGCTTGAGCCAATTCAGCAATGGCGGTAACGCAGGCCAGTTTCATTTCTTCGGTAATGCGGGTGGCGCCAACATCAAGCGCACCGCGGAAAATGAATGGGAAGCACAGTACGTTGTTGACCTGGTTGGGATAGTCGGAACGGCCGGTGGCAATAATACAGTCGGGGCGTGCTTCTTTGGCATCTTCGGGAAGAATTTCAGGGTCGGGATTGGCAAGGGCCAGAATCAGGGGTTGATTGCCCATGGACTTGACCATGTCTTTGGTAAGAACACCCGCAGTGGAGCAACCCAGGAAAACATCGGCGTTTTTAATGACATCGGCCAGGGTGCGCGCATCGGTATCCTGGGCGTAGCGAGTCTTGTTCTCTTCCATGTTTTCATCGCGTCCTTTCCAGATCACGCCACGGGAGTCACAAACATAAATGTTTTCTTTGTTGATGCCGACCTTGACAAGTAAGTCGAGGCAGGCAATGGCAGCGGCACCAGCGCCTGAGCAGACCAGTTTGACGTCTGCCGGATTCTTGTTGACAATTTTAAGTCCATTCAGAACAGCAGCTGAAGAAATGATGGCGGTACCGTGCTGGTCATCATGAAACACGGGGATGCGCATGCGCTCACGCAATTTTTTCTCAATGTAGAAACACTCGGGGGCTTTGATGTCTTCCAGATTGACCCCGCCCAAAGTAGGCTCAAGTGCGGCAATAATATCGACCAGTTTGTCGGGGTCGTGTTCGGCAAGTTCGATGTCAAAAACATCCACACCGGCAAACTTCTTGAACAGGCATCCTTTTCCTTCCATGACCGGTTTGGCGGCAAGCGGGCCAATATTGCCCAGGCCAAGTACTGCCGTACCGTTAGTAATCACGCCAACCAGATTGGAGCGGGACGTGTATTTAGAGGCCGCTTCGTCACCGTCATTAAAGATGGCCATACAGGCCGCAGCCACACCGGGAGAATAAGCCAGGGAAAGATCGTCCTGGTTGGCCAGTGGCTTGGTTGGTGTCACTGAAATCTTGCCGGGAGTAGGGTGGGCGTGATAGTCCAGTGCCAATTTAGTGAAATCGTGATTCATAGTAGAGAAGACCCTATTGTATTTTTAGTTTGATAAATTAAAACTAATCGTGTTTATAAAGCAACGAATTATACAAATATACCAATTTGCCAGTCAGTAAGCATTAATAATCTTTTGTTTTTGAAAACTTTATAGAGAAAAGCTTGTTAAATGGGGGTATACTTTTAGGTTATTGGCTTTTAAGGCTAGTACGTGCCTTCTGCCCCGCTATCCGCTATTCGGTCTAGCCGTAACGCGGAAGGTATTCCTGCATCCAAAGGGTGAAACACTCATACCGGTGAAGCGTTTATGACTACGGAAATTGAAAAGAAATTATCCACATCTTATTTATTTGGCAGCAATGCCACCTATGTCGAAGAGCTTTATGAAGCTTACTTGGACAATCCTGATTCAGCACCAGAAGAATGGCGTGCTTATTTTGATCAGTTGCAGCATTTGCCCGCAACCGACGGCTCCACGGGAACCCGCGATCAAAATCACAGTTCTGTCATTACTTCATTTGCCCAGCGTGCCAAAGCCAATGCTTTTGCCGTTCAGCAAATTGCACCTCCCAACCTTGAAGTGGCCAGCAAACAACTGCATGTGCAGTCTCTGATTGCTGCTTACCGTTCATTGGGTGTGCGTCTGGCAACCCTGGATCCCCTGAAACGTCGTGAACGCCCCGAAATCCGCGAGCTCGATCCAGCCTTTTACGGTCTGACCGAAGCCGACCTTGATGATGTGTACTCTGCAACGAATACCTACTTCACCAAGAAAACAACCATGACTCTGCGTGAAATTCTCAATGCCCTGCGCGATACTTACTGCCGCAGCATTGGTGCCGAATTCATGCATATGTCCGATCCTGCCGCCAAGCGCTGGGTCCAGGAACGCCTGGAATCCATTCAAAGCAATCCCAATTTTGATGCAGAGCAGAAAAAACGTATTCTGCAGCAGCTGACTGAAGCCGAAGGTCTTGAGCGTTTCCTGCATACCAAGTATGTAGGTCAAAAACGATTCTCTCTTGAGGGTGGTGAAAGCTTTATCGCCTCCATGGATGAAATCGTCAATCACTCAGCCGCCCGTGGCGTGCACGAAATCGTAGTAGGCATGGCTCACCGTGGTCGTCTTAACATGCTGGTCAATATCATGGGCAAAATGCCTGGTGACCTGTTTGCCGAGTTTGAAGGCAAGCATGCTGAAGGCCTGACCGATGGTGACGTGAAATACCATAACGGCTTCTCCAGTGACCTGTCTACCCCTAGCGGCCCGGTTCACCTGTCTTTGGCCTTTAACCCGTCCCACCTGGAAATTGTCAACCCGGTCGTAGAGGGTAGTGCACGTGCGCGTCAAGAGCGCCGTGAAAATGGCAAGCAGCAGGTTCTGCCCGTACTGGTGCACGGTGACTCGGCGTTTGCCGGTCAGGGCGTGGTTATGGAAACCCTTAACCTTGCGCAAACCCGTGGTTATGGCACCGGTGGCACGATTCATATCGTGATTAATAACCAAATCGGCTTCACCACTTCTGATCCACGCGACGTGCGTTCAACCCTGTATTGTACAGACGTTGTCAAAATGATTGAAGCGCCCGTTTTCCACGTAAACGGTGATGATCCTGAAGCGGTTGCTTTCGTTTCCCAACTGGCGGTTGACTATCGCATGGAGTTCGGTCATGACGTCGTAATCGATATCATTTGCTTCCGCAAACTGGGTCATAACGAGCAAGATACCCCGGCATTGACACAGCCATTGATGTACAAAAGCATCAGTGTTCATCCCGGTACACGTAAACTGTACGGTGACAAACTGGTTGCCCAAGGCGTGCTTGATGCCGACGGCCCCGACCAAATGGTCAAGGAGTATCGTCAGTTAATGGAAGACGGCCAGAAAACCGTTGAGCCTGTATTGACAGACTACAAAAACAAATACGCAATCGACTGGACCCCATTCCTGGGCGCCAAGTGGACAGACCATGCCGATACAGCCGTTCCGTTGGCAGAGCTCAAGCGTATTGGTGAAAAAATCACCACGATTCCAGAAAACTTTACACCTCATAATCTGGTCAAGAAACTGTTGAACGACCGTCGCAAAATGGCTGAAGGCGAGCAAAACCTCGACTGGGGTATGGGTGAGCACCTGGCATTTGCAACTTTGGTTGCTTCAGGTTATGCCGTGCGTATTACCGGTCAGGACTCAGGTCGTGGCACATTTACTCACCGTCACGCGGTATTGCACGATCAAAAACGTGAGCGCTGGGACGATGGTACATATATTCCCCTGCAGAACGTCACCGAGAATCAGGCTCCCTTTACCGTTATCGACTCTGTGCTGTCTGAAGAAGCGGTGCTGGGCTTTGAATATGGTTATGCCTGTTCAGAACCCAATACACTGACTATCTGGGAAGCCCAGTTTGGCGACTTCGTCAACGGTGCCCAGGTTGTCATTGACCAGTTCATTTCCTCCGGTGAGGCAAAATGGGGCCGTCAATGCGGTCTGACCATGATGCTGCCACACGGTTACGAAGGGCAGGGCCCAGAACACTCATCTGCCCGTATCGAGCGCTTCCTGCAACTGTGTGCCGACAATAACATGCAAGTGGTTCAGCCTACCAATGCTGCCCAGATTTTCCATTTGTTGCGTCGCCAGATGATTCGTCAGTTCCGCAAGCCTTTGGTCATCTTTACACCAAAATCACTGCTGCGTAACAAAGATGCAACTTCTCCGTTAACTGATTTGTCCTCTGGTGAATTCCAGACGGTCATTCCTGAAGTCAACACGGAAATCAAGGCAGAGCAAGTCAAGCGTATTCTGGTTTGTTCAGGTAAGGTTTATTACGATCTGGTTAATGCCCGTACTGAACGCGAAGCCAATGATGTGGCCATTATTCGTGTTGAGCAGTTGTATCCGTTTGCCCACAAGGCATTTGAAGCGGAAATAAAAAAATATCCTAATGCCACAGAAGTTGTTTGGGTTCAGGATGAACCTCAGAACCAAGGACCATGGTTCTATATTCAGCATCATCTGTATGAGAACATGACTGCCGGTCAGAAACTGTCTTATGCAGGCCGCAATGCTTCTTCTTCTCCAGCGGTTGGCTACATGGCTAAACACGTAGAGCAGCAAAAAGCGCTTATTGAACAGGCATTTGCGCCGAAATTAAAAGGTTTTATCCTAACCAAGTAATTGGACTAACATATTTTACGGATTAAAAAAAATGGCTATTATTGACGTTATCGTTCCCCAATTATCAGAATCAATTTCTGAAGCGACCCTGCTCGAATGGAAAAAGAAAGTAGGTGAAGCGGTTACCCAAGACGAAACCCTGATCGAAGTTGAAACAGATAAAGTGGTTCTTGAAGTGCCAGCACCGGCATCAGGCGTGATTGTTGAAATTGTAGAAGGCGATGGCAGCACCGTGACTGCAGAACAGTTGCTGGCTAAAATTGACACCGAGGCAACGGTAGGTGTGGCAGCTGCTCCTGCAGCCGCTGAAGCTGCTCCGGCTGTTGCTGCGCCTGCCGCGGCAGAAAGCAAAACAGTAAGTGGTGTGGCTTCACCTGCCGCCAGCAAAATCCTGTCAGAAAAAGGCATCAGCGCTGCTGATGTGGCTGGCTCCGGTCGTGACGGTCGTGTCACCAAAGCTGATGCTGTGGCTGCTTCTGCACCTGCCAAATCAGTGGCTGCGCCTGCTGCGCCGCTGTCTGTTTCCCTGGACGGTCGTCCAGAACAACGCGTGCCAATGACACGTCTGCGTGCCCGCGTTGCTGAGCGTCTGCTGCAGTCCCAGTCTGAAAATGCAATCCTGACCACTTTCAACGAAGTCAACATGAAAGCGGTTATTGATCTGCGTAACAAATACAAAGAAAAATTCGAGAAAGAGCACGGTATCAAACTGGGATTCATGTCTTTCTTTGTCAAGGCAGCTGTTGCCGCCCTGAAAAAATACCCCATCCTGAATGCTTCTGTAGATGGCAAGGATATTGTTTACCACGGTTACTTTGATATTGGTATCGCGGTTGGCAGCCCACGTGGCCTGGTTGTGCCTATCCTGCGCAATGCCGATCAAATGTCTATTGCCGACATCGAGAAAAAAATTGCCGAGTTCGGTGCCAAGGCACGTGATGGCAAGCTTACGCTTGACGAATTGACAGGTGGTACCTTCTCCATCTCCAACGGTGGTACTTTCGGTTCCATGCTGTCCACACCTATCATCAACCCACCACAATCAGCCATTTTGGGTATTCACGCCACGAAAGATCGTGCTGTTGTCGAGAACGGTCAAGTTGTTATTCGCCCAATCAACTTCTTTGCCATGTCTTATGATCACCGCATTATCGATGGTCGCGAAGCCGTACTTGGTCTGGTTGCCATGAAAGAAGCGCTGGAAGATCCACAACGCCTGTTGCTTGATCTGTAATCAATACATGGTCTACACACGCCCCCTTACGGGGCGTGGTTCTTTATATGCACCCATTGTGCATGCGAATGAATTAAATTAAAGAGAATTATTATGTCTACTCAATTTGATGTGGTTGTTATTGGTGCCGGACCTGGTGGGTATATTGCCGCTATCCGTGCTGCGCAGTTGGGCAAAAAAGTGGCATGTATCGATGCCTGGACTGACGAAGCCGGTAATCCAAAACCCGGTGGTACATGTACCAACGTGGGTTGTATTCCTTCCAAAGCCCTGTTGCAATCATCCGAACACTTCGAGCAGGCCAATCATCACTTTGCCGAGCACGGTATTGAAGTGGGTAGTGTCAAACTCAAACTCGACACGCTGATCGGTCGCAAAGATACCGTTGTCAAGCAAAACAATGACGGTATCCAGTTCCTGTTCAAAAAGAACAAAGTCACTTTCTTTTCTGGCAAAGGCGAATTTGCCGGTAAAGCGGCTGATGGCAGCTACAACATTAAAATCAGTGGTAAAAAAGAAGAAACCATTACCGCTTCACACGTTATTGTGGCAACCGGTTCACAACCCCGTGCCTTGCCTGGCCTGGCTTTCGACGAAAAACAGGTTCTGTCCAACGATGGAGCCTTAAGCATTCCTGCCGTCCCTAAAAAACTGGGTGTGATCGGTGCGGGTGTAATTGGTCTTGAACTGGGTAGCGTATGGCGTCGTCTGGGTGCCGAAGTTGTGGTGCTTGAAGCCGCTCCTGATTTCCTGGCAGTGGCCGATGCCCAAGTTGCCAAAGAAGCGCAAAAAGCCTTCACCAAACAAGGCCTGGTTATTGAAACTGGCGTGAAAATTGGTGAAATCAAACAAACCGAGAAAGCAATTACCATTCCTTACACCACCGCCAAAGGTGAGGAGCAGTCCCTGGTGGTTGACAAGCTGATCGTATCTATCGGTCGTGTTCCTTACACCACCGGTTTGAATGCAGAGGCCGTTGGCCTGCAACTGGATGAGCGTGGTTTCATTGTGGTTGATGCCGATTGTAAAACCAATTTGCCTAACGTATGGGCAGTTGGTGATGTGGTGCGTGGCCCCATGCTGGCACACAAGGCAGAAGAAGAAGGTGTGGCGGTTGCCGAGCGTATTGCCGGTCAGCACGGTCATGTCAACTTCGATACGATTCCTTCTGTTATTTACACCTCTCCTGAAATTGCCTGGGTGGGTAAAACAGAGCAGGCGCTTAAGGCCGAAAAACGTGAAATCAAAGTGGGCAGCTTCCCCTTCCTGGCCAATGGTCGTGCACGTGCATTGGGCGATACGACCGGTTTTGTGAAAATCATTGCCGATGCCAAGAGCGATGAAGTCCTGGGCGTTCACATTATCGGCCCAATGGCGTCAGAACTGATTGCAGAAGCCGTTACGATCATGGAATTCAAAGGTGCGGCTGAAGACATTGCCCGTATCTGCCATGCACACCCAACTTTGTCTGAAGCAATGAAAGAAGCAGCCCTTGCGGTTGATAAACGTGCATTGAACTTTTAATCAAGTTGGTACTGTTTTAAGTTTTGCTTGAAATAGCAGGCCTGCGGCTCGTGGTTGGTGTTCCCTGAACAGCCAGCCAGGCTGCAGGCCTTTTTAATATAATGAATTTTTAAACTTGAATTTATCGTCATGAATGTTTTGCAGTATTATGAAAAAGCGCTGGGTGAACGCGGCTACAAGGCAGATGCGGCACAGCAGCAGGCAATCCGTCGCTTGCAGAAGTATTATGATGATTGGATCGGCTTTAAGGAGCAGCGCTCGAACAAGCTGAAAAAATTGTTCAGCCGACCGGCTATCCCCAAAGGTGTCTACATGTGGGGTGGGGTGGGGCGAGGTAAAAGTTTTCTCATGGATTCTTTTTACCTGACTGTGCCGGTAAAGCGTAAAACCCGGATTCATTTTCATGAGTTCATGCGCGGCGTGCATTTGCAACTGCAGCAAATCAAGGGTACCCAGGATCCGCTTGATGAGGTGGCGCGCCGTATTGCAAAAAAATATCGTTTGATCTGTTTTGATGAGTTTCACGTATCGGATATTGCCGATGCAATGATTCTGTATCGTCTGTTGCTGAAACTGTTTGAGTATGGCACCTCATTTGTGATGACATCCAATTACGAACCTTCTACCCTGTATCCGGACGGATTGCACCGTGACCGCATCCTTCCGGCCATCAAGCTGATCCAGGAACGGATGGATGTGCTTAATGTGGATACTGGGGTGGATTACCGTTTGCGTACGCTGGAACAGGTCAAAATGTATCATACCCCCCTGACCGAACAAACCCGGCATGAATTGCAGCAGGCGTTTGATCAGCTCTCGGATACGGCTGTTCAGGATCCGGTCTTGCATATCGAGAACCGTGAAATCCGTGCCGAAGCCGTGGGTGGGTCTGTGGTGTGGTTTTCATTTGCCACCTTGTGTGGCGGGCCTCGTTCGCAAAATGATTACCTTGAGCTGGCCAATCGTTTTCATACGATTATTTTATCTGACGTACCCAGAATGCGTCCCAAACATGCCTCTGAAGCCCGTCGTTTTACCTGGCTGATTGATGTCTTATATGACCACAAGGTCAAGCTCATCATGTCTGCCGAATGTGAGCCGGATGAGTTATATACCGAAGGCACGTTGTCCAATGAGTTCCATCGAACGGTTTCACGTATCATGGAAATGCAATCAAAAGAATATCTTGAGTCTGAGCGAAGGGAATCGGTCAGTCTGTAAATGGGGAATTAAAATTCATGAGTAAAAACAAAAGAGTGCTAACCGGGATCACGACCTCCGGAACACCACATCTGGGCAATTATGCCGGGGCCATCCGGCCTGCCATTAATGCCAGTCGTGAAGAGAATGTGGATGCCTTCTTTTTTCTGGCTGACTATCACGCCCTGATCAAATGTGATGATCCCATGCGAGTGGCACGTTCACGTCTGGAAATTGCCGCCACCTGGCTGGCTGCCGGCCTTGATACCGACAAGGTTACTTTTTATCGTCAGTCGGATATTCCCGAGATACCCGAGCTCAGCTGGATTCTCACCTGTCTGACGCCCAAGGGTTTAATGAATCGTGCGCATGCCTACAAAGCCTCGGTAGACCAGAATGTGGCCAAGAACGTGGAGCCCGATGATGGCGTCAATATGGGTCTGTTTTCATACCCCATCCTGATGGCGGCCGATATTCTCATGTTCAATGCCAATAAGGTACCGGTTGGTCGTGACCAGATTCAGCACCTTGAAATGGCCCGTGATATTGCCCAGCGTTTTAATCATCAGTATGGGGCAGGACGCGATTATTTCACTTTGCCTGAAGTTCACATCGAAGAAGAAGTGGCAACCCTGCCGGGGCTTGATGGTCGTAAAATGTCCAAAAGCTATAACAACACGATTCCCCTGTTTGAGGGGGGCAGCAAGTTGCTGAAAGCAGCTATTGCCCGTATTCAGACCGACTCCCGTCTGCCCGGTGAGCCCAAAGATCCTGATGAGTCCCACTTATTCACGATTTACCGTGCTTTTGCGGGCCAGGAAGAGGTAGCGGCTTTCAGGCAGCAGCTACTGGATGGTATGGGCTGGGGTGATGCCAAGCAGGCGCTGGGTGATTTGCTAGAAAATACGCTGGCACCCATGCGTGAGCGTTACAACGAACTCATGTCCAGGCCTGACCAGATTGAAGAAATCCTGCAGGAGGGCGCCCAAAAAGCGCGCCGTGAAGCCACGCCGTTTATGAATGAAATTCGCCAGGCGGTTGGCTTGCGCAATGCCTTGGCGGTAAAAGCGACGCCCAAAGAGCAGAAGAAAACGACCAAGGTTGCCCGATTTGTCAGCTTCCGCGATGAAAACGGACGTTTTCGTTTCCGCCTGATTGCGGCAAGCGGACGGGAGTTACTGCTGTCCATTCCTTTTGATAATCCGAAAGATGCCGGGTTGGTGACCAAGCGTCTGCAGACTGCAAACATTCTCGAGCTGATCACGAAAAACGAACTGGGTGGCAGTTTTGAGGTCAAGCTTGACGGGCAGGTAGTGGCCAATGGTTTTCCCACTTCCAGTTCATCGGAACTTGATGCTAATATCAAGCTTCTAAATGAAGCGATTGAATCAATGAAAGCATAAAGAGGATGTGACGTGGGCCAAACAGCATTGACAATAATTACGGAACAAGATCATGGCGTGGTAATTGACCTGGTATACGCCACACCCGATAATCTGGCTGGTAAAGTGGTTTACCAGGAAGCTGTTTGTGCCCTTCATCCCGATGCGGAAGCCTGTTTGCGCAAGGCGGCTGGCTATGCGTTACAGGCTGGCCTGACACTTAAGGTTTTTGATGCTTATCGTCCTGGCAAGGCCCAGGAAATTTTTTGGTCGGTTCTATCAGACGCCCGGTATGTTTCTGATCCGTCACAAGGCTCCAATCACTCGCGCGGTGTCGCTGTTGATGTCACGCTGTTAAACGAAAGTGGGCAGGAGCTGGATATGGGAACCGGCTTTGACGATATGCGGGAACTGTCTCATCATGACCGCAAGGACTTGCCATCCGAAGTACAAAAAAACCGCCTGTTGCTGCTGGGTATCATGCTACATGCCGGGTTTATCTCCATCCCTTCCGAGTGGTGGCATTATGAACTGCCCAATAGCCGTGCATACCCCATGATTGACAGTGACCTTGTAAAAGTGTGAGGGTCTTTCTGTCTTTTTTTTCCGAAAGGAAATTATTTTTACCAATCGGGTAAACAACTATTTCTGAATTAAATTTATTTTGATAAGATGTCCTGTGTTCCGGTCGATATTCATTGGGAGAAATCGCATATGTCAGGACATCGCATTTACAGAAAATTACTGCTTACGGTCTTTGCTTCGGCGCTTGGTTTTTCAGTAGCCATGCCGGGTGCAATGGCGGCAACACCGAAAGACACGCTGGTAATTGCCAAATCAGCCGATCCGCAAACGCTTGATCCGGCTGTGACCATCGATAATAACGACTGGACCGTGACTTACCCCAGTTATCAGCATCTGGTTAAATACAAAAAAGGTTCTACCGAGGTGGAAGGCGATCTGGCCGAAAGCTGGACCGCTTCCGATGATAACCTGACATGGACTTTCAAACTTAAACCGGGGCAAAAGTTTGCCGATGGCAGCGATGTCAATGCTGACGCGGTCAAATATACCTTTGATCGGCTTTTACGTATCAAACAGGGGCCTTCCGAGCCTTTTCCTGCCATGCAAACCAGTGTGAAAGATCCGCTAACGGTTGAGTTCAAACTTGAAACACCGTTTGCGCCTTTCCTTTACATTCTGGCCAATAACGGGGCGGGTATTATTAATCCGGCCGTAGAAAAAGCCGAGGGTGGGGCAGATAATTTCCTGGCGGGCAATACGGCCGGTTCAGGTCCTTACCAAATGACAAAGTGGGAGAAAGGCCAAGCCATCCAGCTTGAACGGAATCCTCACTATGGTGGTGAAAAACCGGCACTGGATAAGGTTCTGTTGAAAATCATTCCCGATGCATCGGCCCAGCGCCTGCAATTGCAAAACGGCGATCTGGATATTGTGGCCAAATTGCCGGTTGACCAGATTGAGTCCTTGAAAGGCAAACCCGGTGTTCATTTCGAGAAGGTGCCCTCCTTGTTGGTTACCTATCTGTACCTGAACAATAAAACCGGGCCGATGGCCAACCTGGATGCCCGTAAAGGCGTTGTGCAAGCGATTGATTACGAAGGAATTGTTGAGGGCGTACTGAATAATCAGGGTAAACAGCTCAAGGGTCCCATTCCAGATGGCATGTGGGCGTATGATGATTCCAACCCCGATTTCAAACAGGACCTTGATGCTGCCAAGGCCAGTTTCGCCAAGGCAAATCTGGGCAAACAGGATCTGATACTGCTCTATTCAAATCGTGATGCCAACTGGGAGCCCATTGCCCTGACGACCCAGGCTAACCTGGCTGCCCTGGGAGTGAATGTCAAACTTGAAAAACTTGCCAATGCAACGATGCGTGATCGCCTGGGTAAAGGAGAGTTTGATATTGCCATTGGTAACTGGAGTCCCGATTTTGCCGATCCGTACATGTTCATGAATTACTGGTTCGATTCTGAAAAAGGCGGCTTGCCTGGTAACCGTTCTTTCTACTCAAATCCCGAAGTCGACAAGCTGATTCGCAAGGCAGCTGAAATCAGTGATCAGGAAGAGCGCACCAAATTGTACCAGCAGGCTCAGAAAATGGTATTGGACGATTTCGCCTATGCCTATCTGTTCCAGAAAAGTGAGGAAATCGGTTTGCGTGATAATGTGAAAGGTTTTGCGTATAATCCCATGCTTGATGACGTTTATAACGTGCAAGATATCAACAAGGAATAATCGGATTATCAATAAACATTAACAGGCAAAAACGCCCTTTTAACGGACGTTTTTGCCGATGGACAACAGGTATGCCGGTTTTTCAAATTATTGCCAAACGTCTGGTAGGTCTTGTTTTTGTGGTATTGGGCGTTTCGGTTATTACCTTTATCGTTTCTCACCTGATTCCCGGTGATCCGGCCCGTCTTATTGCCGGTGACCGAGCCAGCGAAGCCATGGTTGATGCGATTCGTGAAAAACTGGGGTTGAATCTTCCCCTGTATGAGCAGTACTGGCTGTACCTGAAGGGTTTGTTGCAGGGTGATCTGGGTACCTCCATCCGTACGGGGCGCCCCGTGTTGCAGGATTTACTGGCGTTTTTTCCCGCTACCATGGAACTGGCGGTGGTCTCCCTGATACTGGCCATTCTAATAGGTGTGCCGCTTGGCGTACTGTCGGCAGTTTACAAAAACAAGTGGATTGACCAAATAACCAGAACCGTTTCTGTCATGGGTATTTCCATGCCGGCTTTTTGGCTTGGCATGGGGCTGATCATTATTTTTTATGGCAACCTTTCGTGGTTCCCTGCCGGTGGTCGGCTTAGCCAAGGCGTGCCCGTTCCGCCGTTTGTGACCGGTTTTTATCTGGTGGATTCGCTGCTGGCCGGAGAAATGCGGACTTTTTATAATGCACTCTGGCATCTTGTGTTACCCGCGCTTACTTTAAGTTTTGTGCACCTGGGCGTGGTCTCACGGCAGATCCGTTCCTCCATGCTGGAGCAGTTAAGCGAAGACTATATCCGTACCGCCAAAGCCTACGGTCTGCCCAAATGGCAGGTCATTCTCAGGCATGCCCTGCCCAATGCCCTGATTCCTTCAGTTACTGTGCTGGGCCTGGCCTTGGGGGACCTGCTATATGGGGCCGTGCTGACTGAAACCGTGTTCAGTTGGCCTGGCATGGGGTTGTATGTCGTCAATTCCATTCAGGCACTGGACTTTCCGGCAGTCATGGGTTTTGCCGTGCTGGTTTCTTTTGTGTATGTGTTGTTGAATCTGTTGGTGGATTTGCTGTATTTACTGATTGATCCACGTATTAAAGAGGTGGGTTAATGATGGCGATGGTTGCAGGTCTTAAACACCGGGGTTCCTATTTCTGGTATCAATTGCGACGCAGTCCCATGACCATGGTGGGGCTGGGTATTATTATTTTCATGTGCCTGGCGGCCTTGCTGGCCCCTGTATTGGCGCCTTACAACCCTGATGTCATCAATTTGCGGGCGCGATTGCAGCCACCCTCAATGGCCCATTGGTTTGGCACTGATGAAGTCGGACGCGATATTTTCAGCCGGGTTCTGTATGGTGGGCAACAATCCATCGGTGTGGGTTTGTTCGTGGCCTTTGTGGCCAGTTTCATCGGAACCATTATTGGCTGTTTTTCAGGTATTTTTGGCAAATGGGTTGACACCACTATTATGCGCATCATGGATGTGATGCTGTCGGTACCGTCTTTGGTCTTGACCATGGCGCTGGCCGCGGCATTGGGGCCCAGCCTGTTCAATGCCATGCTGGCCATTACCCTGGTGCGCGTTCCTTATTATGTCCGGCTGGCACGCGGGCAAACACTGGGTATTCGCGAAATGGTGTATGTCAAAGCCGCGCAGACGTTTGGTGCCAGTCGTCATCATATTGTGCAATGGCACGTGATTAGAAATGCCTTGCCCCCCATTATTGTGCAAACTACCCTGGATATTGGCAATGCCATATTAATGGCCGCGGCATTGGGGTTCATCGGTTTGGGAGCACAACAGCCCACAGCCGAGTGGGGGGCCATGGTTTCCGCCGGCCGTAATTTTCTGATTGACCAGTGGTGGTACTCCACTTTTCCCGGTCTGGCCATCTTAATCACGGCAATTGGCTTTAACTTGTTGGGTGATGGGGTGCGCGATATGCTGGACCCCAAACAGAAGGTGAAGTAATGCAAGACAATCAAGCTGGCCAGGTCAATGAATGGGTGCTTAGTGTGGAAGACTTGCGTGTTGAGTTTCCCATTTACAAAGGGGCGGTCAAAGCCCTGAATGGGGTTAACCTGCGGGTGGCTGCCGGTGAGATTGTGGGTCTGGTCGGAGAGTCAGGTTCGGGAAAATCGGTGTGTGCCATGATGGGAATGCGCTTGATTCCTTCTGACAGTTACCGGGTCACGAGTGGCAGCATCCATCAGTCGGGCAGGGATGTTCTGAAACTGAGTGAAAAACAAATGCGGGATATCCGGGGTAGTGAGGTCTCGATGATTTTTCAGGAGCCCATGACGGCCCTGAACCCGGTCATGAAAGTGGGCAAGCAAATCATTAATGTGATTTTGCAGCATCAATCCATCAGCCGGGCCAAGGCGAAAGAAAAAACCCTGGCTTTGCTGCGGGACATGTATATTGCCGACCCCGAGCGGGTTTTTGACAGTTATCCCTTTGAGCTGTCGGGTGGCATGCGTCAGCGTATCATGATTGCCCTGGCATTTTCCTGTGAACCGAAGTTGTTGATTGCCGATGAGCCGACAACAGCGCTGGATGTGACGGTGCAAAAACAGGTTTTGCTTTTGCTTCGTGAGCGGGCCCGTAAAACCGGCGCTGCTATTTTATTGATTACGCATGATATGGCGGTGGTTTCTCAGTTTTGTGAGCGGGTCTATGTCATGTACGCCGGGGCGGTGGTGGAAGACGGTTTCACCCGTGATGTCATGAAGCAGCCCCGACACCCTTATACGCAAGGCTTGCTGGCTGGTTTGCCGGAAAATGTAAAACCGGGTACGCCTTTGAAAACGATTGGTGGGCAGGTGCCCGACCTGGCGCAGTTGCCCGTTTGTTGCTCATTCATGAACCGTTGTGAACGCAAGGCAGACATTTGCAGCAAGGTACCTGATTTATTGCCTTTGACGTCAGACCCGTCTCATAAAGTGGCCTGCTGGATTGTGCAGCAAGAGGATGAACGAAATGCCCGATAACTGTCTTGTTTCCCTGAACGATATTCAGGTTCATTTTCCTGTGAAAAAAAACTGGCTGGGACACGTCAAGTCAACCGCGCATGTCCTGAACGGCATAAATTTGCAGGCTAATGCCGGTGAAACCCTGGGGATCGTGGGTGAGTCGGGATGTGGCAAAAGTACGCTTGCCCAGGTTCTGATGGGGCTGCTGCCGCCTACCCGTGGTACGGTTACCTGGCATACTGGCAGCGGCAAACCCAACATCCAGATTGTATTCCAGGACCCACAGTCTTCACTGGATCCTCGTTTGCCTGTCTGGAAGGTGATTACCGAGCCCATCCATATTCAAGGGGGACATTCACGTGCACAATTGCGTCAAATAGCGGCTGATCTGGCGGTTCAGGTGGGCTTGCGTGAAGAATATATGGATCGTTATCCACATGAGTTTTCGGGGGGACAGCGTCAGCGCATTGCCATTGCACGCGCGCTTGCCCCAAATCCTGATATTATTGTGCTGGATGAGCCCACTTCGGCACTGGACATTTCGGTTCAGGCACAAATTCTGAATTTGCTGAATGATTTGCAAAAAGCCAGGAATTTAAGCTATATCCTGATTTCCCATAATGTTTCAGTCATAAAACATATGAGCAAAAGGATTGCCGTGATGTATCTGGGGCAAATTGTCGAGTTGGGTCCCACGTCTGAAGTATTGCAAAAACCGGCGCATCCCTATACCGAACTTTTGCTGGATGCCGTCCCCGATATGGCCGGCAGCCAAACCATGACAGGGTCAATAGACTTGCCCGAATTGCCGGGTAACCGTCATTTGCCCAGTGGTTGTTTTTTTTATGACCGTTGTCATTACAGGGATGAAGAGGGTTGTCATCTTGCCCAGCCTTTGCGTTGCCTTGGGGCGGAGCAGGCAATAAGATGGGTCCGTTGTTACAAGAATATATATGAGAATTCAATCAGAGCAGAATCCACAGAAAGCGGCATCCAATAAATTAAATTTTGGCGTTATATTATCCCTGTTGCCGTATGTGTGGCAATTCAAGTGGCGCGTAGGCCTTGCGCTATTGTGTCTGGTGTTGGCCAAAGTGGCCAGCGTGATCTTACCTATTTTCCTGAAAGATATTGTCGATCAGCTGAGCATGCCGACCAATGCATTGGTTTTGCCGGTGGCCGCTTTGCTGGCCTACGGTTTGGCGCGCGTTTCCAGCAGTCTGTTCGGTGAGCTCAGGGATGCCCTGTTTGCCAAAGTAACGCAGGGTTCCATCAGGAAAATTGCCAAACGCATTTTTGAACACCTTTTTGGCTTGTCCATGCGGTTCCATCTGCTGCGTCAAACGGGTGGATTAAGCAGGGATATAGATCGGGGTACCAAGGGGATTGGTTTTGTCCTGAATTTTACCCTGTTCAATATTTTGCCCACCCTGCTTGAGTTATTGATGGTAATGGGTATTTTGCTGTGGCGCTACGATGTCTGGTTTGCGGGGGTAACGATGCTTACCATTGTTGCCTATATCCTGTTTACCTTTACCGTGACTGAAAAACGCATGGTCATGCGCCGGCGCATGAACAGTCTGGACAGCATGGCCAATACGCAGGCGATTGATGCTCTCATCAACTATGAAACCGTTAAGTATTTCAATAATGAAGCCTATGAAATCAATCGTTATGACGAGAATCTGGGCAAGTGGGTGGATTCGTCAGTCAAGAACCAGATTTCACTGAATTTCCTGAATGCGGGCCAGGGTGTCATTATTACCCTTGGGATTACCATTTTGCTGTGGATGTCGGCCGACCGGGTGGTACAGGGCAGCATGACGGTGGGTGATGTGGTGCTGGTCTCAGCTTACCTGACGCAACTGTATGCCCCCCTGAATTTTTTGGGTTTTATTTACCGTGAAATCAAGAACTCATTGTCTGATATGGAGCGCATGTTCGGTCTGATGGACGAGCAGCAGGAAATCAAGGATGATCCCGGTGCCATCGAATTGAACACCCGTCATGCCGAGATTGAATTCCGGGATGTGTGTTTTTCTTATGAAAGCGAACGGCAGATATTGCATCATGTCTCTTTCAAGATAGGGGCGGGTGAAACGGTTGCCGTGGTGGGAACGTCAGGAGCGGGCAAGTCCACCCTGTCTCGCTTGCTATTCCGTTTTTATGATGTCAGTTCGGGAAGCATCCTGATCAATGGCAGGGATATCCGTTCTTACACTCAATTAAGTCTGCGTCAGCACATTGGTATTGTGCCTCAGGATACGGTGCTGTTCAACAATACCATCTATTACAATATTGCCTACGGCCGTCCCTCGGCCACGCATGATGAGGTCATCGAAGCCGCCAAATCGGCCAGTATTCACCAGTTCGTGACCAGCCTGCCCGACGGGTATGAGTCACAGGTGGGTGAGCGGGGCCTGAAACTGTCGGGAGGTGAAAAGCAAAGGGTGGCCATTGCCCGCACCATTTTGAAAGATCCGCCCATTCTGGTGCTGGATGAGGCCACCAGTGCCCTGGATACCCGAACCGAGCGCAAGATTCAGGATGAACTGTTCCAGATTGCCAAAAACCGCACCACCCTGATTATTGCCCACCGGCTTTCCACCATTGTGGATGCCGACCGGATTATCGTGATGGATCAGGGCAGAATCATGGAGCAGGGCACCCATAGCGAATTGCTGGAAAAAGAGGCCATTTATGCCCGTATGTGGGCCATGCAGTTTCAGGCATCTGAAATAGTAGAGGCGTCTGAATCCTGATTTCATTCTTCGCCTGATTCCCATGCAGGCGCATGGGAACCACACGTTGTTCTTGTTATACCTGCCTATTTCTTAAGCTTGGCAAAGGCAGCAGCCATGGCGTTGTTGGCGGGTGGTTTATTATCGGCCTGTTGCTGACGGCCTTGCCCGCGGGGACGGTTGCCAGCCGGGGCACTGGCGTTGCCACGGTTTGCCGGCAGGGCATCGTCATTCATGCGCATGGTCAGGGCAATCCGTTTGCGTTGCGCGTCCACTTCCTGTACCTTGACCTGAACCGTTTGTCCGACCCTGACGACATCGCGCGGGTCTTTGACAAATTTGTCAGCCAGGGCGGAAATATGCACCAGGCCATCCTGATGTACGCCAATATCCACAAAGGCCCCAAAGTTGGCCACGTTGGTGACCACGCCTTCCAGGATCATGCCAGGCAACAGGTCGTTAATGGTTTCAATGCCTTCCTTGAACGTGGCGGTTTTGAACTCGGGACGTGGATCACGACCCGGTTTTTCAAGTTCACTGAAAATATCCCTGACCGTTGGCAAGCCGAAACGCTCATCAATAAAATCGGCGGGTGAAACCCCCTTGAGGGCATCTTTTTTGCCAATGATGGACTTGACATCGGCCTGGATCTTATCCAGGATGCGCGCGACGACCGGGTAGGCTTCAGGGTGAACCGCAGACGCATCCAGAGGATTGTCTCCGTTGGGGATACGCAGGAAACCGGCGGCCTGTTCAAAGGCTTTGGCACCAAAACGGGATACATTCATAAGGGCCGAACGGTTGGGGAAGGCCCCATTCTGGTCACGCCATTCCACAATGTTTTTGGCCAGGCTGGCATTCAGCCCCGAAACCCGGGTCAGCAGGGGGGCAGAGGCGGTATTTACATCAACACCCACCGCGTTCACGCAGTCTTCAATAACCGCATCCAGTGAACGGGCCAGTTCACGTTGGTTGACATCGTGCTGGTATTGGCCAACACCAATCGCTTTGGGTTCAATTTTAACCAGTTCGGCCAGCGGGTCTTGCAGACGACGGGCAATGGAAACGGCCCCGCGCAGGCTGACATCCAGGTCGGGAAACTCTTTGGCGGCCAGTTCAGAGGCAGAGTAAACCGATGCACCGGCTTCGGAAACCACGATTTTCTTGACATCGGGGTTGGGGAAGGCCTGCAGCATGTCTGCCACCAGCTTTTCGGTTTCGCGTGAAGCGGTGCCATTGCCAATGGCAATCAACTGGATCTTGTGACGGGCAATTAGGGCGGCCAGGGTGCGAATGGACCCTTCGCGGTCGCGACGTGGTTCAAAGGGATAAATGGTGGCGGTATCCAGCAGTTTTCCGGTAGGATCAATGGCGGCAACCTTTACACCGGTACGAATGCCCGGGTCCAGTCCCAGAACCGATTTTGGTCCGGCCGGGGCGGCCAGCAGCAGGTCTTTCAGGTTGGCGGCAAACACCTTGATGGCTTCTTCTTCGGCCTGTTCGCGCAGCTTGCCCATCATTTCAGATTCAAAAGCGGTCAACAGCTTGACCCGCCATGTCCAGCGGGAAACCTCGGCCAGCCATTTGCCACGTGCATTGGCATCAATCGTGTAATCGGCATCCAGTTGCAGGAAATCGCTAATGCGAACCACACAGGGGTGGGGCACCAGAGCGTCCTGTTCTTCATTCAGGCCAATACGCAAATCAAGCATACCCTGCTGTCGTCCACGCAGTAACGCCAGAATGCGATGTGAAGGCAGGGTCTTGACCGGCTCCTTGAAATCAAACCAGTCACGGAAATTGTCGCCCTCGGCTTCCTTGCCTTCCACTACTTTGGAGTAGAGCCAACCCTGGTTCCATAAATGGTCGCGCATGTCGGCCAGCAGGTCGGCGTTTTCGGCAAAACGCTCGGCCAGAATGTCGCGGGCACCGTCAAGTGCTGCTTTGGCATCGTTGATTTTTAATTCAGGATTTAAGTACTGTTCGGCCAATTCGGCAGGTATCGCATTTTTATGGTCCAGAATTTCATCAGCCAGAGGTTCCAAGCCTGCCTCTTTGGCAATTTGGGCCCGGGTGCGACGCTTGGGCTTGAAGGGTGCATACAGGTCTTCAAGGCGCTGTTTGGTATCGGCAGCGCCAATCGCGGCTTCCAGTTCCGGAGTCAGTTTGTCCTGCTGGCTGATAGACTCGATAATGGCCAGGCGACGGGTTTCAAGTTCCCGAACATACAAAAGGCGGACTTCAAGATTACGCAAAACGGTATCGTCAAGACCACCGGTGACTTCTTTGCGGTAACGGGCTATAAAGGGAACGGTTGCGCCTTCATCAAGCAGGGAAACGGTAGCGGCAATTTGTGCCGGACGTACGTCCAGTTCCTGGGCCAGTAGCGTAATAATGCGTTGTTCATCAATGCCTGTGGCAGTTTCGGTACTTGGTGTTTCGGACATGTTTACTTAAGAATAATTAAAAACGAACTGTAAATTGTGCCATAAGCGGCAGGTTTGTAGTGAGGGGCTTGGTAATATTTATTAATTTGTATGCTTGCCTGCCGCATGGTGCCGGATTATTTCGTCCTCATTTGGCAGATTGGTGCCGCAGCTTCGTTACCATCATTAAAATAGCGTATGGGCAGGTTGCCGTCATTTTTTGTTGTTTGGAAAGCGTGTGCGAGTTCTTGATTTTGATATATCCGATTGGTTCCTGCAAGAGGGACCTTTTTTCAGTGCCATCCCGGGGTACAAAGTGCGGGATGCACAAATCCAGCTTGCACAGGCCATAGATGAAACCATTCAGGCCAAATCGGTGCTGGTGGCCGAAGCGGGTACCGGTACAGGCAAAACCTGGGCCTATCTGGTACCGGCATTTTTATCGGGTGGCAAGGTAATTGTGTCAACCGGTACCCGTACCTTGCAAGACCAGCTGTATGCCAAAGATGTACCGCGACTGAAAAAAGTCATGGCGCTGCCGGTGCATGTGGCCCTGCTTAAGGGGCGCAGCAATTATGTCTGCCACTATCATTTAAGCAGGATGGAGCAGGACGACCGTTCCCTGCGTTCAAAAGAAGAGGTCGTACAGCTGCGTCATATCCGGCAATTTGCCGACCGCAGTCATACAGGCGACAAGACCGATTGTGCCAAGGTGCCCGAAGACGCCGATATCTGGGGTCGAGCCACTTCCACCCGCGAGAACTGCCTGAACCAGGATTGCCCCTTCGTTAAAGACTGTTTTTTGCTCAAGGCAAGGCGCAATGCCCAGGAAGCCGATGTGGTGGTTATCAACCATGCCCTGTTTTTTGCCGACCTGGTGTTAAAAGAAGAGGGTATTGCCGACTTGCTGCCGGCCGCCGATACCGTCATTTTTGATGAGGCGCATCAGTTGCCCGATACGGCCACCCGTTTCATGGGTGATACGGTTTCCACCGCGCAAATCATGGATTTCTTGAAAACAACCGAAGTCGCCTGCCTGGCCCAGGCACGTGATTCGGCGCGCTGGAGTGAGGCGTGCAAAAAAGTTGAATACTATGTGAAGGATTTGCGTCTGGTAGCTGCCGGTATCGATAAAATGCCGGGTAAAAGAGCCACCAGTGAGCAAATCCCCGAAGCGGAAAAATTCAATGAGGTGCTGGCCAATCTGGAGGACGAGCTGGACAGGCTGGTTCGCATGCTGGTGGCCGTGCAAGAGCGGCATCCGGACCTGATGGCCGCGGCCAAAAGTGGTGCCGAATTACGGGCCAAAATTTATCGCTGGACCCACAGTGCCTTGCCCGAGGTGGAGCCTGACGCGGTTGAACAGGATGAAAAAACAGGGCTTGTCAACAAGAAAGCCCGTCAGCAGGAAGAGCTTGTAAGGTGGGTGGAATTTGGCCTGCATCATTTGCGGTTGAACTCGGCTCCCTTGTCGGTGCATACCTTTGCCCACTATAAAAAACCGGATCAGGCCTGGGTGTTTACCTCGGCCACGCTTTCCGTTTATAAGGATTTTTCCCATTTCACCAGACAGCTGGGTTTGCACAATGCCCGCACCGAACGCTGGGAATCGCCTTTCAATTACAAAGACAAGGCTTTGTTATATGTGCCCAATCATTTGCCTGAAACCCAGTCTCCTGATTTTGCCCAGGCTTTTGTTGATACCTTGCTGCCCCTGATCAAGGCCTCGCCAGGGGGTGTATTGGTATTGTGCACCACGCTTAGGGCAGTTGATTATTTTGCTCATCTGCTGATCAAGGCGTTTGACCAGGAAGATATCGACCGTCCTGTGATGAGGCAAGGGGAAAGCACTCGCGGGCAACTTATCCAGCGTTTCAGGCAACATGCCAATGCCGTGCTGGTGGGTAGTGCCAGTTTTTGGGAAGGCGTGGATTTTCCGGGGGATATTCTTACGCTTGTGGCGATTGACAAACTGCCTTTCGCCCCACCTGATGATCCCGTGTTGGAAGCACGTATCAAGGCATGTCGTGAGCAAGGGGGTAACCCGTTTTTTGAATACCAGATTCCGGGTGCGGCGATTGCCCTGAAGCAGGGAGCCGGCCGCCTTATCCGCACTGAAAGTGACTGGGGTGTATTAATGGTGGGTGACCGCAGGCTGGTTGAAAAACCTTATGGAAAATTGCTATGGCGGGGTTTGCCTTCTTTTAGTCGAACCCGTTATCTGGAAGAGGCAGTGGAGTTTTTTGACAGGACCGATCCACTGGTTGATGAAGCTGCTCAAACCTGAATGACCTCAAGGTTATTGAATCGGTCCTAAAAAAATCTGGATGTTTTTCATCTTTTTGGGGGCTTTTCCCCCCAAGGCTAAGTTCAACGTTGTATTGAATTTTTTGTTTTTATTTTTTCATAAACAAAACCCCGGCAAATTGGCCATTTAAAAGCCATTTTGCGGGGTTTTGTCTGGCCGGTGACGGGGTTTGGGGTTTAGTTATTAAACCACGAGGCCGGTTTGAACATGTCGGTCCAGTGTTTGTCACCATCAAGACCCTGTGCATAATATTTACTGTCGGGGAAGTTTTGATCAAGCACACGTTTGGCATCGTTGGCTTGTTCGGTCAGGCCCAGTTTTTCATATGATTTCATCATGATATACAGGGCGCGCTCGGCTGCCTGGACGCCCGAGAAATCGCGAATGACCGCCTGGCTGCGATTGATGGCCGCCACATAGGCATCGCGCTTGTAATAGTATTCGGCAACGTTCACTTCGTTTTCAGCAATGGTACTGACCAGCCAGGTAAGGCGGGCACGCGCATCGTGAGCGTAACGGCTGTCGGGGAAGCGGGTTATCAGTTCATTGAAGGCCTGATAAGATTGGCGCAGGCCTTTGGGGTCACGTTCGCTGGGATCCTGGCCGGTATAGCTGCTTAAGAATGCGCTTGGGGGGGTAAAGGTAACCAAGCCTTTCAGGTACAGCATGTAATCGGTGCCGGGATGGTTGGGGTACAATGCAAGGAAACGGTTAATGGCTGCTGTTGCCTGTTCGGGTTCGTCATCTTTCCAATAGACATACGCCTGGTCAATAAGAGCCTGTTGAGCCTGGCTGCTATATGGGAAACGGGTTTCCACTGCCTTCAGATGCTGGCTGGCACTTTTCCATTCAGAGGCGCGTACGTTGTCACGGGCTTCTTGGTAAAGCTGGTCTGCAGTCCAGCCTTGTGTTTTGTCTTCCTGGCTTTTGAACACACTACTGCACCCGACCAAAGCCAGGGAACACAGCACCAATAATGAGTGACGAATAATACTTTTTTGCATAATTAGATGGGTTACAGTAAGTTAAAGGCCAAAACGGTTTACACAATGTTAGCATTGCGACACAACATTATATGATTATTAATCCATGTCTGATACCACAATTTCCCAACAAGATGAATTTATTGACACAGAACCACGAATTTTCAGGGTGCCCGTTTCGGTAAAAGGCGATCGCCTTGACAAGATACTGGCACAATTAATTCCCGAACATTCAAGAAGCCGATTGCAATCCTGGATAGAGTCGGGATATGTAACTGTAAACGAAAAGCCAGGTAAAGTCAGGCAGATTGTAGGCGCCAGTGACATTATCACTGTCTGTGAGCCCGTTGCCGAAGAAAGCCTGGCGTTTACGCCAGAACCGGTTGAATTTACCGTTTTGGAGGAAAGCAGTCAATGGATAGTGGTTGAAAAGCCTGCCGGGTTGGTTACCCATCCGGGTGCCGGTAATTGGCATGGCACCCTGTTAAATGGTTTGCTTTACCGTTTTCCCGAATTGGTGCATGTGCCTCGTGCCGGTATTGTTCATCGGCTGGATAAAGACACGTCGGGTCTTTTGGTGGTTGCCCGTACAGAGCAGGCGCAAACCCATCTGGTTCGGCAATTGCAGGCCCGCACAGTGGGGCGTGAATATGTGGCCCTGGTCATGGGCAAGGTTATGCCACAGGGAACCATAGATGCCCCGATTGGGCGCGACCGTAAAGTACCGGTAAGGATGTCCACCGATAATCCCATTGCGCCTAAAGAAGCTCGTACTCATTACGCTTTGCTGGCATCGGGGATGGTGGAAGATAAAGCTGTTTCATGGGTGCGATGCAAACTGGAAACCGGACGGACGCATCAAATCAGGGTGCACCTGTCCAGTATCGGGCATTCGCTTCTGGGCGATGAGTTGTACGGTGGAAAACCATGGGCGGGGGCGCAACGGCAAATGTTGCATGCACGGCGTTTGCAATTCATTGATCCTGAGACCGAAACGATGCGTGAATTTGAATCTGCGCTGGCGCAAGACATGCAGCAGGTTATTGCCAATATTCAATGGGAAGAGGCTTCACAATGACAGATGCGAAAGTGGGGTTCTGTAATGAAAATCAGGCATTGGTCAAAACGGTCACTGGACATCAATGGCCCGGTGTACAGTATTTCTGTACCACTCGACAGGGGGGATTCAGCCAGTCGCCCTATGACTCTCTGAATATGGGGATGCATACGGGGGATGATCCGCAGGCTGTGGAACAAAATAGAAGCCGGTTGCAGTGTATGTTGCCAGGTCCTGTGGTGTGGCTTGAGCAGGTGCATGGTACCGATGTATATGATGCGGATCTGTTTGACGCAAAAGACAGGCCCATAACGGCTGATGCCGCGGTGACGACAGAACGCAACCGGGTACTGGCCATTATGACGGCTGATTGCCTGCCGGTTGTGATGGCTTCGGAGGATGGTGAGGTGATTGGTGCCGCTCATGCCGGTTGGCGCGGTTTGCTTAATGGGGTGCTCGAAAAGACCTTGGAAAAAATGAAACGCAAAACCCATCGGAAATGTTTTCGGGCATGGGTTGGGCCGGCCATTGGATTTGAGGCTTTTGAGGTGGGACAAGAGGTTTATGACGCTTTTATTAATCGTGATAAAAATCAGGCGTTGTTTTTTCGACCACATCCACAAAACAAGGGAAAATGGCTGGCCGATTTGTCAGGGCTTGCCGTGCATCGCTTAAGTGAAAATGGTGCAAGTGCTGTTGAGGAAAGCAAATTTTGTACTTTCTCGGATCGGGAACGTTTTTTTTCATATCGCAGACAGGGTCGGACGGGACGGATGGTGACTGTTGTGTGGAAGATAAAACCATAGATCTGAACGCCACCCCAGGTAAGGTTATTCCCTGTGAAGTTGAATAACTTTGATTATTCCTTTATCTTAAAGGTATTGATGCAAGTAAAACGTTGTTACGCTTTTTACGCGTTCACGTTTTTCGGGAATAAAAAGGGGGTGCAAACGATGAAGTATGATCAATTTACAAAAAATATGCCCTGGATGATGCCAATGGTCAATCCAGAGCATATCCAGCAATTGCAAACGGAGTTCACTGAAAACTTCAGGCAACTCATGTTGCAGGCCTCCCAGGGAAGTCTGCCCCCTGTCAAAGACCGTCGTTTCAGCAGTGAGGCCTGGCAGCAAAATCCGCAGTTTTCCGCATTGGCCCATCTTTATCTGCTTTCAGCCAGCACGATGAACAAATGGGTCGAGCAACTGGAGATTCCCGATGCCAGTCGCGAACGTTTAAGGTTCTCGATCACGCAATGGCTGGACGCTTTTGCACCCTCCAATTTTTTTGCCTTGAATCCTGATGCCCTGAAAGCTTTTCAGGAAAGCAAGGGTGAGTCGTTGCAAAAAGGTATGGCTAACCTAATGCATGACCTGCAAAAAGGGCGTATTACCCAAACTGATGAAACGGTTTTTGAAGTGGGACGCAATCTGGCGATTACCGAGGGCTCGGTGGTATTTGAGAACCCGTACTTTCAGCTTATTCAATACAAACCGCAAACTCCTACCGTACATGAAACCCCTTTATTGATGGTGCCACCTTGCATTAATAAATACTATATTCTTGATCTTCAGCCAGAAAACTCAATGGTGGCGTATACCGTTGCCCAAGGGCATACCGTATTTCTGGTGTCCTGGCGCAATCCCTTGCCGGAAGACAAGGATGACATTCAAAATGCCACTTGGGAAGATTACATTGAGAATGGTGTTTTAAAAGCCATCTCGGTCGTGTCCGATATTTCAGGTAAAGAAAAAATCAATGCGCTGGGTTTTTGTGTCGGTGGGACCATGCTGGCGTGTGCCTTGGCCGTTGCGCGCAAACGTGGCCAGGATCCAGTGGCGGCCTTATCCCTGTTAACCACTTTCCTTGATTTTGAACATACCGGAATCATGGATGTATTTGTGGATGAGGCACATGCCTCGTTGCGTGAGCAGCAGTTGGGACAAGGCGGTTTGTTGACAGCCGCTGAATTGGGAACGACATTTTCATTTTTGCGCCCTAATGAGCTGGTCTGGAATTATGTGGTTAATAACTACCTGAAAGGGCAGTCACCTGCCGCCTTCGACCTGCTTTACTGGAATGCCGATGGTACCAATTTGCCGGGTCCTTTCTTTACCTGGTATTTCCGTAACACTTATCTGGAAAACAATCTTAAAAAGCCCAATTACCTCAGTATTTCAGGCACGCCTGTAGATCTTGGTCTGCTGGATATGCCGGTGTACATTTACGCGTCCAAAGATGATCATATCGTGCCCTGGGACTCGGCTTACGCGTCCACGCATATTCTGCAAGGCCCCAAACGATTTGTGTTGGGGGCATCAGGTCATATTGCTGGCGTCATCAACCCGCCCGCGAAAAACAAACGTCATTACTGGGTTTCCAGTGCCGAGACGGAGCAGGTGTTTCCGGTTAGCAGTCAATGGTTTGACAATACGAGACAGGTTCAGGGCAGCTGGTGGCCAGACTGGTCTGAATGGCTGGCTTCCCATGCCGGTAAAAAAGTGCGAGCCAAGAAAACAGCCGGTAATGGTACTTACCCTGAGTTAGAGCCAGCGCCCGGAAAATATGTAAAAGTTAAGGCAGTATAGTATTAATTTTTGTAAATGAGTCAATAAAAAACCGGAGATCTTATGAGTCAGAAAATTGCATATGTAACAGGTGGAATGGGTGGTATTGGAACCTCCATATGCCAGCGTTTATACAAAGAAGGTTTCAAGGTTATTGCGGGTTGCGGGCCTAACCGAAATGCCCAGAAATGGATCGACGAGCAAGCCGCATTGGGGTACAAGTTTTTTGCTTCTACAGGTAACGTTGCCGACTGGGATTCAACGGTTGCCGCTTTTGATAAAGTCAAAAAAGAGCATGGTCCGGTAGATGTGCTGGTGAATAACGCCGGTATTACCCGTGATGGTGTTTTTCGTAAAATGAGCCTTGAAGACTGGAAAGTGGTCATGGATACCAACCTGAACAGTCTGTTCAATGTCACCAAACAGGTGATTGAGCACATGTATGAAAAACGTTGGGGACGTATTATCAACATCAGTTCTGTTAATGGTCAGAAAGGTCAGTTTGGCCAAACCAACTACTCGACTGCCAAAGCGGGTATTCACGGCTTTACCATGGCATTGGCCCAGGAAGTGGCCAGTCGCGGTGTAACGGTTAACACCGTTTCTCCGGGTTACATCGGTACCGAAATGGTTCGTGCCATTCGTCCCGAAATTCTGGAACAAATTGTGGGTACCATTCCTGTTCGTCGCTTGGGTACACCTGAAGAAATCGCCTCAATGGTGGCGTGGCTGGCTTCTGAGGATGCCGGCTTCAGTACCGGCGCCGACTTTTCGGTGAATGGCGGCTTGCATATGGGGTAATTCCTTGCCCCACCCTTTGGGGTGGGGTTGTACACTTCCTTCTATAAATTATTATGATAAATTCATCCGAAACCGGTCAAACACGCATTATTAAAAAATACCCCAATCGCCGGCTTTACGACACTGAATCCAGTACTTATATTACCCTGGCCGATGTCAGGAAACTGGTGCTTGATAATGTCAAGTTTCAAGTGCTGGATGCCAAAACCGGTGAAGACATTACCCGAAGTATTTTGCTGCAAATTATTCTTGAGCTTGAGGGGGGCGGGGTACCCATGTTCAGCTCCACCATGCTCGAGCATATTATCCGTTTCTATGGCAATGCCATGCAGGGGGTAATGGGTACATACCTGGAAAAAAACATGCAGGCTTTTGTGGATATCCAGGAACGCCTGGCCGATCAGTCCAAGAACATGTATGGTGCCCAGTTCAATCCAGACGCCTGGGCACAATTCATGAGTATTCAGGCGCCGGTCCTGAATAATGCCATGAGTAATTATGTAGAACAATCCAAGAATTTGTTTGTACAAATGCAGGAACAAATGCAAAACCAGACTCAAAACATGTTTGGGGTTTTTCCTTTTGTCGCACCGCAAGATAAAGAGAAAAAATAAGGTTTGCCGGCTCTTTGGCTCATTTAACCGTTTGTTTGCCTGAATGGGGAATGTGTTGACAGCATGTCAACATATTTTTCAACCTGGCGAGTCTCAGCGTCCAGGAACGCTTCAATGGCCGCGGCAAAATCTTTTCTGGCAATCCAATGTGCTGAATAGGTGGTAACTGGCAGCAAACCACGGGCCAGCTTATGTTCACCCTGGGCACCTCCTTCAAAATAACGGAATTTGTTGTCGATGCAAAATTCGATGCCTTGCATGTAGCAGGTCTCAAAATGCAGGCCTGGAATAAATTCATGCGCACCCCAATAACGACCATAAACGGTATCATCACCAATAATATTCAGGGCGCAGGCAATGGGCTGGTTGTTTTTCAGGGCAAGAACCAGCAAGACGTTTTCGGGGCATTTTTGCAGGTATGCATGGAAAAATTCCCGGTTTAGATAGGGTTCACGACCACGTTCGTAATAGGTGTTTTGATAGCAGGAAATAAAAAAATCCAGTGTTTCCGGTTCAATGTCTCGCCCACGCAAATGCCTGAAATTGACGCCGGCAGCCAGTACCTTTTTTCGGTCCTGACGGATTTTTTTACGTTTGTCGTAATTGAGCTGCTTCAGGAAGTCCTCAAAACTGGCATAGCCCGGGTTATGCCAATGAAACTGTACATCTTCCCTGATCATATAACCGCACTCACGCAGAATGTTTAAATCGTCGTGGTGGGGGAACAGGATATGAAGGGAAGAAACTCCCATTCTTTTGGCAATTTCAATGGCCTGCTCAGCCAGAATCCGTTTGTGTTGTGCATTGTTGGCCAGTAGCCGTGGCCCGGTAACCGGGGTAAATGGGATGCTGCAAACCAGTTTGGGATAATACGCCAGACCATGACGCTCAAAGGCATTGGCCCATGCCATATCAAAAACAAATTCACCACGTGAGTGGGTTTTTACATATAGTGGCATCAGTCCCAAGGGCGTTTGCTGTTCGTCTTGCAAATAAAGGTACTGTGCGTACCATCCGCACTCGGGAGCAACACAGGTGCTGGTGTGCAGCGTTTGCAGGAAATCGGGACTGGCGAAGGGGTTTTTCTGGCAGAATGACTGCCAGGTGTCAGCCTTTAGGTCTGAGGGTGAATCAAGTATTGAAATTTGAAGTTTTTGGGACATAATGAGTCAGAACAACACGGATAAACAGGGGATAGGTGTCACAGTGATTACCGGTTTCCTGGGAAGCGGTAAGAGTCATTTTATCAGGCAATTGTTAAAGCAGCCTGATGCCGGGCAAATGGCCGTTATCGTTAACGAAATTGGTCAGGTCGGGCTGGATCATCTTATATATCGGCACTTAAGTGCACAGATTGCAGTGCTTGAAGGCGGTTGCCTGTGCTGTCAGCTGCATGCGGACCTGAGCCAGACGCTGCGTGAGCTGTTCATGCTGGCCATGCAAAAGAAAATTCCTGCATTCAGGCACGTTATTATTGAAACTTCTGGCCTGGCTGATCCGTCTTCCATTGTTTTTACCTTAAAGCATGATTTCTTTCTGAACGAGCGTTTTTACAATGCCGGTGTCTTATGTGTGGTGGACAGTTGCCATGCAGAACAGCAACAGCAAGCCAATCCCGAATGGCTTAGCCAATTGCTGGCGGCCGATGTGGTGTTGTTGTCTAAAGAAGATATATGCCCTGAAAAGGTGCCCGCTTTAAAAAAACGGATTGAGTTGCTTGTCATGGGTGTGCCGGTGCTTGGTAAACCGGAGCTTGAAGAGGCGGAAGATTTTTTTGGTATTCTGGCAGACTTGAAGCAGTTGGGTAAACAAAAACTGGCGGCATTTGGGGTGCGTTGGCAAACCGCCGTCTCTGCGTCATTAAAGCCAGCGTTAAAGCCAGTGGCCAGTCATACCGACGTGGATGTTATTACCCTTACCCTTGAGCAAGCGGTCAAAAGAGGGCGTTTTATTACCGCATTGGATGCCATTGCAGAAAAATACGGCGCAGCCCTGTTAAGAATGAAAGCAGTGGTGCAGTTTGTGGGTGATAATCGCTTTTACCATGTACATGGCGTGCATCAGCAGCGCTCAGCTTTTGAGGCATTGGATATTGCGCCGCAGGAACGTGGCGGTATTACGCCATGCGTGGTATTGATAATTAAAAAAGGATATTGGCAGGAAGAAGACAGGGTGCTTTTGTCTTGAAACAGCGTTTGTCTTTTAGCTTGAAGTATCCTGGTTTTCAGTTTTTTAGTGGTAGGAATAGCATGGTTCAATGATGGAGCAAGGTGTATTCATGATTATGCAAGACAGATTTTTACGCGTAAACCCAAAATTCATAAAAAACAACTAAAAACCATAAAAAAACCACCAAATTGCAACATATTTGTAAAATTAACGATAAAGGCTTGCCTATTTATATCACTTAGGGTTATTATTTAAA
>NZ_JAAVNG010000012.1:0-124731 GCF_012923605.1 Advenella sp. EE-W14 | reverse complement strand
AGACGCGGGGTGGAGCAGTCTGGCAGCTCGTCGGGCTCATAACCCGAAGGTCGTAGGTTCAAATCCTGCCCCCGCAACCAAATAAATCAAGGACTTCCGTGTTTTCGGCAAGTCCTTTTTTATTGAATCAATTTACAGTTGCAGAGGCCGTTGTGATTTTGCCTCTCTTTTAGCTGCTCCCTGCTCTCATCCACTATCAAACCACAAAATCATACTTATAGTGTGACTTATCCGCTTGTAGTATTTAACAAGCAGGCTTTTTATTTTGTACTGAAGGATAAAGGCATGGATTTAACCCTTTTAATTTTTTTATCGGTTTATGTTGCCATGGGGTTTGGCAAATTACCTGGATTTAAAATTGATCGTACCGGATCAGCCCTGGTTGGTGCACTTGCCATGCTATCCATCGGAAGTATTTCATCACAGGCGGCATGGAATGCCATCGATTATAAAACCATTGGTCTATTATTTGGATTAATGATTGTCTCTGGTGCATTTGCCGTGTCCGGGTTTTATGGCTGGGCTGCCCATAAAGTCGCAACCTTAAATGTAAATCCTGCAAAATTGCTCGCCGTTTTTATTATGGTTAGTGGTATTCTGTCGTCCATATTAACCAATGATGTCGTGGTTGTTGCCATGACGCCGCTACTTGTTTCCATCACACTTGTCCGTGGCCTGAATCCGATTCCATTTTTACTTGGCTTTTGTTTTGCTGCCAATGCCGGTTCCGTGGGCACACTCATTGGTAGCCCGCAGAATATGATTGCCGCGCAAGCACTTGATGTGTCTTTTGTTGAGCTATTAAAAGTGGCTGGCCTGCCTGCCATCATTTCTTTATTTATTGTTTGGGGTGTCATTTGTTTTCTGTTTAGAGGTAAATGGGAAACCAAACAATCCGCCTCTCATGCGCATGCACCCATGTCATTACCCCAACTCAATCTCATCGAAACACTGAAGGCATCCGTGGTGACTGTTGCCCTTGTTGTTTTATTTATCATTGATATTTGGCCACAAGAACTGGTTGCACTCGCAGCAGCCGGTATTTTGCTTATTAACCGAAAGATTGCCTCGAATGATGTATTGAAAGAGGTTGATGGAAATTTAATCCTGCTGATTATGGGGCTGTTCATTGTCAATGCGGCCATGGCAGCAACAGGACTGCCTCAAACGCTGCTTGCCGATTTGAAGCACTTGGGCATGGATTTAAATGATCCGCTGTCTTTATATGCAACCGGTGCAGCATTAAGCAATATTGTGGGTAATAACCCAACCGTCATGTTGCTGGTTCCCTATTTGGATGCCGGTGCCGATGCGAATGCACTTTGTGCGGCGCTTGCACTTGGTACCGGTTTTTCAAGCAATATGGTAATTTTTGGCAGTCTGGCCGGTATCGTAGTTGTTGAACAGGCGAAAAGCTGTGGCGTGGAAATCTCTTTTATGGATTTCGCAAAAGCAGGTTTTCCCGTGTCTGTCATCTGTCTGGTTTTGGCTGGTTTGTGGATATATTTGCTTTAGATCGGTTTATTCACTGACGTTGCTGCAGATGATTACAGGCCTGGCTGCATAAAACAGGCAGGCCTGTGGTTATTGAGCTTGGGCCTTGGTGGCTATGCGGGGTGTTCGTGATGTCTTGGGCAGGGTCTAGTCGGTACCATGGCCATTATTGCTTAGCATTTGCATTTGTTCGGCAATGGTTTCTGTTGTGTAGCGGTCCTGGCCTGTGTTTTTGTCTTGCCATTTGCGTGTTTTAAGGCGGCCTTCGACATATACCGCATTGCCTTTTTTAAGGTATTGTCCGGCAATTTCGGCCAGACGGCCAAAGAAAGCAACACGATGCCACTCGGTTTCTTCACGGCGCTCGCCCGTGTTTTTGTCTTTCCAGTTCAAAGAGGTGGCAATGGATACATTACACATGGCTGTGCCGTCGGGGCTGTGCTTGATTTCGGGGTCGTGCCCCAGATTTCCCACTAAAATAATTTTGTTGACTGATGCCATAAAAATTTCCTGAAAAGGGTGATCCAGGTTTTATGGTAGGGGAATTGCCTATATTGCTGAGTAAATGGTGCAGCATTGTGTCCATTGTGGTTATTGCTTAATGGATTTGGAGATTGAGGGAAGTGGTGGAGTGCCGGAAAGCGGATGAGTGAAAGAAAGAACTAAATTGCGATGTCGTTCAGGGGGGGGGTAAGGTGATAAAGGCTAAGACAAAGGGCTAACAAATAAAAATAACGAACGACAAAGGGGGTAAATGAAAAAGCCTGTTTCTATAAAGAAACAGGCTTTTTAAAACTGGTTGCGGGGGCAGGATTTGAACCTACGACCTTCGGGTTATGAGCCCGACGAGCTGCCAGACTGCTCCACCCCGCGTCTGAAGAATATAATAATAGTCTACCTGTTATAATAATGCAAGCCGTTTATCGGATTTTAATAACAAACCATATACTGAACCATGGATGAACATTTAATACGCAATGTGTTGGAGGCCGCGCTATTGTGTGCTCAGCAACCAATGAAGGTCTCTGATCTGGCAAAATTGTTTGCTGAGTCGGATGAAGTAAAAAACGATGTAATTAAGCAACAATTGTTAAATTTGCAAGACGCGTGGTCAAATAAAGGTTTAGAATTAACGCAGTTGGCTAGTGGATGGCGTTTTCAAAGTCGTCCACAAATGCAAAAGTATTTAGAACGCCTTAATCCAGAAAAACCACCTAAATATTCAAGGGCGGTTTTGGAAACATTGGCAATTATTGCCTGGCGTCAACCGGTTACACGGGGCGACATAGAAGATATTCGCGGTGTGACGGTATCTTCCCAAATCATTAAAACTTTAGAAGAGCGTGGCTGGATAGAAGTGTTGGGTCACAGGGATGCACCTGGAAGACCGGCTTTGCTTGGGACCACAAAACAATTTTTAGATGATCTGGGATTGAAAGCGCTGGATGAATTGCCTGGTTTGGCCTCTGAGGGAGAGGTGCTTCTGGTTGCCGGAGATAAACTTGCCGGCTTGTTTCCTGCTGAGGAAAATCCGGAAGAAAATAGCAGTCATGAGCAGTCGCCCGTTGTGGATTTAACGCCCGAGGTGGCAGTTGTCCCGAATTCCGGGCAAATTGTGAATAATGATTGAAAAGCAATAAATAAACAGTTAAGTAAAAAACGCGGGCAGGACAAGTATTTACTTGCCGGTGTTTGATTAATGGTGAATCACTAAGACCACTTTAATTTCAAAGTGCTTTCGGAAGAAGGTCAAATAAGCAAATATATGGATACAGTAACGGAAACCGTCACGATTGTCGCGGGTGGTGAGGCGCAGCCTGACTCTGCTCAAGTGAAAAGCAAGGGTCGTAAATTGCGCACGCCATTCAGACGCAGGCGTGCTGATGCAACAATCGAGCCCAGGAAAGAAAAAGCAGTTGCAGCAGAGCAACCGGAAAACGTTCCGGAGCCCGCGAAACGAACACGCAAGCCAACCGCCAAGAGTGGTGTTGCAGCGAGCAAGCGCAAACCGGTAGCTCGCAAACCAGCGGCAAACCGGCCGGCTCAGGAAGTGTCTGCAGCGGAATTGGTGAACGATGAGCAGGTATTTGATGAAAATGAATCGAATAATGCTCTGGCGTTTCTGGAAAAATCCGCAAAACTTGAGCAGCGCCTGGGTAAGTATCTGACCAGTGATGCGGTTATGCCCAAGTTGCATAAGGTTTTGGCGGATGCGGGTGTGGGTTCGCGTCGTGAAATGGAAGAGCTGATTATTGCCGGACGGGTTTCGGTTAACGGTGAGCCTGCGCATATCGGTCAGCGGGTTGGTGTGAATGATGTGGTTCGTGTTAACGGACGTCTGGTTGCCCGTCCCAATGCCAAGCGCCCGCCCCGGGTGATTTTGTATCATAAACCTGCCGGAGAAATTGTCAGTCATGATGATCCGGAAGGTCGTGCGACCGTGTTCTCCCGATTGCCCAAGATGCGTACGGGTAAATGGGTGTCAGTCGGTCGTCTTGACTTGAATACCGAAGGCTTGCTGATATTCACAACTTCGGGTGATTTGGCCAATCGGTTCATGCATCCGCGTTACGGTAACGAACGTGAGTATGCAGTGCGCGTATTGGGTGAATTGGGTGTTGAGCAAATCCAATCCCTGACCAAGGGTATTCAGTTGGATGATGGTCTGGCAGCGTTTGGGGTGATGGAGCATATTGGCGGTGAAGGCAGTAATCGCTGGTATCGCGTCACGATCCAGGAAGGCCGGAATCGTGAAGTGCGTCGCATGTTCGAGGCGGTGGGTGTAACAGTCAGTCGTCTGATTCGGACGCGTTTTGGAGAGGTTGTCCTGCCAAGGAATCTGCGCCGTGGTCGCTGGGAAGAGCTGGATCCTTCATTGGTGGTGGCATTGATGGTTCGTCTGGGTTTAATGAAGGCTGATGATGATTCGGCCTCGGGCAGAGGGCGTGATCGTCAGCCAATATCGCATGATAATGCCATGCCGCCAGGGTTTGAATCTGCGGTTCCTGATATGGGTTTTGGTCCTTCATCGTATGCGAGGGCAGCGGGCAATGGGCAGCGTAAGCCTGCTCGTCCTGGTGGTGTATATAATCGCAAGCCCAATCAGTCCCGTACCGAGGGTGGTGGTTATGCTAAAAATTCGTCCAGAAAAAACACGCGTCCCAAACAGGAAGGTGTTGCGCGTCCTGAAGGTGGACATAAAGCCAGAGGGGCGGCCCGTCATAAGGATGATTGGCAGCCCAAGGGTGCGGCAGCTCACGAGTCCAGGCTGGGCTTTGTCGGTCGTGGCAGAAGCGGTCGGTAGGCTTTAATGATGTTGTTTTGTTGATAAAATATCAAATACTTAGCAAAATCCAGGTTTTTTTGATATAATCATAGGTTGTCTAGTTGTAAATTCCTTTTTTGAGCAAAAGGAATTTACCTGGTTTATGGAACGAATTATATAAAAACAACGGTTGAGGGATTAAGCCGGTGTTTTTGTAAACAATGGGCTGTAAAAGCCCATTTTTTTATTGTATGGCTGATTTATATACTCTTACTGAACAAGCGATAGCTGGCCTTGGGGTCGAGCTGGTTGATGTCGAGCGTGCTGCCTTTGGGTTGCTGCGCGTAACCATAGATCGTGAAGGTGGCGTGCGAATTGAGGACTGTGAACAGGTTTCTCGCCAACTATCGCGGGTGTTTGAAGTTGAAAATATCGACTATAAACGTCTTGAAGTCGGTTCGCCAGGTGTAGATCGCCCTTTGCGTACACTGGCCGATTTCAAACGGTTTGCCGGTGAGCGGGTGGAAATTAAATTACGTGAAGCTGTCGATAATCGCAAAGTCTTTACCGGGATTTTGTCACAGGAAACGGCTTCTGATGGAACGCAGACAGGTCAATTCTGTCTGGAATTTGATGTTAAAAAGAACGAAACTCAAGTCATTGTTTTTGCATTCGAAGATGTAGAAAAGGCAAAACTTGATCCGGTTCTTGATTTCAAGGGTAAAAAGCGATGAGTCGCGAAATTCTTCTATTGGTTGATGCGTTAGCACGTGAAAAAAATGTGACACGTGAAGTGGTTTTTAGTGCGCTTGAGAGTGCTTTGGCCTCAGCCATGAAAAAACGTTTTAAAGAAGATGCTGATATTCGTGTAACGATAGATCGGGCTACGGGTGCGCATGAAGGCTACCGTCGCTGGCTCGTCGTGCCCGATGAGGCTGGATTGCAGGAACCTGACCGTCAGGAACTGTTTAGCGATGCCCAAGAGATCAAACCTGGTATCCAGGAAGGCGAATACATTGAAGAGCCTCTTGAGCCCGTTGAGTTCGGTCGTATTGGTGCGCAGGCTGCCAAGCAGGCTATCCTGCAAAAAATTCGCGATGCTGAGCGTGAGCAGGTGCTTAATGATTTCCTCGATCGTGGGGAAAGCATTATTGCCGGTACGGTCAAACGCCTGGATAAAGGCGATGCCATTATTGAAACCGGCAAAATAGAGGCCCGGCTGCCTCGTAGTGAAATGATCCCCAAGGAAAACCTGCGGGTTGGTGATCGTGTTCGTGCATGGGTGGCCAAGGTTGACCGTACTGCCCGCAATCAGCAAATCATTCTGTCCCGTACGGCCCCCGAGTTCATTCGCGAGTTGTTCGAAAATGAAGTTCCCGAGATCGAGCAGGGATTGCTTGAAATCAAGGCGGCTGCCCGTGATCCTGGCATGCGTGCCAAAATTGCCGTGGTGGCCTATGACAAAAGAATTGACCCTATCGGAACCTGCGTAGGCATGCGTGGTTCGCGTGTTACCGCGGTTCGTAATGAATTGGGTGGTGAGCAGGTCGATATCGTTCTGTGGGCGGATGATCCGGCCGAGTTCGTGATTGGTGCCCTGGCACCTGCTAATGTCGAGTCCATTCTTGTGGATGAAGAAAAGCATGCCATGGATGTCGTGGTTGATGCCGAGAACCTGCCCAAAGCCATCGGTTCCAAAGGTCAGAACGTAAGACTGGCCTCTGAACTGACCGGCTGGCAAATCAATATCATGACGCCAGAAGAAAACCGCAATCGCCAGGATGAAGAGCGTGCCGCAATGCGTGCCACATTCATCGAGAAACTGGATGTGGATGAAGAAGTGGCTGATATCCTTATTGATGAAGGTTTTACAGGTCTTGAAGAGGTCGCTTATGTGCCCATTCAAGAGTTGCTTGAAATTGAAGGTTTCGATGAGGATACCGTTAATGAGTTGCGTAACCGTGCCCGTACTGCTTTGTTGACCGAAGCAATCGTACAGGAAGAGCGTGTTGAAACTGCCCAGGATTTGCTGGATCTGGAAGGTCTGACCCCAGAGCTTATTGCAAAACTGGCCGAAGGTGGTATTCAGACACGTGATGATCTTGCTGAGTTGTCCACTGATGAACTGTCGGAAATGACCGGTTTGTCAGATGAGCAGGCAGGAGAGTTAATTATCAAGGCGCGAGCCCACTGGTTTGATGAAGATGAAAATTAATCTTCATATCTACAGTTTTAATCAGATTGCCTATTGAATGTTGTTGAATTGTTGTGAAAGGGAAGAGAGAGCCTAATGCCCAGTATTACTGTTGCCCAGTTTGCCGTCGAACTGAAATTGCCTGCCAATGTGTTGCTTGAACAGCTTCGTGCGGCAGGTGTCAATGTGAATTCTGTAGAGGATAATGTCACCGAGAGCGATAAAACCAAACTACTGGATTCCCTTCGCCGTGCGCATGGTGCAAAAGAGGGTAAGAAAATTACGGTAACACGCCGTGAAACGTCAGAGATCCGTCAGGCGGATAGCTCCGGGCGCTCTCGTACCATCCCGGTTGAAGTTCGTAAAAAACGGGTTTTTGTCAAGCGGGATATCACAGATGGCAAAGAAGCCGTGGCAGAGGCCGCCAGGTCTGTTGCCCCGCTAACAGCGCCTGATCAGGCCGTAAAAACACAGCCTGAAGTCGAGGCCGTGTCAAAAGAAATAGTGCAAAAAGAAGAAAATCTATCGGTTGCACAAACTTCTGCTGCGAAAGTGGCTCCTGAAGCTGTACAATTGCAAGATAAGCCACAAGAAAATGTCCCGCCAACCGCCAAGGCATCTCCTGAAACGGTATCTGGCGATGCCCAGGAAACAACTCAGCAGCCAGTAGTTGCGGCTGACAGTGTGGCAAAAGAAGTGAAATCCACAGAGCCTGACGGTAGTCCTCAGCCGCAAGTTCAACAATCCTCCGTAACTACGGAAGAATCATCAATTACATCTCAACAGGTTGAGAAAAAAGAAGTGCATACTGAATCCAAAAATGTGCCGTCTGCTTCAGTAAAGGCTGATCAGAAACCAGCCCAGGCGTCGACGGTTAAAAGCAAGTCTCCAGAATCAGGCCGTATCAATGAACAGCGTGATGGCAAAACATCACGACCGGCTGATCAAAAGTCGTCCCAGCAGGCAAGGCAGGGTGGCCGAAACGAAGTGGTTAAGGGCAAGGCGCCCGTTGCCGCACCAGCGGTCAATAAAGATATGAATATCCGCTCTAAAAAACCTGTTGTAGAGCCAAGACGTGAGCCGGTAGACACGGCAGCACGTGAGGAAGCACGTCGTCAGGCCGAAGCGGAAGCGGCGGCATTGCGTGATATGCTGAATCGTCCCCGCAAAGTGTTGCGCGCGGCACCCGCTGCAGTAGAAGGGGCTGACGCTGCCAAGAAAGCACCCAAGAAAGATGTCAAGCCCGTTGCTGGTGCCAAGAAAACGGAACGTGACAGCAATTGGACAGATGGTGCCCGGGGTAAAAAACCGGTCGAGAAGCGGGCGGCAGCGCCTGCCAAGGCTCAGGAAGAGGGTTGGCGTGCCGGAGGTGGTCGCAGCGGTTCCAAAAACAATCGCAGGAATCAGCAGCAACAGGTTAAAGAACCGGCAGTGCCCGAGTTTATCGCCCGTGATGTACATGTGCCGGAAACCATTTCAGTGGCAGATCTGGCGCATAAAATGTCTGTCAAGGCAGCAGAGGTCATCAAGCTGTTAATGAAGATGGGTCAAATGGTTACCATTAACCAGATTCTTGACCAGGAAACGGCCATGATTGTGGTTGAGGAATTGGGTCACCATGCCATTGCAGCCAAACTTGATGATCCCGAAGCATTCCTTGATGAAAGCGCACAAAGCATAGACGTTGAATTGCTGCCACGTGCACCGGTAGTAACCGTCATGGGTCACGTTGATCATGGTAAAACCTCTTTGCTCGACTATATCCGTCGTGCCAAAGTGGCAGTGGGTGAAGCCGGTGGCATTACCCAGCATATTGGTGCTTACCGGGTGAAAACCGAAGCGGGTGTGGCGACCTTCCTGGATACCCCGGGACACGAGGCGTTTACGGCCATGCGTGCACGTGGTGCCCAGGCAACCGATATTGTCATTCTTGTCGTGGCGGCCGATGATGGTGTCATGCCACAAACGCGAGAAGCCATTCACCATGCCAAAGCGGCTGGTGTACCTATGGTTGTGGCCATTAACAAGGTGGATAAACCCGAAGCCAACCCCGAGCGTGTCAAGCAGGAGTTGGTTGCCGAGGAAGTGGTGCCTGAAGAGTACGGTGGTGATGTACCATTTGTCCCCGTATCTGCCAAAACCGGTTTTGGTATTGATGATTTGCTCGAAAACGTATTGTTGCAAGCTGAAGTGCTTGAGCTGAAAGCCGCTGTTGATGCTCCCGCCAAAGGTGTGGTGATTGAGTCCAGCCTTGATAAGGGACGTGGTCCTGTTGCCACCATTCTGGTACAAAGTGGTACCCTGAAGCGGGGTGATGCCATCCTGGTGGGCGCAACCTATGGTCGCGTGCGTGCCATGCTCGATGAAACAGGTAAAAACATTCCCAAGGCGGGTCCATCCGTACCGGTTGAAATCCAGGGCTTGTCTGATGTGCCTGCCGCCGGTGACGAGGTCCAGGTGGTTATTGATGAGCGCAAGGCACGTGAAATCGCCTTGTTCCGTCAGGGTAAATTCCGTGACGTGAAACTGGCGCGTCAGCAGGCCGCCAAGCTTGAATCCATGTTTGACAACATTGGTGAAGGTCTGCAAACGCTTGAACTCATCGTTAAAACAGATGTCCAGGGTTCTCAGGAAGCGCTGGTTCAATCGCTGGTCAAGCTGTCTACCGATGAAATCCGTGTACGGGTTGTGCATGCAGCCGTTGGTGGTATTTCTGAAAGTGACGTAAACCTGGCCATTGCTTCCAATGCGGTTATTATTGGCTTTAACGTACGCGCCGACCAAAGTGCGAAAAAACTGGCCGAATCCAATGGTATCGATATTCGCTACTACAACATTATTTATGATGCGGTCGATGATGTTAAAAGCGCCATGTCCGGCATGCTTGCGCCAGAAAAACGCGAAGAAGTCATTGGTATGGTTGAGATTCGCGAGGTTTACAGCATTTCCCGTATTGGTAAAGTGGCCGGTTGTATGGTTACCGATGGTCTGGTACGCCGTGACTCTCAAGTACGTCTGTTGCGTAATCATGTGGTTATCTGGACCGGTTACATCGACTCCCTCAAACGCTTCAAGGATGATGCCAAAGAAGTGAAAGCCGGTTTCGATTGCGGTATCACTTTAAGGGGTAATAACGATATCGAAGTGGGCGATCAGCTTGAGATCTTCGAAATCAAAGAAATTGCCCGTACGCTGTAAATTTCATTATGAATCGACACAAGTCAAAATCACCTGCCAGCCGTAATGTGCGACTGGCAGATCAGATACAGAAAGATCTGGCAGTCCTTATCCAGCGTGAGTTGGATATGTCTCGTGTGGGCCTTATTACCTTGACCGGGGTTGACCTGAGTGCGGATTATGCACATGCCAAAGTGTATTTCACCGTTCTGGGCGCAGAGCCTGAAGTGGCTTCTGCTGCCTTGAATGAAAAGGCAGGCTGGTTGCACTCATTGCTGTTTAAAATGCTGCACATTCATACGGTGCCCACCTTGCGTTTCATTCATGATGAGCAGATGGCGCGTGGTATCGAGATGACACAGCTTATCGATCGTGCAAACCGTCCGGAAGATTTTCCTGTACAAACAGATAATCTTGATGATATTGAAACAGGCAAAAAATAATTGCCTGGTATTTGGGTAAACAAATGGGACGAAGGAAAGGTCTGGACATTACCGGGGTGCTACTGCTTGATAAACCGGTAGATTTATCAAGCAACCACGCCCTGCAAAGAGCCAGACGTGCTATGGATGCAAAAAAAGCCGGTCATACAGGAACTTTGGATCCTTTTGCGACCGGCTTGTTAGTCTGCTGTTTTGGGAAAGCGACTAAAATATGTGGTCCCATGCTGAATGTGGATAAAAAATATATTGCCACGCTTCAGTTGGGTTCGGAAACCGATTCAGGCGACCTGACGGGGACTGTTACTCAGGAGGCTGCGGATTTTACCGGTATTACCGCAGAACGGTTAAACAATGTATTGCCCCGTTTTTTGGGTGAAATACAGCAAATTCCGCCGATGTATTCGGCCTTGAAGCGGGATGGGCGTCCGCTTTATGAATATGCGCGTCAAGGAATAGAGCTTGAGCGTGAACCTCGTACAGTAACCATCTACGAAATAAATGTGCTGCGTGTTCAACCTGAGATGGTCGAGTTGGAAGTGTCTTGCAGTAAAGGCACTTATATACGCACACTTGCCCAGGATATTGGAAGGGCATTGGGCTGCTTTGCGCACCTTATTGCCTTGCGGCGAACGGCGGTTGGCCCGTTTACCATAGATAATGCAATTGACCTTGCTTCATTGCAGAGTATGGAATCACCGGTTGATACGCTGATAGCCCTGGATGAACTACCAGACGGTCTCGTGCCGTTAAAACTACTTCAAAAGGAAATACTATGAGCCAAGCGCTCCGTAACGTTGCGATTATTGCTCACGTTGACCATGGTAAAACAACCATGGTTGATCAGTTGTTACATCAGGCGGGTACGTTCCGTGATAACCAGCATATTGCTGAACGTGTCATGGACTCCGGAGATATTGAAAAAGAACGTGGCATTACCATTCTGTCAAAGAACTGCGCTGTCGAATATGAAGGTACCCACATCAATATCATTGATACGCCCGGACACGCCGATTTTGGTGGTGAGGTAGAGCGCGTATTGTCGATGGTTGATGGTGTCTTGCTGCTGGTCGATGCCGTGGAAGGCCCTATGCCACAAACCCGTTTCGTGACCAAGAAAGCCCTTGCCCTGGGTCTGAAACCCATTGTTGTGGTCAATAAAATTGATCGTCCTGGCGCACGTCCCGATTTTGTCATCAATACAACTTTCGACTTGTTTGACAAGCTTGGTGCAACAGAAGAGCAGCTTGACTTTCCGGTTGTGTATGCCTCTGGCCTGTCCGGTTTCGCAGGTCTGACCGATGATGTGCGTGAAGGCGATATGCGTCCCTTGTTTGATGCTATTTTGCAGCATGTTCCACAGCGGAATGATGACAAAGATGCCCCCTTGCAAATGCAAATCATCTCGCTTGACTACAACAGTTATGTGGGCAAGATTGGTGTTGGCCGGGTTAACCGTGGTCGCATCCGTGCCGGGCAGGATGTGGTGGTCAAATTTGGTGAGGATGGCGCCACCTTTAAAGGTCGTGTCAACCAGGTTCTTAAGTTCCGGGGTCTGGAGCGTGTGCAGGTCGATTCTGCTGAAGCCGGTGATATTGTCCTGATTAACGGCATTGATGAGATCGGTATCGGTTGTACCTTGTGTGATCCGGCCAAGCCCGAAGCGTTGCCAATGCTGAAAATTGATGAACCCACTTTGACCATGAACTTCATGGTTAATACATCACCGTTGGCAGGTCGTGAAGGTAAATTCGTGACCAGTCGTCAGATTCGCGATCGTCTTAATCTTGAGCTCAAATCCAATGTGGCCCTGCGTGTGAAAGATACCGACGATGATACCGTGTTTGAGGTATCTGGCCGTGGTGAGCTGCACCTGACCATTTTGCTTGAAAACATGCGTCGCGAAGGCTATGAACTGGCCGTGTCCCGTCCTCGTGTGGTTTACAAGGAAATTGACGGCGTGCGTTGTGAGCCGCTGGAATTGTTAACCGTAGACCTTGAAGATGGACATCAGGGCAGTGTGATGGAAGAGTTGGGCCGCCGTAAAGGTGAGCTGCTGGATATGCAATCCGATGGCCGTGGCCGTACCCGGCTTGAGTATCGTATTCCTGCACGTGGTCTTATCGGCTTCTCAACCGAGTTTATGTCCCTGACACACGGTACCGGTCTTATGAGTCATATTTTTGATGAGTATGCTCCTGTTCGTGAAGGTAGTGTGGGTGAGCGTCGCAATGGTGTTCTGATCAGTCAGGATAATGGTGATGCCGTGGCTTATGCCTTGTGGAAACTGCAGGATCGGGGCCGGATGTTTGTGTCACCCGGTGAGCCTCTGTATGAAGGCATGATTATCGGTATTCACAGTCGTGATAATGACCTGGTGGTTAACCCCATCAAGGGCAAGCAGTTAACCAATATCCGTGCTTCGGGCACTGATGAAGCCGTGCGCCTGGTTCCGCCTATCAAGCTGAATCTGGAATACGCGGTTGAGTTCATTGATGACGATGAACTGGTTGAAGTAACACCCAAAAGCATACGTCTGCGCAAGCGCTACCTGCTTGAGCATGAGCGCAAGCGTGCCGCCCGTGAGAATTCCGGCTTGTAATTAGACCTGGTAAAAACGGCACAGTCAATAAACCGCCGCTTCAGTTCAGGCTTGCAGTCTGGGCAGAAGGGGCGGTTTATTTGTGCGTGATGGATATTGATTTTAATCATGTAGCATCTATTTAGCGTGGTTTTATGGTTTACGATATAATATTTCAATGTTAGTATCAGTCGGTATCCTCTGTTTGTAATTTAAAGTGTGATCAATTTAACTTTCCTTAGATGACTGTGAACCGGATTTCTCCGCTTAAAGGTATCTCATGCAGGTATATATTCTTATACCTGTGTCTGGCCTTGTTTGCGCTGCGTTCGCTCATACCGGTTGGTTATATGCCCAATATGCAGGCTCTGGGCCAGGGCAAGATAGAGATCATTCTTTGTACACCAACAGGTACCCAGTCCACTTTTGTTTCAATCGAAACCCCGCATAATCAGTCCAGCCCGGATAATGCCTACGATGGCATGTTAAGTTGTCCTTTCAGCGTCGTTAACGCGCAAGGAATGCTAGCGGGTTCACCTGGTGTCGGCCTGGATGTTTTCAATTTACCCGGCTTGGTTGCCCCCTCTCTCGACCATTCTCAGGTAATGAATGTCCGCCTGTCAGGGCCTCCGCTAGGTCCAAGGGCACCTCCTTTGGCAGTCTAGTAAGTAAAAACAAACCCGTTAAGCGGGATGTTGTTAAATACCCATTCAAGGTTGGCTTCTAGACCAAGCTCACCATGCTTGCTGTATTTAACGCTATGCTTCCGCCTTGAACAGTTTTGATTGGCATAAACCACGCTTTTTATATATTTTCTCCTGATAAAAACACGGTTTTTACCCGTCATTTCCCATTCTGTTCAAGGTGGATTTGAATGCTTTATTTAACTTGAATGCATGCAATGTCAATAAATCAAAAACGTAGGTTGGTGCTAACCGGATTGGGCATCTTGCCTTTGATGCTTGCTGGTTGCAGTAAAGAAAAACCGCTCGTTGTTCATGGACAGGATATTACCGGAGCAAATTTTGGGCGTGATTTCAACTTGCAGGGACCTAATGGCAAACGTTATACCCTTAATGATTTCAAGGGCAAAGCGCTCATGATTTTTTTTGGGTTTACCCAATGTCCCGATGTCTGTCCTACAGCCCTTGCACGAGCGGTTGAAATTAAAGGTCTGTTAGGTGAAGATGCCGATAAATTACAGGTGCTGTTCATCACCATAGATCCGGAACGTGATACCCCGGAAATGTTGGAAGCATATACGAATGCCTTTGATCCTTCTTTTATGGGGCTTTACGGTACGCTGGATGAAACACAGGCTGTGGCGAAAGAGTTCAAAATTTATTATAAAAAAGTGCCAACCGGTTCTTCTTACACAATGGATCACAGCGCGCTTAGTTACGTTTTTGATACCGATGGCAAGTTAAGACTATCTTTGTCGCATGCGCAAAGTGCGCAAGAGTGTGCGGAAGATATTCGTCAATTGCTAGCATAATTTCAAAAAACCAATCCCCATACAGAGGAATACCATGAAATTTTTGATTAAACCGATTAATTCGGCGCTGATTGTTTCGGCTGTTTTGTTTTCTGCCTCAGCAAGTGCGGCGGTCACTGTTGAAGATGCCTGGGTACGCGCTACTGTTCCAGGACAGCAGGCAACAGGTGCTTTCATGAAATTGACATCCGATAAGGATGGAAAACTGATTGAGGCCAAATCCAATATTTCCAAAGCGGTGGAAATACATGAAATGGCCATGCAGGACGATGTCATGAAAATGCGTCAAATTCCCGCCCTTGATTTACCCAATGGAAAGCAGGTTGAGTTGAAACCGGGTGGTTACCACATCATGTTTATCGACTTGCATAATCAGGTCAAGGAAAATGATGAGGTTGAGCTGCAGCTTGTTGTTGAAAATAATGATGGCAGCAAGGAAACTATCGATATTAAAGCACTGGCCAAACCTTTGACAAAATCTGCCGAAACTGCAAAGCATGATGAACCTATGTCAATGCACAAGCACGGACATTAATGTTTGTGATCCGGTTTCATGCCGGATCTTTTTTACTTATCTATGAAGCCCCTTGTGAAAATTTTAAAATTCTTTATCCCGGTGCTGTTGGTGGCCGGTATTTCATGGTTGGCGGTTGATTACTTCAAAAAGCCCAAGTATGAGTGGATTGAAATTTGTACTGCCGAGGGGATAAAAAGAGTCAAGTACGATGATCAGGGTAATTTGCTGGCCGAGGAATGGATCAGCCAAATTCCCGCTCATTTGCTTTTGGTGGAAGAAAGTCAAAGTGAAGCACAAAACCAGATACCCGAAATCAAACTGATTGAGTTGGATCATGTAGAGGTTGATCAATGTTGGGTAAGGTTATTACCCGGACATTTACCGGCAGCCGCTTATTTCGAATTAAAGAACAACTCTGGCAAGGAACTTGTGTTAAACGCGATTAAAACCCCGTCTTATGCTTCGGCCGTCATGCATGAAAACATCAGGAAGCAGGGTATGATCACCATGGAGCGGCTTGATAAAGTCAGTATTGCCGCTAACGGATCTCTGTCTTTTTCACTGAATACCTATCATATTATGCTGGAAAATAAACAGGCAAATCTCAAGCCGGGTGATTTCATCTCATTGCAATTCTATTTTCAGGATGAAGGCATGAAAACAGTGCAGTGCAAAGTCAATTCACCCAATTCCCTGAGTTATTAGACATTGAATTTCGATTTTGATCAAAAAATAAGCAAATAATAAAATATTATTAAAATTCAATGGGCTATGATTCTTTTACAGAATTATTAAAGTACTATTCACATTTTTGTTCTCTTTTTTTGTTAATAACTCAATAATTTCCAAAAATGTTAACAACACTGTTGGTAAATTGTGTGTAAGCTGTGAGTGTCTTGTGAATAAATATTTTTGAGCTCAATGGCCATTTTTTTTAAATTCCTGATTATATTTTTAGTGCTGTTTTGGCTGGCACGTTTTTTTAGCCGAAAAATCAATCAGCTTTGGGCAGGAACCATCGGAGCGGCCATGCAGTGGATCACTGACAATGGTGCACGCATGATGAAATTCATGTTTTTCCTGGCGGGCGTGTTGTTTTTAATATTGATATTCCAATGGAGTAGAACGGGCTAGTTCAACGCCATTGTCTGAAGTGATATTTGCACGGATTTAATTCTTTTGTGAGTTTATAGGGCACATATTTTCCGGAACCGACTGGTTTGCCTGTTCCGGATTTTAGTTTGTCTGCGCAAAAAAGACGGTTTTTATCATGAATATGACGGCAAGCGCTAGCGCTTCGGATGTGCGCCAGATCCCCGTCGTGATTGGGTTTGATTGTTACCACCAATGTGTGCTTCACGATCGCTGCGGCTATCCGGGGTTCGCTGGCCTTGGTTTAGCTGAGTGGGTCGTTTGTTGCCTTGTTGATTGGTGTCATTGCTTACTTTGCCGGTGTGAGGTTCTTGTTTATCATTGGCTTTTGAGTGAGACGTCATAGTTTGCTCCTGTTGGTTAGAAACATTAATAATTTCATCCACTTTTTAACGTTACCTTAAGCCTTGGGCGACTGCAAGTACATACACTAATTGATGCAATTTCGGGTTTTGTCTTTTGCCATGCTTTTGGCATAGATGAGTGTCTTATGTTAAAAAGGGTGATTCAAATGGAGTGGATCAATGGCGAAAAACAATAAAGGCAAGCGTAATTTCTCAAAGAAGTATCGGGTTACAGAGGGGGGGCAGTTCCAGTTGAGGAACTGTAAAACCGCTCCTGATGAGAAAATTAACGAGAACGATGCCGAAGCAATGCTCAAGGAAATGGTTGACGAAATTTCCGATCTCCAGAATATTTTGTATGCGGATAATAAATGGTCGTTATTGCTGATTTTTCAGGCCATGGATGCGGCAGGTAAAGACTCTACGATTAAAAATATATTGTCTGGCGTTAATCCTCAGGGGTGTGAGGTTTATGCCTTTGGGCGTCCATCCGCAGAAGAGCTGGGGCATGATTTTTTATGGCGCACCACGAAATGTTTGCCACAACGGGGCAATATTGGCGTTTTTAATCGCTCCTACTATGAAGAAACCCTGATTACCCGTGTGCATCCTGAGCTGTTGAAAGCGCAGAATTTACCTGACACGCTGGTGACGGAAAATATTTGGAAAGAGCGCTTTGATGATATTTGTGCTTTTGAAAAACATATGGCACGCAATGGCACCAGGATTTTAAAATTCTTTCTTTATCTGTCTCCTGAAGAGCAAAAAGCAAGGTTTATCGAGCGGATCGAAAATCCCAAGAAAAACTGGAAGTTTGATAAAAATGACCTTTATGAGCGTACTTTTTGGAAAAAGTACATGCATGCCTATGAAGAAAGCATCAGACATACTGCTTGTGAGCATGCGCCCTGGTATGTGATTCCAGCTGATAATAAAGCATATGCCAGGCTGGCAGTGGCAGATGCGGTGTTATCCACCCTGAAAGAGCTTGATTTGCAGTATCCCAGTTTAAGTAATGAAGTTCTTGTATCCCTTGAGTCTTACAAGGATATTCTGGATAAAGAAGAGCGGGGAATTTATAAAATATAAATGGCAGGATTATGGGGTTTGATTGGGTGTGTAGGACGTGTTTTTCGACACAATCAGAATGATTGATACTTTTAAACCACAAAAATTAAAAAAAAATGCATAAAAATCACGAGGGGCTTGTCATGTTGGCTGATTTGTTGCATAATTTCATTCTTATTTGATCCCCGATAGCTCAGACGGTAGAGCGACGGACTGTTAATCCGCAGGTCACTGGTTCGATCCCAGTTCGGGGAGCCAAATTTTAAAATCTGTTTTTCCAGATTTTAAATCTGGAAGTTAAATTCCGAAAATCCAAAAATTATATTTTGCGCGTCATGTTCTTGCAATTTTATAGTTTTTGTTGTTATAATAGCTTTCTTATTCCCCGATAGCTCAGACGGTAGAGCGACGGACTGTTAATCCGCAGGTCACTGGTTCGATCCCAGTTCGGGGAGCCAAAATTCAAAAAAGCCGGCAATCATTCAATCATGATTGCCGGCTTTTTTCTTGTCTTTTAAGTATCTCTTGTCTTTTAATCATCAATAATAAATTAAACCCAATTGGCACTTAAGGGCAGCGTCCTGTTTTCCCACTAAATTTTTCAGTCTTCGTTTAAATATGGTTTCTATTGAAATCATATTTACATATTATTTTTTGTTTGCTTTAAGAGGCTAATCAGGAATTTTCAGGCTTTAAAGCAGTCTTTCGTAGCATTTTCTATCAAATCTTAGTTATTTTCTATTGGCTGGATAGCTATTTTTGCTTTAATATAGTTCGCATAGAAATTAATTTAACACTAATCATTCGTGTCATTATGAATTCAATAGAATCAAGTCTGCAGTACGATTTACGCATTTTGCATGCGTTGCGCCGCATTACAAGGTCTATCGCCTTGCATTCGCGGCATTTGGCGTCGTATAGCAATATTACGGCGCCACAGCTTATTTGCATGCGGGCGGTTGTGGCCAAAGGCCCCATTACCGCAACCGCCATCAGTCGTGAAATTCACGTCAGTCCGAGTACGGTTGTGGGCATCCTTGACCGCCTTGAAGACAAAGGCTTCATCAAACGTGAAAGAGGGCGCCAGGACAGGCGTACTGTGTTTATTACCGCTACCGAAGCAGGAGCTGAACTGGTTAAGAATACACCGTCTCCATTGCAGAAAAAACTGGCCGATGCGCTTAATGCGTTGCCGGAACTTGAGCAAGCCACCATCACGCTGTCGCTTGAACGTATCGTGACACTGATGGAGGCCAGCGGTACAGAGCCTGCCGAGGTTCACAAAGAACCCGCCTCACCCATTCTGGATGTTCCCGTTGGTGGGGCTCACCCTGAATCTGGAATTATGGTTTGACAACAACACGAACACCCAACCCCACACCTCCATTGCCTGAAACCCCATCTGCCTTGCCAGATGGCCTCGCAAGAGAAAACACAGCCCTGTTGCGGGCCCCATGCAAGACCGATGGCTACGCTATTTATCAGCTAATCGCAAAGTGCCCGCCACTTGATCTTAATTCGGTGTACGCCTATTTGCTCTTGTGCGAGCACTTTTCAAATACCTGTGTTGTCGCCCAATCCGCGCATGGGCTGGATGGCTTTATTTCTGCTTACATTCATCCCACCCGGCAAGACGTTTTATTTGTCTGGCAGGTAGCTGTTCATGAGCGGGCACGCGGCCAAGGCCTGGGCAGGAAAATGCTGCAAAATCTGTTGCATCGGCCCGAACTGGCTAACGTACGGTTTATAGAAACTACGGTTGGCCCAGACAATATTGCTTCGCGCAGTATGTTTGGCAGCCTGGCGCGAAAACTAAAGGCTAACGTGAATGAAAGTGACTTGTTTGAGAAAAGCCTGTTTGGCCCCGAAGCGCATGAAGACGAGAAATTAATACGTATTGGGCCATTTTCGGTTTAATACAGCACTAACCGGCTAGCGGGCAGTTTGCGGCGGGTCGGTCATAGTAAGTGTTTTACATATCATGATTAAAAAGGAGAATATCATGGACTTGAAAATATTTGACCGGATGGAGTCGGAGGTCCGAGGCTACATCCGGTCGTTTCCAGTTGTATTTAATAAGGCCAAAGGGTCATTGTTATTTGATGAAACAGGTAGGGAATACGTTGATTTTTTCAGCGGTGCCGGTACCTTGAATTACGGTCACAACAATCCTGTACTTAAGCAAAAAATGATTGAATATCTGGAAACCGATGGCCTTGTCCACAGTCTGGATATGGCTACATGCGCCAAACAAACATTTCTTGAAACGGTTGATCGCGTTTTGCTTAAGCCCAGGAACTGGGAATACAAATTGCAATTTACCGGTCCAACCGGCACTAATGCCGTCGAAGCGGCGCTTAAGCTGGCCCGTCAGGTTAAAGGACGCTCCAATATCATTTCATTTACCCATGGTTTTCATGGTGTTAGCGGTGGTTCGCTAGCTGTAACCGCGAATGAGAAATTTCGCCAAGCGGCTGGCGTTGCCCTGAGCAATACCACTTTCATGCCATTTGACGGTTATTTTGGCCCCGATGTAGACACCATTGTTTACCTTGAAAAAATGCTTGATGACGCCAGTAGTGGCCTGGATTTACCGGCGGCCATTATTGTGGAAACCGTGCAGGGTGAAGGGGGTGTTAATGTTGCCAGCTGGCGTTGGCTTAAAGAGCTGGAAAAGCTTTGCCACCGTTACGATATGCTGTTAATTGTGGATGATATCCAGGTGGGTTGCGGCAGAACCGGCAATTTCTTCAGCTTTGAAACGGCCGGTATTCGCCCCGATATTATTACCCTGTCCAAATCTTTGTCGGGTTTTGGCTTGCCCATGTCATTGGTGCTTATCAAGCCAGAGCTGGATATCTGGAAACCCGGTGCCCATAGCGGTACTTTCAGGGGCAATAATCTGGCTTTTGTTACGGCAGCGCAAACGCTTGACAGCTATTGGGCCAAGGATGACTTTGCCCGCAATACCATTCGTAAAGAACGACTGGTACGTGACTGGCTGGAAAATATCGTACACAGCTTTCCCGGTGCTGATTTAAGCGTGCGTGGAAGAGGCCTGATCCAGGGGCTGGTGTTCGAAGGCAGACCTGAACTGGCCAATAAAGTAGTCAAAAAAGCGTTTGGCCATGGTTTGGTTATAGAAACTTCGGGTGCGCGTGATGAGGTGCTGAAAATTCTTCCGGCCTTGACGATCGAAGACGAAATTCTGATTCGTGGGCTGGAAATTATCGAGCGCAGTGTAACGGAAGTATTAAAAAACCAGGGTATTAATGCCCAGGTATTGAAATTTGGAGGAATAAAGAAATGATTGTCAAGAATGTGAAAGATGTGATTGGTACCAAGGAAGAAGTGGTCACTGAGAACTGGCTGAGCCGTCGTGTGTTATTGAAAAAAGACGGCATGGGATTCTCATTTCATGAAACAGTTATTTTTCCGGGTACCGAAACACATATTCACTATCAGAACCACTTGGAAGCCGTATGGTGTGTTGAAGGTGACGGTGAAATTGAAACCGTGGCTGATGGCAAAAAATACGCCTTGGGCCCAGGGGTGGTTTATGCACTGGATCAACATGACGAGCACTGGCTGCGTGGCGGTAAAGAACCCTTACGGGTGATCTGCGTTTTCAACCCACCGCTTACGGGCCTTGAAGTGCATGATGAAGAAGGTGTTTACCCATTGGTGACTGATACCGTTTAATGGGAGAATGCAATGATAACCACATCATCTATGACTGATCTTTATGCTTCACGTACCAATAGCACTTATGCTTCACGTACCAATAGCACGGCAGCCATTATGGCCAGAAATGAGGACGTGGTATGGAATGACGGCAATTATGCGGATGCGCTTTCGGCAGGGCAACTGAACGCTTACCGGCGTGACGGCTTCCTGTTAATTGAAAATGTCTTTACACCGGAAGAAGTAGCGGCTTTGCTTGAAGAGGTTGTTCGTATGAGCAAGGATGAATCTATTGCCGGCATGGATGAGGCCATTACAGAGCCGGGCAGTGATGCCGTGCGTTCCATTTTCAAGGTACATGCCTTGAATGCGTCTATTGGCCGCCTTGCCCGTGACCCGCGACTTATTCATGTGGCAAGGCAAATCCTGGGTTCGGAAGTATACATCCACCAATCCCGGGCCAACCTTAAACCGGGATTTACCGGCAAGGAGTTTTATTGGCATTCAGACTTTGAAACCTGGCACGTGGAAGACGGCATGCCGAAAATGCGTGCGTTAAGCTGTTCTGTGTTGCTGACTGATAATAATGAATGCAATGGTCCGCTAATGCTGGTGCCGGGCTCACAGATGCAATTTATTTCATGTGTTGGTGAAACACCGGGTGAGCATTACAAACAGTCGCTTAAAAAACAGCAATATGGGGTGCCAGATCCACTTACCTTAAGCTTGCTGGTAGAGCAGGGCGGTATTAAGACCATGCAAGCCAAGGCCGGTTCGGTGGTGTTTTTTGACTGCAATACCATGCATGGATCAAGCAGCAATATATCTCCCTGGCCAAGGTCAAACGTATTCATGGTGTATAACAGTGTTGAAAATACGCTTGAGCAGCCCAGGTATGGCTTGGCACCACGGCCTGAGTATATTGCCACACGATCGGATTTTTCAGCACTGGAACCGTTAGACAGTGTTAACAGCCAGACACCGTTCTAGTTGGCATTGAAGTTTTCTTGCCATTGGACAATGGTGAGTGTTGGCGATGGTTATTCGGCTTAAACAGGAATCCGGCACACAGGGCGTTCATGCATTGCATGCCTGGTGTGCCGGATTTTTTTGTCTGGAATATGCTTTCACTGTTCTCAGTAATGCTTAAAACTCAAAAGTCCCGGCTGGACGGTGTCATCACGGCCATGTAAAATCTGCTTGTATTTTCGTTCAATTCGTAACTAACTCTTCCTTAAGTTGCTACGATCAGCCAAGGCTTCATTAATGACAGACCGTGTAAACACAGACTTACCCCAACAGTTGTCCCCCACAGACTGGCATACCTTAACACCCGGCCAGGTAGAGCAAATGTTGCAAACTGGCAGAGGCGGCCTGGCACAAGAAGAGGCCCGGCAGCGCTTAACGAAATATGGTTTCAACCGTTTGGCACCGCCCAAAAAACGCGGGCCGCTGCTACGCTTTCTGCTGCAGTTTCATAACCTTCTGCTGTATGTCATGATGGGTGCTGCGGTTATCACGGCTTCGCTTGGTTACTGGATAGATACTGGCGTGCTGATGATGGCGGTGGTGCTTAATGCCATTATTGGTTTTATCCAGGAAGGCAAGGCGGAATCGGCACTGGATGCCATCCGCGATATGCTCTCCCCACACGCTACGGTCATCCGGGACGGCCAGCACCATGACATTGACGCTGGCGATCTGGTGCCCGGCGACATGGTGGCTCTTGTCTCGGGAGACCGGGTGCCTGCTGACTTACGTCTGATTAATGTACGAGACCTGCGTATTGAAGAGGCTGCCCTGACTGGCGAATCCCTGCCGGTAGAAAAAAATACGGAAACTGCCGAGCCCGATACGCCTTTGGGTGACCGTTATGGCATGGCTTATTCGGGCACGCTGGTTATTTATGGCAAGGCGGTAGGGGTGGTGGTGGCAACCGGCGCCCAAACAGAGCTGGGTAAAATCAACCAGATGCTGTCAGAAATTCGTAACCTGGCAACACCCCTGCTACGCAAGGTGGATTATTTCGCCCGTCAACTGGCCTTCTTTATTCTGGGTTTGTCGGCACTGACTTTTGTTCTGGGCACGTTATGGCGCGGGCACAGTCCCCAGGACATGTTCATGATGGTTGTGGCGTTAACCGCTTCTGCCATACCTGAAGGCTTGCCAGCCATTATGACCGTCACCCTGGCATTGGGCGTGCGCCGTATGGCCAGGCGCAACGCGATTGTTCGCCTGTTGCCGGCCGTCGAGGCCCTGGGTTCGGTAACCGTTATTTGTTCTGACAAGACAGGTACCTTAACCCGTAACGAAATGACTGTGCAGCGCATTATATGTGCCGAGCACAGAGTCAATGTAGAGGGCGTGGGTTATGAACCAAGCGGTGAATTATGCATTGACGGGCGCTGTATTACGGCTGCCGAATACCCCGAACTGGCTCTGGCCATTCGTGCTGGTGTGTTGTGTAATGATGCCCGTTTGTTGAATGAAGAGGGCAGGTGGTGGGTAGAGGGCGATCCCACTGAAGGTGCCTTGCTGGTACTGGGGGCAAAAGCGGGCCTTACCCTGAATGAGCCCAATGAGAATGCCTGGCCCCGGATTGATGCCATTCCCTTTGAATCCCAGCACCGCTTCATGGCCACTTACCACTGTGACAGCCAGCAAGAACCCTGGATTTTTGTCAAGGGCGCACCGGAACGTATCCTGGATATGTGCCGCACGCAGCTGGGTAGTAATGGTGAACAGGAACTGGATGTTGATTACTGGCGGCGCATGTCCAACGATATGGCAGCCCAGGGCTTGCGCCTGCTGGCACTGGCATGCAAGCGGTCTGCACCAAAAAGTGATTTACTTGACCATAACGATATGGAGTCGGATTTTGTCATGATCGCATTACTGGGCATTATGGATCCGCCCCGTGAAGAGGCGGTACAGGCTGTACGTGAGTGCCATCGTGCCGGTATTCGCGTCAAAATGATTACCGGTGATCATGTGGAAACTGCCCGAGCCATTGGTGAAAAGCTGAATATTGGCGTTGGCAAGCCTGCCCTGACCGGTGCGGAAGTGGCAGTGATGGATGACGAGACCTTGCGTAATGTGGCCATGGAGGTGGATGTTTTTGCCAGGGCAGCACCCGAACACAAGCTGCGTCTGGTGCAGGCCTTGCAAGAAAGTGGGCAGGTGGTGGCCATGACCGGAGACGGGGTTAATGATGCCCCGGCCCTGAAGTGTGCCGATGTTGGTGTAGCCATGGGCATGAAAGGCACCGAAGCCGCCAAAGAGGCGTCGGATATGGTGCTGGCCGATGACAACTTTGCCACCATTGCCAGTGCCGTGCGTGAAGGTCGGGCTGTTTACGATAACCTGAAAAAATTCATTCTTTTCATGCTTCCCACCAACGGTGGGGAAGTCCTGGTGGTGATTGCCGCCATCCTGTTTGAATTGACCCTGCCATTAACACCGGCCCAGGTGTTGTGGATTAATATGGCCACATCGGGTACGCTGGGTCTGGCATTGGCGTTTGAGCCGGCCGAGCGGGGCATTATGGACCGGCGGCCCCGTCCGCCCGGCGAAGCCTTGCTCTCGGGCTTTTTTATCTGGCGTGTCTTCATAGTGTCGGTCATTATTATGATTGGTGCGCTGGGGGTATTTTTGTGGGAATTGAATGCGGGCACCAGCCTTGAGGTGGCCCGGACCATGGCGGTTAATATTGTGGTGGTTTGTGAAGTATTCTACCTGTTCAACAGCCGCTTTTTTCTTAAATCGGTGCTAAGCCGCGAGGGCCTGACCGGCAACCGCTATATCCTGTTTGCGGTTGCCGCCTGCATCCCTTTGCAACTGGCCTATACCTATTTGCCAATCATGCAAACCATCTTTAATTCTGCCAGCCTGTCGCTGCTGGAATGGGGCAAGGTACTGGCTGCGGGGTTGTTACTGTTCCTGCTGGCAGAACTGGAGAAGTTTATTATCCGACGTACTGGCCTAGGTAAAAGGTTGGGGTTGCAGTAGCGTAAAGATTTTTTTTAAAAAAAGCCGCACATGTGCGGCTTTTATTTTGGTGTAAATACGTATAAAAGTAGAAATCATTGTTTTAGGGTTCAAAAGTCTAAAAATAAATGATCAGTAAAAATCTGTTGTGAAAAAGAACATTTTTATATCCAGACTTACCCTAGGTTAGGGGACAAAAGAATTGACGGTCAGAATGGGTGCAGTTATATTCGTTTGTGCGATTAGCGTAATAAATGTGCGATATGCGAACAAATTTGCTTTTAAGTAAGCCATATCGCTTTAGCATTAAACAAAATATTTACCCTTGGGGGAGCTCGAAATATGACGACTGAAATCAATACTTACGTGCGGTACCAGTTCAATGAGTTTGGCATGGGCCTGAAAAGAACGGAAGTGGAACTGCCTAAACCCACAGGAACCGAGGTTCTGGTGCGCGTGAATTATTGTGGTGTATGTCATAGTGATGTTCACATTTATGAAGGCTATTATGGTCTTGGGCAAGGCAAAAAATTATCGCTGGAAGAGCGTGGAATCAAATTACCTGTCACCTTGGGCCATGAAATTGTGGGTACGATCGAAGCCGCCGGCGATCAGGCTGGGGAAATTCAGCCTGGCAAACAAATGCTGGTTTATCCATGGATTGGATGTGGTGAGTGCTCTGTTTGCAAAAGAGGCGAAGAAAATCTTTGCACCAAGCCTGCCGCGTTAGGCGTTTTTAAACCGGGTGGTTATTCCCAGTATGTATTGGTGCCGCATCCACGTTATTTAATGGACTTGGGTAATTTGAATCCCTCCCATGCTTCTTTGTTGGCATGTTCGGGGTTAACCACTTTTTCAGCCATTAAAAAAATGGGGGATGTTCATGACGATGAAGCCGTTGTTGTGATTGGTTGCGGTGGTTTAGGTTTGCTTGCCATTAGAACCTTGTCTTTGCTGGGTGTGAAAAACATTATTGGCCTGGATTTGTCCGAGCAAAAACGTGAGCTTGCCCTGAAAGTCGGTGCCACATCCGTCTTTGATTCCTCCCAGGAAAATGTGCTGGAAGCGGTGTTGCAGGCAGGCAATGCCAATTGTGCCGCTGTTCTTGATTTTGTGGGTGGTGATGCGACAGTCCAAATGGGTCTTAACCTGGCCCGCAAAGGTGGCAAACTGATTATTGTTGGTTTGCACGGTGGAGAGCTGTCTTACCCCATTCCCTACATCATTACCAAAGCCATTTCAATTATTGGTTCTTACACGGGGTCACTGGGGGACCTGAAAGAGCTGATTGAGTTTGCCAACAAACACGACTTGATCAATCTGCCTATTCAAATCAGGCCACTGGATGAGGCCGATGATGCCTTGAACCAGCTGACCAAAGGGCAGGTTGAAGGCCGTCTGGTTTTGGAAAATTCATAGCTGAACGTTATTTCAAAGGCCAGGATGGGCTTGGAGAAAACCCGTCCTGGATGGATATGAAATTAGAGAGCATGAATAATGAATCACATAGAAATACTTTTAAAAAAAATCAATCAAGTGATTACCTTGATTGGTGGGGCGGCAATTGCATTAATGATGATCCATGTGACAGCGGACATCGTTGCAAGATTTTTTATCAATAAACCTTTGCCAGGAACCATCACGTTCGTTGCGCACTACTACATGATTATCGCGATATTTTTGCCGTTGGCCTATACCGAGCAAACCAAAGCGGCGATTTCAGTCGAGCTTGTCTCTGGCTTTTTCTCGCCAAAAATGAATAAGGCCGTTGATATGTTCGGCAGTCTGTTTGTGTCAGTCACCGCATTTTTAATCGCCTATGTATCCTGGGGGGTCGCCTTGAAAAATCTGGCGTCCAAAACCTCGGTCATGCAAGGTGATTACACAATTCCTACCTGGCCAAGTTACTTCATCTTGTGCTTTGGGGCTGGCTTATTGGGTGTTTATTGCCTGGTGAAATTTTTGCTTTACTTAATGAACAAAGAAAATAACCAGATGATTGGGGAGCAAAAATGAGCGATATTGGCATCGGGTTTATAGGGCTTATTGCTTTATTTGTACTGTTATTGTTAAAAATGCCCATTGGTTTTACATTGATAGCCGTCTCGTTTGTGGGTATTTGGGCTGTTGTTGGGGTTGATATTGCCATGTCTTCACTGGGTATCATTCCTTACAACTTTGCCGCTAACTGGACCCTTAGTTCAGTACCATTGTTTTTGTTCCTGGGCTTTATCTGCTATCACACCAACCTTACCCAAGGTATGTTCAAGGCTGCCAGGGCCTGGTTGGCAGGCGTGCCTGGCGGTTTGGCGATCGCCTCTATTTTTGGTTCGGCAGGCTTTGCCGCTGTTTCCGGATCTTCCATTGCCTGCTCTGCCGCCATGGGCCGGATCGCTATTCCGGAAATGCTTCGCTACAAATATGATCCCAGCCTGGCAACCGGTACGGTTGCGGTAGCCGGTACCATTGGTGCCCTGATTCCCCCTTCAATTATCATGATTTTGTATGGGGTAATTGCGCAAACGTCCATCTCCCAATTGTTTCTGGGAGGTATTACGGCGGGTCTGGTAACGATTATTGGTTATGTCCTGGTTGTTTATGTCCGGGTGAAGCTTAATCCGTCTTTGGCTCAGGACGTTAAGGAGGAAATTTCATTCAAGGATAAAGTAGTTGCCTTAAAAGATACCTGGCCTATTTTTCTGATCATGATCGGTATTTTTGGCGGTTTGTTTGGCGGCGTGTTTACCCCCAATGAGGCCGGTGCGATTGGTGCGTTTTTGGCTTGTGTGGTTGCTATTTTGAAAAGGGCAATGACATGGGCTGCTTTCAAGGCTGCGGCCCTGGAAACATTAGTCACCACCAGTGCTTTATTGATTATTGCCGTAGGCGCCAGTCTGCTTACCCGCTTTTTGGTTCTATCAGGAACCGGTGATTTTATTGCTGACTTTATTATTAGCCTTGAAGCCAGTGATATGTGGGTCATGCTGGGTATCATTCTGATTTATTTGGTACTGGGCATGTTCCTGGAACCCGTTGGTGCCATGTTGTTGACCTTGCCAGTGCTGTTGCCCATTATCGAGACGACCTCATTCAGCCTGATCTGGTTTGGTGTATTGCTTACCAAGCTATTGGAAATTGGCATGATTACACCACCCGTTGGCATGAACGTGTTTGTTGTAAAAAGTGTTGTCGGTGATGCAGTGACAACATCACAAGTGTTCAAGGGCATTTTGTGGTTTCTGGTGATAGACCTGGCCATAGTAGGATTGTTTTTGCTTTTTCCGGAAATCATCCTCTATTTACCCAACTTGTCATCAAAGTAAACAGATTATATTGGAGGCATAACAATGAATGACACAGTAACTGAATTCATCAAGGACAAGACCTTGATTAATGGTCAGTGGCTTGAAGCGATTAGCGGAAAAAAATATCCGGTATTCAATCCTGCCACAGGCGAACAAATCGTGCTGGTTCCTGATATGGGGCAGGCAGATACCCGATTGGCGATTGAAAAGGCGGAGCAGGCACAAAAACTGTGGCTCAAACAAACCGCCAAGCAACGCTCGATTATTTTAAAGCGCTGGGCTCAACTGGTTGAGGCCCATCTTGAGACACTGGCCACCATTTTAACCCTCGAGCAAGGCAAGAGCCTGGCCGAGGCAAAAGGCGAAGTCACTTCATCAATCAACTATATTGACTGGTTTGCCAACGAGGCGATGCGTGTTAATGGGGATGTTTTACCACCTAGTGCCGCGGGTAATTTCGAGTTTGTTAAAAAACGTGCGGTGGGTGTGGTGGCTGCCATTACACCCTGGAATTTCCCCAATTCGATGATTGCTCGAAAAGTTGCACCGGCCCTGGCTGCTGGTTGTTCTGTGGTCATCAAGCCAGCGGAAGACACTCCCTTGTCAGCACTGGCGTTGGCAGCCCTGGCTGAACAGGCCGGGATTCCTGCCGGTGTGCTCAATGTCATTACCGCCAGTTCTGGCCATGAAGTTGGACAGGAGCTGTGCGCCAACCCGATTGTCAGAAAACTGTCATTTACGGGCTCTACCGAGGTTGGCAAGATTCTTAGCCGCCAGTGTGCAGATACGGTTAAAAAGTTAAGTCTGGAATTGGGTGGCAATGCGCCGTTCATGGTTTTTGATGACGCCGATCTGGATGCTGCGGTTCAGGGTGCCATTGCCATCAAGTTCTATAACTCGGGGCAAACATGCATTTGTGCCAATCGTTTGCTGGTGCAGGATGGTGTCTATGAGGCCTTTATTGCCAAGCTGCAAGAGGCCTTGGGTAAATTGCGCCTGGGCAATGGTTTGCAGCCTGATTCAACACATGGCCCTCTGATCAATGAAAAAGCCATCCGGAAAGTGAGTTCAATTGTGAATAAAGCCGTGGAGCAAGGTGCGCGTCTTGTTCAGGGCGGTGCTCATCTTCCGGAAATTGGCAAACAGTTTTTCAACTTCACTATTCTGGCCGATGTCACACCCGAGATGGATGTTTTCAAAACGGAAATCTTTGGCCCTGTGGCTGCCGTTTATCGCTTCGAATCGGAAGAGGAGGTGATTCGCCTTGCCAATAGTACCAATTATGGCTTGGCTGCTTATGCTTACACGGAAGACAAAGGTCGGATTTTCCGTTTAAGCGATCAAATGGAATATGGCATGTTGAGTATCAATACTCCCCGCTTTGTGTCTGAAACCGTTCCTTTTGGCGGGGTGAAAGAATCAGGAGTCGGTCGCGAAGGCTCGGTGCATGGCATTGACGAGTTTTTGGAAATGCACTATGTCTGCATTAAAAATTAAGCAATCAAATTTTTTTGTAATTTATAACTAAGGTGGAGCCTTTCATGTTTTCTATGAAAAAATTAACAGGTCTGGTTGGCGGTGCGCTTGTAGCGGCGTCTTTTTCAATGCCGGCTAAAGCAGATACGCTGCGTTTTGCGGTTGGGTTTCCTTCAGGTGCCCCCATTGAAGCAGCGCAAAAGTATGCTGAAGCGGTAAAAGAGTTAACGAATAACAAACATCGGGTTCGTATTTTTGAGCTTTCACTGCTCAGTCATGCTGAAATGAATGAGGGGATTAACAAGGGTCTGGCTGATGTAGGCTATTTGTTAACCGCTTACAGTCCTTCAGACTACCCATTCTCAAACCTGGGTGCAGATATGAGTATGTCGGTTGCGCTCAATGACAAGATTCCTGAAAAAGAAGGGATGGCTTATTCAGGGGCGATGCTTGAGTACATTATGCTCAATTGTCCTGAGTGCCAGGGAGAGTTCAAGAAAAACAATCAGGTATATACCGGTGTGGTTTCAACGCCTGTGTATACCATGTTCTGTAATGCCCCTGTGGATACCGTTGAAGAGCTGAAGGGTAAGCGTATTCGTATTTCAGGTGCGCCCTGGGCACGTTGGGCACGTGAATTTGGCGCCCAGCCGGTTGCCTTGCCAATTGGTGAAGCTTACGAGGCCTTAAGCCAAGGGGTGGTGGATTGTACATTCTTCTCGGCAACCGAGTTGACCAACTTTAATTTGATTGAAGTGGTGAAAAATATTGTGACAGATGTGCCAGGTGGTTTGTATGCAGCGGGTGGTGCGGCTACATTAAATAAAACCAAGTGGGACAAGTTTAGCACGGCTGAAAAAGAGGCCTTGTTAAAAGCCGGTTCAGTCATGACCTCTGAGGTAACTTATCGCTATCAGAAACAAGCGATGGATGATCTCGAAAAAGCACGTAAGAAAGGGATTAATGTCATGCAGGCTGATCCTGAGTTGTTGAAGAAATCACATGAATTCATCAGTAAAGACCTGGCTTATATCCCTGAGTTTTATGCGCAGGAATACAAGCTGGACCCTGCCCGACTGAAAGATTTGTCTGGCACAATGTCCAAATTGGTTGATAAATGGAGTGATATTGTTGCCAAGGCTGATATCCAGTCTGCTGAAGATTTGCAAAAATTATACTGGGATGAAGTTTATTCCAAGATTGATGTAGACAAATACGGCAACTAAGTTTTAATATGATTCATAGGGTGGCCAATGTCACCCTATGTTTTATCTGCATAGGAAAGAGGGTTTTGTCTAAGGTCATAAAAACAGATGATTCCGACAAGGATTTTTTGACAACCTTTGCCAAGGGACTGGAGGTTATTAAGTCATTTAACGATGAAACCCCCTGTTTAACAGTTACCGAGCTTGCGCAAAAGGTGGGCCTTAGCCGGGCTGCGGCAAGACGCTTTTTGCTGACTTTGTCTAAGTTGGGGTATTTAAATCAAAACAATGGACAGTTCAGTTTAAGCGCCAAAATTCTTGATCTGGGATATTCATATCTGGCGTCACTTAATTTTATGGAGCGTGTGACGCCCATTATTGAGCAGGTTGCCCGTGACCTGAATGAGTCGTGCTCTGTCACTGTTCTTGAGGATAAGGATATTGTTTATATTGGACGGGCCAGCCGTAGCAGGCTTGTTTCCATGAATCTGCAGATAGGCGCGCGTCTGCCGGCGTATGTGACCTCAACGGGACGTATTTTTTTGGCAACTTTAAGTGATGAGCAACTGGATGAATTTTTCAGGGATGAGGCTTGTAAAAAATTAACGGAACACACCAAGACGGCAAAGCAAATTATCGCGGAAATCAAGAAGGTGCGTGTGCAAGGTTATTGTCTGGTGAATCAAGAGCTGGAACTGGGGATGTGTTCACTTGCAGTGCCTGTTTATAACCGCAGCCATCAATTGATACTGGCCTTAATTGTGAGTTGTAATCCCTGGCTGATATCGCCAGAGGAAATGTTGCAACGTTTTTTGCCTGTCTTGAAAAGTGCCGCTCAAGAGATAACTTTGGTATTACCTTAAGTGATTTTTTGTTCATAAAGTAACCACCAGCTTGTGTTTGCCGAAAACCTTAATCGGTTATTGATTGATTAATTGACCAGGGAGTACGGGACGCGGATGTCCATCTTCCGGGATATTTGGTGGCATGTAAATTAAGAGCCTTGGCAGATATCGCAGGCAATAATAAAACCAGGCTGCTGAGTTTTAAGAACAAAAAGAAGCGTGACATGTAGCAGCTATATGTTAATTTGATTTATTCATATCAGAGTGGGTAAGTATATTAATTAACCTGAACCAAGACAAATTACTTTTTCGCTTATGAATATTACCTGTTGTTTTTTTAGAATATCAGTAAGCATCCGCCCCATACCGTATTGACAGCTTAAAGCTTTTTTACAGCAGCACTCGCCAGGGCAATAATTCGTCGACGCGATTAACCGGATAGTCGGCAATCACCGTCAGCACATGACGCAGGTACGCCTCGGGATTGATCCCGTTCAGTTTGACCGTATCTGGCAAACCTCAAAAAATTTTATGAGCTGGCTTATGGTACTGAGGATGCTGAAAGGATATTGCTTGAGCAAGTGTCAAGTGTGAAATCGGCATTAAGCTACGAAGATACGCTGGAAAATGATACGTGGTTGGTGGAATAAATCAAACTTCTGGATCCCCATTGTTGAGGGCGCATCACAAGCAGTATTTTTGGACGGAAACCATCATCAGGTGGAAGCCATATTATTTTCAAAACACAATGGAAAGGTGGTCCTCGAATCAATATTCAAAAAAATGGAAATAAAGAGAAAGCCTATTCTGTTGGCCATAATGGAGTTGGTTTAAATGTCCATTACTAGTGCGCAGTATCGTAGATTTAGAATGTGCCGCCAAGCCTGTTCAAACAGACGGTGACAGGTTGCAGGGACGTCATTAGAATGGCTGTGTCTGGTTAATATATGTGGTTGTTCATGGCGACTGGCTCTTCTTCTTGTACATTCCTTTGAACAACCCTGGTGGTCTGGAGTGTTTTGTGTTGAAAATATGTAAACCGGTTGCCCTGTTAATGATGTTGATTGCAAGTGCTTATGCGGTGGCTAATGAACGGGCCATTATCGTGTTTGATGGCTCTGGTTCAATGTGGGGGCAGATAGATGGCAAGCCCAAGCATGAAATCGCCCGTCAGGCTTTGGGCAACATGCTTGAAACCGTCCCCGATACGATGGAATTGGGCTTAATGGCTTATGGCCATCGTGAGAAAGGCAGCTGCACTGATATTGAAATGCTGGTGACGCCCGGCAAGAACAATAAAACGGCAGTCTTGCAGGCCGTGCAAAACATGAGTTTTCTTGGCAAAACCCCCTTGTCCGCAGCGGTTCAGCAGGCGGCAGATGCTTTGCGCTATACCGAAGACAAGGCAACCGTGATCTTGATTACAGATGGTGAGGAGACCTGTCAGGCTGATCCTTGTGCCTTGGGTGCCGAGCTTAAGCAAAGCGGTGTTGATTTCACTGCACATGTTGTGGGCTTTGGTCTGAGCAGGCAGCAGGGAGAGCAGGTTGCCTGTCTGGCGCACAATACGGGCGGACAATACTTTGCGGCCAACGATGCGGTGAACTTAAGCAAGGCAATGAACGCTGCGCTTGAGGCGGTGCAAACCGCATCATCTGCCAATGCAGTACAGCCAGAACCATTGCCAACGCCAGACCTGCCTTTGGCAACCGTTTCGGGACCAGAAACCGCCCAAGCGGGAACCGTTATTGAGGTTACATGGAGCGGGCCGAACGGCTCAGGTGATTACATTACCATTGTCACGCCCGAGGCCAAGGATTCAGAATATGGCGTATACAAACGTACGGCCAGCGGTGAGGTTTTACGTTTACAGGTCCCTGATGCCTTGGGAACGCATGAAATCCGTTATGTCCAGAACAAAGACCGTCAGGTACTGGCCCGGCAAACGGTTGAATTGACCCCTGTAGAAGCGACGGTGTCCGGTCCTGAAAGCGTTGGGGCAGGAGGAACCATAGAGGTGCAATGGACGGGGCCCGATAGCCCCGGTGATTACATTACGGTGGTTGAAGCGGGTGCTCCCGATAAAGAATATAACAATTATGCCCGTACGGCTTCCCGAAATCCCGTCAGCCTTGTGGTGCCTGATGGTTTGGGGAACTATGAAATCCGTTATGTTTTGAATAATTCCAAGCGTGTGCTGGCGTCGCAACCTATCAACATAACACCGGTTTCGGCGCGACTGGAGCTGCTGAATACCGCTGTGCCGGGCGGTAAAGTAACTGTGGCATGGACAGGGCCGGACAATCAATCAGACTACGTGACCGTTGTACCCAAAGGTGCCCCCGCCAATAAATACCTGGATTATGCACGGACTTCCTCTGGTTCACCGCTTGTGATTAAAATGCCGGCCCAGGTGGGTGAGTATGAGTTGCGCTATGTGCTGAATAGCTCAACACGGGTATTGGCCAGTTTGCCGGTAACCCTGGCAGAAACGGCTGGCACGATTACCGTCCCCGATTCCGTGGTGGCCGGTTCGGTTATTGAAGTCACCTGGAGCGGCCCGGGTAACCGACAGGATTTCATTGAGGTCGTACCCATGGATGCCACACCTGAAACCGCACCGCTTGCCGCAACGCGAGTCAGCCAGGGCAGCCCACTGTCGGTGCATGCACCGGCAATTCCCGGTATTTACCAGGTCAGGTACATGATGCGTGATACCAAAGAGGTCTTGACCAGCAGGCAGGTGGAGGTCAAGCCCAACCTTTAAGCGGGTCTTGTCATTTGTTTATTTAATTGAATCTTGATATAGTTCAGGCAATAACGGCAGGGCTCTTATACCAGAGCCCTGTTTAAAATAATAATCATGTTTTCCTGGTGATCATGAAGGTGATCCGGTGCCCGACGCGCATGAATAAAACAGATGCCAGACAAGGAGGAAAGGGGCATGAGAGGGGTTGCCATTGATGGCACGCAAGCAACGATTTTATGGGTGGAAGATGAGCGGGATTTACGAGAGATATTAAGCAATGAGCTAGAGGATGCCGGTTATGTCGTTGTACAGGCCGTGAATGGCCAGGATGCACTGGATCGGCTTGAAGACTGCCGTCCCGACTTGATATTGTGTGATATTGCCATGCCCGTGATGGATGGCTATGCGCTGTTGCGTGTAATTCGGGAATCCATGACTGATTTGGCAGATGTTCCTTTTGTCTTCCTGAGCGCCCAGGATGGTTCGGATCAGATTGCGCAAGGCAAGTATGCCGGTGCCGATGATTATCTGGTTAAGCCCGTTAATTTTGATTTGATGCTGGCAACGATTGCGGCACGTCTTCGGCAGGTCCGGCGTATGCGCAACAAGCTGGCCGGTGATGAGGGCTGGCGGGCAGCATCGGCTGGTGCCGGACGGCAACTTGAGAGCCAGTCTTTTCATTGCCTGGTTCGCATGTTTAATTTGATAACGGCGGGTGTGGTTCTTCTGGATCGAGAGGGCAGGATCCAGTTTGCCAATATTTCAGCGCAGCGCTTAATGTTTGATTGTGCCGATTCTGTCTCCCGGGGAGTATTCAGTGCTGAAAAAATACCGGGTTTTGAAGGTTTGTTTTCTGTGATTCAGGTGGCGATTGATGCCGCTTTGAATGGACGGGAATATACCGAGTTCCTGTCTTTTCCCCGTTTGAATGGCCAGCGTGATTTGCTGGTGACCGTTTGTGCGCTAGAGGGTGTGGACAGCAAAGAGGATACCTGTGTGGCGGCATTATTCATTAGTGCAGGAGGTAATAATGAACCGGTGCCGGTCAGGGCGCTTGACGCCCTGTTCAAGTTGACCCCGACCGAGGCGCGGATTGCCTGGGCCTTCGCCCAGGGGTTGCGGCCCGATCAGATTGCTGAAACTTTTGACATTTCCCTGACCACGGTGGCTTTTCATAAACGTAATATTTTTCAGAAAACAAATACCAACCGTCAGGCCGACCTGATTGCCTTGTTATTGACCCTGCCGGTGAGTGTTGCCCAAGAGTGAGCCAGGGGATCCCGTCTGTTAATACGGTTTCTTTCCTGTGAACTTTGGATACACTGGGTGATGGTGATTGCTTGGGCAGGGTCAATTGATAAAAACAGGTTAAGGAGAAAGTATATGTGGGATTTCAGTATTGGGCGATCCTTGACATTAATGATGCAAACCATGCCCTTCATTTTATTGCGCTGTGCGGTGTATTTTGGCATTACGCTGGCGTATATCCTGATGACCGGTATAGGCTCTGGGATTGGCTGGGGAATTGGCGGGCTGGGTGACGAGGGTTTTCAGGCAACGGCCGCGTTCTGGGGAGGAGCCATTGGTTTTGGCGTAACGGCGGGAATTATGTATTTTCTTAGGGAATACATTCTGTACATGGTTAAGGCTGCCCATATCGCGGCAATGGTGCAGTTGCTTGACAGCAAGCCCATACCGGGTGGCAAGTCGCAAATTGAGTACGCCGGCTCGGTGGTGAAAAGCCGTTACGCTCAAGCCAATGTGCTGTTCGTGATAGACCAGCTTGTCAAGGGTGTCATTACTGCCATTACAGGCTTGTTGCAAGGGCTGGGCAGTATTCTTCCCATCCCGGGCATGCAACAGGTGATGGGGGTGGTGCGCGTCTTTCTTCGGGTGTCGGTGGGTTTAATTGATGAAATCATACTTGCCTATGCCATCAAAACGGAAAGTGGCAATCCCTGGACGTCGGCACAAACGGCCCTGGTTTTGTACGCACAGAATGCACCGGGAATGCTCAGGAATGCGGCCTGGCTTACCTTGCTGATGTACGGGCTGTCGTTGCTGGTGTTTCTGGTGTTGCTGGCACCGGCTGCCGCCCTGGTTTATTTCATGCCCGGCACCTGGTCGGCAGGTAGTGTTGTATTTGCCCTGTTGTTTGCCTGGTCGATCAAGGTTGCGGTCATTGAGCCTTTTGCCATTGCATGCCTGTTGCAGTCTTATTTTAAAGCCATTGAGGGCCAAAGCCCGGACCCCACCTGGACATCCCGTCTGGAAGGGGTGTCCAGCAAGTTCGGCCAGTTGAAAGACAGGGCAGCCCGTTGGACTTCAGGTACGCCTGAGGCCCGGGATGTTTCTGTAGAAACCGGAGGTAGCCAGTCATGAGTACACGTCTGATACTTGGGGTGACAGGCCTGTTCTTGCTAGCAGGGCCAACGGCAGCCAGTCAGGTTTACCAGCAGGCATTGGCAGCGCTTGACGTTAACGCCCGGGAATTTGTCCAGGCTCAGGATTATGTCATTGTTGATCCCGATAGCTTAACCGGTGATCATTATTATTCAAAAAGAAATTTTCCTGGAGCGCCAAATGGGCGCGCGTCGATAAGTTTGCCAGATGCGGACCTGGATCCCATTACTCGCGCAATATTGCTGTTTGATGCCAAAGAAGCCAGCTTACCGCATGCCCGCTATCGGGTTGCTTACAGCATGAATGCTTCTTCTGAGGTTCCGGAGGCACGGCAGGACTATGTGGAAGTCACACGCTATAACGTGGGGCCGGCACGTCGCAACGAGCTGTTGGCATTTGTGCCCGAAGCACAGGTGGCTGCGCCTGCGGAGTTTGGTGTTGGGCCGAATGTTAGTTGGCGATTTGTCATGGCGCCGGTCATGGGTACCAGGGCAGGTCTTTTGCATGCCAGCCGCAAAGAGATCCCTGATGCCCAGGCGCAGGCTGCTGATTGTCTGGGTGAGCCTTGTCTTGGCCTGGTTGATCCGGTAGGCCCTAACATGGATTGGATGCCGGTTCAGCAAGCACCGCTGGCACCGCCGGCTTATGCCGGAAAAAGTGATGGAGATGTTGCCAGGCCGGCTCGGGTCATCGAAGAACTTTGGGCTAGCATGTCATCTGATGGCATGGATGACATGCCGTACACTAAAGATCAGCCGCCTTTTGTGTTGGTGGTTTCCTGGAATACTGCCGGTCAGGATGTTGCGGTTTCAGGCCTGGCCAGACAGTTCCCGGTGATGGATGATTCGGTGTCCGAAATTTGGACGCAGCGCTACGAAATGGCACAAAGCCCCGCCAATTTTTCAAGTCTTTATGTACCGCGTGACTGACTGTTTGCAAAAGGAAAGCATTTTAATAATTCGGTAATAAATGTAACGCTAATTCAGATGTTGCTTGACGCTTATCGTATCTATGGAGTTCAATGCGAATATGGGGTGCCACGTACAGATTGACGCATTTTGCGCCATCGCTTTTATTCAAGTAAATAATAAAAATATATAAGTATTAAAAAACAATAATCGGCTCTACCACTTAATTGCGATTTCATTGGTTCGGTACCAAAGTTGATTGTCGGTGCAAATATGGTTTCACAAGCAGGCATGAGGGAGGAAGGATCATGAGAGAGTACAAGGCATTATGGTGGACATTAATTGCCGTTCTGGCGATAACCTTTGCAATTCTGGGCTTGGCTGGTGTAGAGGTCTACAAGCACGTTCCTCCCATTCCCAATCAGGTGGTCACGCCTTCGGGCAAGGTTGTCATGACCAAAGATGAGGTTCTGGATGGGCAAACGGCCTGGCAAAGTACTGGTGGTATGCAGGTAGGTTCCATCTGGGGGCATGGTGCTTACCAGGCGCCCGACTGGACGGCAGACTGGTTGCACCGGGAATTGCTGGCCTGGCTGAATCTGGCTGCGCTGGACAAATACGGCAAACCTTATGATGAGTTGGATTTTGATAGCCAGGCCAGCCTGATTTATGCGGCTAAAAAAGAATTCAGGGCCAATACCCTGAATGCCGAAACGGGTGTGATGACTGTATCCGAGCGACGGGCACAGGCCATTGAGCAAACGGCAGACCATTATTTCAGACTCTATGGGGATGATCCTGCGTTACGGCAAATGCGCGACAACTATGCCATGAAGGAAAATACCCTGCCTAATGATGAACGCAGGCAGGCATTAACCAAGTTCTTTTTCTGGACATCCTGGGCAGCTTCTACCGAAAGGCCGGGCAGTGTGGCTACGTATACCAATAACTGGCCGCCCGAGCCTTTGGTGGGTAACCATCCGACAACAGAAAATGTACTGTGGTCTTTGGCCTGTGTGATTATCCTGATTGCCGGAACCGGTTTTCTGGTTATGGGCTGGGCGTTTTTACGCCGCCATGAACCAGAGCCCCAGGCGCCTGCCAATGACCCGCTTTCGCTGGCAGGACTAACCCCGTCACAAAGGGCCCTGGGCAAATATTTGTTTGTTGTGGTTGCCTTGTTTGCCGCGCAGGTTCTGTTGGGCGGGTTTACCGCGCACTACACTATTGAAGGGCAGCATTTTTACGGGATTGATGTTTCACAGTGGTTTCCCTACTCATTAACCCGTACCTGGCACTTGCAACTGGCCATTTTCTGGATTGCCACGGCATTCTTAAGTGTTGGCCTGTTTCTGGGGCCATTGGTGAACGGCGGGAAAGATCCTCCGTATCAAAAGCTGGGGGTGAATATTCTGTTTGTGGCCTTGATTGTGGTGGTCGTGGGCACGCTGGCAGGTAATTTCCTGGCCATCAAGCAGGTTATGCCAGAGTACCTGAATTTCTGGTTGGGCCACCAGGGGTATGAGTATCTGGACCTTGGCCGGGTTTGGCAGCTGGCTTTGTTTATTGGTATTGTCTTCTGGCTGGGGCTAATGCTCAGGGCCTTTATACCTGCACTGAAGCAGGGCGGTGATAAAAACCTGCTGGCCCTGCTATGCACGTCTACCATTGCGATAGGTCTGTTTTATGGTACAGGCCTGTTTTATGGCGAACGCACCCATATCACGATTATGGAATACTGGCGTTGGTGGGTGGTGCACTTGTGGGTAGAGGGAATATTTGAGGTTTTTGCCACCACCGCTTTGGCTTTTGTGTTTTCCAGTATGGGCCTGGTTTCCCGTCGTATGGCAACCACGGCCAGCCTGGCGGCGGCATCCCTGTTTATGGTGGGGGGCGTGCCCGGCACTTTTCATCACCTGTATTTCTCGGGCACCACAACGCCTATTATGGCAATTGGTGCCGCGTTTAGCGCCCTGGAGGTGGTGCCTTTGATTCTGCTGGGCTATGAGGCATGGGAGCACTGGAGCCTGAAAGCACGGGCACCATGGATGGAAAAAGTGAAATGGCCATTGATGTGTTTTGTGGCTGTTGCATTTTGGAATATGGTGGGTGCCGGTATTTTTGGCTTCATGATTAATACGCCGATTGCCTTGTTCTACCTGCAAGGCCTGAACACGACAGCGGTGCATGCGCACGCGGCCCTGTTTGGCGTTTATGGGTTCCTGGCCATTGGTTTTGTATTGCTGGTACTGCGTTATATCAAGCCAGGTTTTGTGTTTAGCGATAAATTGATGGGCACCGGGTTCTGGTGGCTGAATGCGGGATTGGTGTTAATGATTTTAACCAGCCTGCTGCCGGTCGGCCTGTTCCAGTTTGAAGCCAGTGTGGATGTGGGCATGTGGTATGCACGCAGTGATACTTTTTTGCAGCAGGGGTTTTTGGAAACCTTGCGCTGGATCCGCACCTTTGGTGATGTAGTGTTCATTGTGGGGGCCTTCTCAGTTGGCTGGCAGGTTGTGCTGGGCCTGCTTCATTCGGGAGATCATGATGCCACTGTGATGGCGGGTGCAGGCACCCATGCCAGGGCCTCGGCCAGAAAAGAGTGGTAATTTTGGCGTAATGTGAAGAGGTCAGGTCAAGCGTGGTTTGGGTGTGAAGGGTTTAACGACCGGTAATGCCCAAACTTTTTCCAGGACTGAACGCTGTTACTGGCAGCGTTCAGTCCTATTTTGCTTCCTTAAAACCATGAGGTGGTGGAAACCGGTTTGCCATCAAGCAAATTGATGAAGCCCAGGGTGATACGGTAGATGAACCAGATATAGGCGGCAATGAAAATAATCCAGCCAATAAGAATAATCATGAGAATAATACCCACAATAGCCGCTGCCAAGCCTGCCCAGAAGGTTTTGATCAGGTAAACCATGTGGTCATAATAAACCGTTCCCTTGAAATCTTCTTTTTTGATGTAGGCCATGATAACGGCCACCAGACCAAAAACACCCGTAAACAGACCCAGCGTCATTAAAATGTAAATAATGATGGTATAGGTTTTGGGATCGGTTGCGGGTGATGGGGTAGGGGTGATTTCTTGGTTCATGGCGCTTCCTTCAGTTTGGTTTTGGTGTTTTTATTAGGTAATTGTGATGGTACAAAGATTAGCTGTTTATTGTAACAGCGATTTTTGTATTGCCATGTATAAAGTGTGAAGAATAAAGGGTATGTCGGGTATTGGTTAAAAATAGAGCGTTAATAAAAAAATGCTGGTTTTTCAATTGCTTGGAATGGCTGTACAATCTTATTTGAAAGTTGTTCACAAGGATTTCAACAATAAAAGTGGATAACCATTTACAACGGGAGCAAACCCGTGAAATGTAGGCCCCTTTTTATAAGGAGGTATTGTCATGAGAGTGCTTATTTTAATGATTCCCAAAGGTTATGACAGGGCGAGCAAGTCGATCGTATCTGATAACGTGGCTTTGGAATCCATGATGAAGTATAACGACCTGCTGTTCAAGGCAGGAGTATTGCTGTCATTGAATGCCCTGCATCCGCCTGCTTCAGGAGTCAGGATTAAATACGAAGGAGGCAAGCAGATTATCCAGCATTCTCCGTATGAGGGGGTGACTGAAACATTGGGAGTCTATTGGATGCTTAAAGTAAACTCCATAGACCAGGCGGTGGAATGGGCTTTGCTATGTCCCTTGCAGGAAGGTGATGTTATTGAAGTAAGGCGGCTTCATGAAACCGATGATTTTTCTGAAGAGGCGCGGGCCATTTTTGAAAAATATCCGGATGTTCATGCCCGGATTAAAAAATATGCCCAAAAAAAACCGTTGAATGAAAGTGAACAAAATTGGGAGGGTGAGGGCGGCGCCATTCTGGAAAGCCGTTAGGCAAAATCAATGCCGGGGCTTGGGTTGGCGCTTTTGCCATTGTTTCAGTGCCTCCCGGTAACGTTCCAGATCGTTTTGGTAAAGGTCAAATACGCAGGGGTCGCACCCGCTATGGCAGCATTCATCATTGTCAGGACGTACCGGAGGAACTGGCCTGGGGTCTGGCTGATCCTGTTTTTGCGGTTTTTTCTGCAAGGTTTTCTCCCAATAAAAAAGGCTGCTTTACCGGCAGCCTTTTTGTTGCTTGGCATAAATTTGCCCGGGTTTATTCAACCGTCAGGTGAGATGAAGGCTTGTTGGCGAGTTTTTTAAGCTCCAGGTTCAGGACACCATCTTCGTATTTTGCCGTGGACGCAGCCTGGTCAATTTCATTGCCAAGACGGAAGCTGCGGCTGACCGAACCATAGTAGCGTTCACTGTGCAGGACGCGTTCACCTTCTTTCTTTTCAGACTCCTGCTTGACTTCAGCGCTAATGCTGAGTGTATCACCTTCAATTTTGACTTTAATATCTTCTTTCTTGACACCAGGCAGTTCTGCTTTTACCAGGAAGGCATCTTCTTTTTCCGAGATGTCTGTTTTGATGGTAAGCGCGGGGGCATTTTTGGGAAAACCAACGGGTTTCAGGAAAAAACCGTTAAACAGATCATTTAAATCTTCGTAACGTGTCAGATTGCTCATGATATTTACATACTCCAGGTTAAAGGTTTCTTTATGATATAAAGAAGCATTTTGGTTAGGGAAATAATAAATTTGAACAGCGCTGTAACAACCTGTTTAGTATATGAGTATCATGTTTGCAATTTCAAGTCTTGTTGATTTGATTTAATTTATGTTTCTGTATGTTTGATTAAAGAAATTAACTGCAATCATGCTTATAATCGTTTAACAGTAGTCCTGTAAACTCTTGACTGGAGATATGAATGAAAGGCTTTGTAGATAATATTGAAAAACTGACCGTTGAAAACGAAAATTACCGTAAGGTTTTATACACGGGCAAAAATCTGCAATTGGTACTGATGACCCTGCAGCCCGGAGAGGAAATCGGCCAGGAAGTGCACGAAACCCACGACCAGTTCTTGCGGATCGAAGAGGGTAAAGGTACTTTGTACCTGGATGGCGCCACGCATCAGGTTGAGGATGATTTTGCCATTATTGTGCCGGCCGGTGCCGTGCATAATGTGGTAAATACCGGCACGGTTGCCTTGAAACTTTACACAATTTATGGTCCTCCAGAGCACCGTGATGGCGTGTTGCAGCCTACCAAGGCCGATGAGGTTGAAGAACATTTCGATGGTAAAACAACCGAATAATGTCCTTTATGGCCGGTAGGGCGTTTTATTGCCCGCAACGTCATAAAAACGGCTCTTATATAAATAAAGCAACATAATGCATTAAAAACCTCGCACGGCAGAAGGGCACCTTCTGTGGCGGGGTTTTCCGTGCTTAGGCTGTCATGAGCGGTCAATGACAGGGGGTTAGGTAAAAGCCCCTGTTTGCCTTGTCAACAGGGGTTTCATTCCCTAATACAGGGAACTGGCCCAAAGCGAAAGCAGGCCAATTGCGCTAAAAAAAGCAATAATAAAGCCAATGGTCAGGGTGATGATTTTTCTTTTTGTCTGCATTTTTTACTTGCCATTAAAAGTTGAATAAGTCCTGCTGCATTCACCCACCTGAGCCTTACTGGTTGGGTGGCGGTGGTTCATCAGCCAAGTTCGATTATGTGGGTGGTTTGGCAGAAGGGCAATTCATGAAAGCACTATAAAAAAATGGCAAAGTAATTTGTTGGGTACAACAAATGCTCGAATGAAAAAGATGGCTTTTTCCCGAATCGGTTTTGCAGAAAGTCAATTTAGGGGGAGAAAAAAAAATGCACCTCAGTTATAATTTCCATTTCATGCTACAGCCCGGTCCAAGGGCTTTTTTACAATGACTAAGTATGTGTTTGTTACAGGTGGTGTGGTCTCTTCCTTAGGCAAGGGTATTGCTGCCGCTTCTTTGGCCGCCATTCTGGAATCACGCGGTTTGCGTGTGACAATGTTAAAACTGGATCCCTACATTAACGTCGATCCAGGCACCATGAGCCCGCTTCAGCACGGAGAGGTTTTTGTTACCGAAGACGGCGCGGAAACCGACCTTGACCTGGGTCATTACGAGCGTTTTATCTCCGCCCGCATGCATAAATCCAACAACTTCACCACCGGGCAAATTTACGAATCGGTATTGCGTAAAGAGCGCCGTGGTGATTATCTGGGTAAAACAGTCCAGGTCATTCCTCACATTACCAACGAAATCCAGGATTTCATCATTCGTGGTGCCAAGAAAGCCTACGACGGTAACGCCGATGTTGCCATTGTTGAAATTGGCGGTACGGTGGGTGATATCGAATCCCTGCCGTTCCTGGAGGCTGCCCGTCAAATGAGCCATCGCCTGGGTCGCCAGGGAGCGGCTTTTGTGCACCTTACACTGGTGCCGTTTATTGCTTCCGCGGGCGAATTGAAAACCAAGCCAACCCAGCATTCAGTGCAAAAATTGCGTGAAATCGGTATTTATCCCAATGCCTTGCTGTGCCGTGCCGATCGCCCCATCCCCGACGATGAGCGGGCCAAAATTTCCCTGTTTTCCAATGTACCACTGGATGCCGTCATTTCTGTCTGGGATGAAGACTCTATTTATAAAATCCCGGCCATGCTGCACAAGCAAAAACTGGACTCCATCGTTTGTGATGCACTAGGCATTACCGCACCAGCAGCTAATTTGTCCAAATGGGATAACCTGGTGCATTTACTGGAAAACCCCGAGCATGAAGTTCAGATTGGCATGGTGGGCAAATATGTTGACCTTACCGAGTCTTATAAATCCTTAACCGAAGCATTGGTGCATGCGGGCATTTATACCAAGTCCAGGGTGGTGATCAACTATATCGACTCCGAAGATATCGAGGAAAACGGTACGGCCTGCCTTGAAGGGATGGATGCGATCCTGGTGCCCGGCGGTTTTGGTAAACGGGGTACCGAAGGCAAGATTCAGGCGATTAAATATGCCCGTGAAAACGGTGTTCCGTACCTGGGTATTTGCCTGGGCATGCAACTGGCGGTGATTGAGTTTGCCCGCAATGTGGCGCAATTGGGTGGTGCCAACAGTACCGAGCTGGATCCTTCCACAGCCCATCCGGTGGTGGCCCTTATTACCGAGTGGCAAGACCGGGAAGGCAAGCTGGAAACACGTAGCGAAAATTCCGATCTGGGTGGCACCATGCGCAAGGGCGCGCAGCGTTGCCCCGTCAAGGAAGGCACTCGTGCTTATGAAATATACGGTCCTGAAGTCAATGAACGTCACCGTCATCGCTATGAGGTGAATAATGTGTATGTTCCCCGTCTTGAAGAGGCCGGCATGGTGATCAGTGCCCGTACTCCCACCGAGAACCTGCCTGAAATCATGGAGATTCCGTCTCATCCCTGGTTCATGGGTGTGCAGTTCCACCCTGAGTTCACTTCAACGCCCCGTGCGGAACATCCCTTGTTTGTCAGTTACATCAAGGCTGCCCTGGAGAACCAGCGTCAGCGTGCCCAAAAGGATCAGGTATGAATTTATGCGGATTTGAAGTCGGTCTGGACAAGCCGTTTTTTCTGATTGCGGGGCCTTGCGTTATCGAGTCCCGACAAATGGCCTTCGATACGGCAGGCATGCTTCAGGAAATCACTGGCCGTCTACAGATCCCTTTTATTTATAAAAGTTCTTTTGATAAGGCCAATCGCAGTTCGGGCAAGTCATATCGTGGCCCTGGCATGGAAGAAGGTTTGCAAATCCTGTCAGATGTCCGCGATACTCTGAAAGTACCGGTGTTAACCGACGTTCATGATGAAAGCCAGGTCAGGGATGTGGCTGCAGTCGTTGATGTGTTGCAAACGCCCGCGTTTCTGTGTCGCCAAACCGATTTCATCCAGGCCTGTGCAGCGACGCTGAAGCCGGTGAATATCAAAAAGGGGCAGTTTCTGGCCCCGGCCGATATGATTCAGGTCGTCAACAAGGCACGAGAAGCGGCCATTAATGCCGGTGGTGACGGTTCCAATATCATGGTTTGTGAACGTGGCGCCTCGTTCGGTTACAATAATCTGGTATCTGACATGCGCTCATTGGCCATTATGCGCCAAACCGCTTGCCCGGTTGTGTTTGATGCCACTCACTCGGTACAGTTGCCGGGTGGGCAGGGTACTTCTTCAGGAGGTCAGCGTGAGTTTGTTCCCGTACTGGCGCGAGCGGCAGTGGCAGTGGGTATTTCCGGGCTTTTTATGGAAACCCACCCAGATCCTGCTCAGGCTTTGTCGGACGGTCCCAATGCAGTACCTTTGCAGCATATGGAAGCTTTACTGAGTTCTTTGGTTGCGATTGACCGGATCGTGAAACAGCAAGGTTTTATGGAAGACCGGTTTTAAGCACAGCTTAACAAAGCGTATTTGAATAAGTCCGTTGCGTTAATGATAATCTCATTGGTGCAACGGTTTTTTCTTGTTTGATTTATTGACAGTAAAATAGTTTCATATAAAATGTTTTCATAATCAATTAATTTTTTAAGTGTTTGCCATATCATGTCTGCACAGCCTATTCATATTGATGATGAGGATTCAGGTACCGGAAGAAGGCTTCCCTTTCGACAGTCATTGCTGGCCACTCTGGGCTTGTGTTTTGTGACTATTCTGGTTGGGCTTGATCAATCCATTGTCGGGACGGCCATGCCCACCATTGCGGCAGAGTTGAACAGTTTTGATTTGTATGCCTGGGTGGGAACCTCGTATTTGCTGGCCTCGGTCATTACGGTTCCCATTTTTGGGCGTCTGGGTGATTTTTACGGGCGTAAGCCGTTTGTCATCGCTTCCATAATTATTTTTACAACGGCCTCCATTCTTAGCGGCATGGCAGACAGCATGTTGCAGCTGATTCTTTCCAGAGGCTTGCAGGGGGTGGGTGGGGGCATGCTGGTGGGCACGGCCTTTGCCTGTATTCCCGACCTGTTTCCGTCAGCGGCTGTCAGGCTTAAATGGCAGGTTTTTTTAAGTTCTGCTTATGGCATTGCCAGTGTCGTGGGGCCATCGTTGGGTGGTTTTCTTACCGAGTATTATGGCTGGCGGTCTATTTTTTTTGTGAATGTGCCCATTAGTCTGTTGGGGCTTTGGTCTATCTGGCAATACTTGCCGCTTATCCGTTACCCGCATAAACAGGTTATCAGGTTGGACTGGGTCGGAGCCGTGTTAATTACCTTGGTACTGGGTAGCCTGCAGTTTTTTGTTGAGTTTCTGGGAAGGTATGGCATGAGCTGGAACGTGGTCATGCTGGGACTGGTATTTATATTGTTTACGCTGCTCTTGTTCAAATGGGAAGCCCATTGTCCTTATGCACTGATACCACTTGAACTTTTTCGCATAAAGAGCATGAATGTGCTGTTTTTGTTATCGCTTTTACTTGGCTTTACCTTGTTCAGCCTGTTGTTTTATATACCTCTTTTTCTGCAGGGCGGATTCGCGTTGTCTCCTAATGAGGCTGGTATTCTGATTACGCCATTGGTGGTATGTGTAACGGTGGGCAGTATTTTAAGTGGCAAGGTCGTTACCAGTCTTAAACGCCCCAATCATATTTTATATGCCGGTTTTGTACTGGTACTGGTTTGTATTCTGGGTACGATTTTTTCCAATCGTGAGGGTTCATCATATGTGTTTATGGCTTATATGGTGCTGGGGGGCGTAGGGCTTGGTATGATTATGCCCAATCTGACCATTTTTTCACAGGAAGTGGCGGGTAAGTCAAACCTGGGTATTGCAACCGCCCTGGTTCAATCCATCCGGATGATAGGGGGCATGCTGGGTATTGCTGTTGTGGGCTCATTGGTTAATTATTTGTATGCAACAGGCATGGTGCGGCAAATAGGCGATAAAATACCTCCCGATTCACTGCAGGGGCTGTTTGATGCGCAAGTCCTGGTGAATCCCGTCCAGCAAGCAGCCTTGCAGGCACAGGCTCAACAAATCGGGGTGGGCGATATTCAATTCTGGATAGATGCCGGTCGTGAAACCCTGGTCGCTGCCATTCATTCGGGTTTCTGGATCGTATTTGCCCTGACCTTGTTGGCAACTGTTTGGGTGTATCGATTGCCTTTGATAGACCTGAAAGATAAGAAAACAGATAAGCAAAAAGGAGTCTAAATGGCGTTGGAACTTGAGATGATGCAGCGCGTGGGTCGCATTTACCGAACCTGGGCAAGGCTGTTTGAAGCTGAAGTAGGCATTCCGGGAATAAGATGGAGGATCCTGCTGGCTTTGGGCGACACGCCTGTTTCACAAAAGCAACTGGTGAGTTCGCTGGATGTAGATGCGGCGACGCTGACCCGACATGTAAAAGCCATGGAAAAAGAAGGCTGGGTAAAACGCTCCATGAATCAAGATGACAACCGGGTTACCAATGTGTTGTTGACAGCGAAGGGACGGGAGTTCATGACCAAAACCTGGAACAAGCGCGATGCATTTTTGGCAAAAATAACGCTTGATCTTCCTGAAGATGAAATTCATGTGTTGATTGCCACGCTTGATAAAATACAAGCCCGTCTTTGTCATGTACAATTCAGCCTATGACAAAAACCTTTGTAATACTTGAACAGGCAGGAAATTCATAACCATGAGTGCTATTGTAGATATTATCGGCCGTGAAATTTTGGATTCTCGCGGAAATCCGACTGTTGAATGTGATGTTTTATTGGAATCCGGTGCCATGGGGCGTGCAGCGGTTCCCTCTGGCGCATCAACCGGCGAGCGTGAGGCCATTGAATTGCGTGACGGTGATAAATCACGTTATTTGGGTAAAGGCGTCTTGAAAGCTGTTGAAAATGTCAACACGGAAATTTCCGAAGCCCTGATTGGACTTGATGCCCAGGAACAAACTTTTATTGATCGTACCCTGATTGATCTGGACGGAACTGAAACCAAAGAGCGCTTGGGTGCCAATGCCATGCTGGCAGTCAGTATGGCGGTTGCCCGTGCCGCGGCCGATGAATCCGGCCTTTCTTTGTACCGTTATTTCGGTGGTAGCGGCCCCATGAGCATGCCCGTGCCCATGATGAACGTGATCAACGGTGGTGCGCATGCCAATAATACGCTTGATATGCAGGAGTTCATGATTCTGCCGGTCGGTGCCAGCAGCTTCCGTGAGGCTTTGCGTATGGGTGCAGAAGTTTTTCATGCACTGAAAAAAATCATTCACGACCAGGGCATGTCAACCGCAGTGGGTGACGAAGGTGGTTTTGCACCTAACGTGGCCAATCACGAAGCTGCCATTCAGCTCATTCTGAAAGCGATTGAAAACGCAGGCTACGAAGCCGGTTCTCAAATTGCCCTGGCACTTGATTGCGCCAGCTCCGAATTCTACAAAGACGGTAAATATCATTTGGCCGGTGAGGGTGGTATCTCATTGACCTCAACCGAATTTGCCAATTTGCTGGCTTCCTGGTGCGATAAGTATCCCATCGTCTCCATTGAAGACGGCATGTCTGAAAATGACTGGGAAGGCTGGAAAATCCTGACCGATCTGCTGGGCAAGAAAGTACAGCTGGTGGGTGATGACCTGTTCGTGACCAACACCAAAATCCTCAAGCAGGGTATTGACCAGGGCATCGGCAACTCCATCCTAATCAAGATCAACCAGATTGGTACGCTAACTGAAACTTTTGCTGCCATTGAAATGGCCAAACGTGCCGGTTATACTGCCGTTATTTCTCATCGTTCAGGTGAAACCGAAGACTCAACCATTGCCGATATTGCCGTGGCAACCAATGCCATGCAAATCAAAACCGGTTCACTGTCCCGTTCCGATCGCATGGCCAAATACAACCAGTTGCTTCGTATCGAAGAAGAATTGGCTGAAGTGGCTTATTACCCCGGGGTAGACGCATTTTATAATTTGCGTAACCGCTAATCGGCTGTTTATCTCATGCGTTTGCTTTTTTTGTTGCTTCTGCTGGCATGTATCGCCATTCAGTATCCCTTATGGAAGGGAGAGTCGGGCTGGTTGCGGGTGGCGGAATTAAAAGAGCAGCTTAAAGAGCAGCATGAAAAAAACAAGGCATTGTTGGCTCGAAACAATGCCATGAAAGCAGAAGTCCAGGATTTGGAATCAGGCACCCAGGCCCTTGAAGATCGTGCACGCATCGAAATGGGGATGATAAATGAGGGTGAAACCCTGGTGCAGATCCTGGTTCCCAATGAGGCAGTGCCTACCATTACCCTGCCTATCGGTAAAAAAACCGAAGCATCCAAACCGGCCGTCAGCGCCGCTCCTTCCGCACAATAAATACAGGTTCTGCCTAACGTTTGCTAGGTACAGCAAAGGTTGATGCCACAGGCCGGATCTTGCCCATCTACTGAAATTTCATCTTCCGGAGCCGGTGTTTTGGACGCTGCTGGTGAGCTGGTGCCTGCGTCTTTGGCGGGTGTTTGCGGATGATTGGCAGCGGGCATTTGTTGGGCCGCAGGTCTTGTGTTGCCGGATGATGTGGGTAAGGTTTTTGCCCTGTCGCTGAGTGGTCCGCACCATAAACCCGTACAGGTTTGGTTGTTGTTGCTTTGTGGGTGGAAAATATCGTTTCCGTTGAGTAGGTTGTGACTGTAAAGCACTTTTCCACCGGGATCCACCGGCCATAAAACAGGATGGGATTGCATGCTGATGGACAAGGTCTGCTTGATGGGCAGGATGCCCTGATCCATGAGTTGAGCATCGTAAGCGGACCCCTTGCCTGCCAGCATCCTGAATAATTGACTTATGCCGGGAATAAGGGCCTGGTAAGGGTAGGTTAGCTCTATTTGCAGTGTATTGGCCTGAAAAATGTTATGGCCTGAAGACTTGCCCGTACCGGTACGCAGGTATTGCTCGTACTGATAATTGTTGTCAATGGCAGGCCGACCGGTTTGTTGTGCTATAAGCAGGTCTTTACGCTGGAAATCGGTAAAATCGGTCTGGTTTGGGCTTTTGATCACGATACGCCATGGTGCCTGTCCGGTTTTTTGTGTGATGCGTTGGAAATAGGCCTGCATGCGAGTGGCGGGGTTCGCATATTGGCCAGCTGGCGTGAAAAGAGGATGCAGTGCTTTTTCAAAAGCCAGTTCTATGCGTTGTGGACTGGCATGGTGGGTGGCGGCGGCACGGGCAGCCTCAAACAGTGCAAGGCTGCTTGCCTGACGGGTAATATACCAATATGAGGCCTCCAGTGAGCCCATGCCCAGCATTAATAGGGGGGTGGCAACCAGCAAGAACTCTACCGAACCAAAGCCCTTGTTTTTTTGGGTATGAGCCGGTTCGGGTAAAGGGTGTTTTATCGTTGGGGAGAAAAACAAAAGAGTAAGCATGACGTTAGTCTGTGCTTACTCTTGAAGGCTGTAAATTGTGAGTTTTACAAATGGATGGATTGATCCAATAGTTCGCTGTGTGGTTAGTGGCTTGAGGTATTGCCCTTGACCACAAAACTGTCTGGATTCACAAACAGTTTTGCACAGTCTACCGGATCAAAAACATAGGGTTTGCCACAAAAATCACAGGAGATCTCGATGTTTTCCCGCTCACTAAGTATGCTGGCAATTTCTTCGCTACCCAGCATTTTAAGCATGTTGGCAACCCTTTCACGGGTACAGGGACAAAACCAGGTGACAGCAATCGGTTCATAGGCAATCAAGGTTTCTTCCCAGTACAGACGGTGGATCAGGGTGTCCTCATCGGTGGAAAGCAGCTCTTCGGTGCTGAGGGTTTCGGCAAACTGAACAGCGCGTTCCCAGGTCTCATCGGTGGTTTGCGTGGCCGCAAGTATGCCGCCTGTTGAAGGCAGTTGCTGCAGCAGGAACCCGCAGGCTTTTTCATCATTGGCAGCAAGCCATAATCGGGTATTCAGCTGTTCGGAGTGCTTCATGTAGTGTTCAAGTACGTGTGCCACCGAGTTGCCTTGCATGGGTACAATGCCTTGGTAGGGTTGCATGCCTTCAGATCTGTTTTTGGGGTCAAGAATGACCGCAAACCGGCCATTGCCGTTGGCATTGAGCAGGGTTTGCAGGGTACCGTTTTCAGGACAAACAAACTCTTGTCGCATTTTAACGGTGGCACGCACGTGAAGTGAAGTGTCGCACTCGACCACAATCAGGCTAATGGGGCCATCACCTTGCAATTGAAGAATCAAGGAGCCATCAAACTTGATGTTTGATGTCAGCAGGACGGCTGCTGCGCTTAATTCTCCCAAGAGCCTTCGGATAGTGGGCGGATAGTGCTGGTGGCCCAGCGCTTCGGCCCAGGTTTGGGTAAGATTGACGGTTTGAACTCGCGTACTGCGGTCTTCAAACAGGTATTTTTTTAAGGAATCGTTCATGACAGCAAGAAAATATATCCTGAGACGGATTAATCAAGGCGTTTCAGGTGTTGAGAGTAGCGTTTGCCTTGTTCTACGTAATGACGGGTGCCTGCATGCACACCGGCAAGGTCTTCATTGGTCAGGGTACGGGCAATTTTTGCCACACCAATAACCAGTGAATTGTCGGGGATCACTTTTCCTTCGGGAACGATGGCGCCCGCACCAATAATACAGTTTTTGCCAATAACGGCATTGTTAAGCACAATGGCCTGCATGCCAATTAATGAGCCTTCACCAATGGTACAGCCGTGCAGCATGGCCTGATGGCCTACCGTTACATTTTTGGCTATATATAGCGGTACTCCTTCATCAACGTGCAAGACACTGCCTTCCTGTACGTTGCTGTTTTCATCGATGATAATGCTGGCATTATCGGCCCGAATGGAAACATTGGCCCAGATACTGACATTGGCGGCCAGTGTTACATTACCGATCAGGGTTGCATTCTCAAAGATAAATGCACTGGGATCAATATGGGGTACCAGGTTTTCAAGTTGGTAAATGGCCATTCGGTTTCCTTTCAAGAAGTTGATTCACTGACAGTGTCTGTGAGATTTGTGGGCTCAATGGGGGTACGCCATATATAACCATCGTCATCGGCATAGCCTATAACCCCGGTGCCGATCCACTCACCTGTTTTGGGTGTTTCGTGAATTTGTGAGCTGGACCAGTATGACAGGGAAACGCTTGGATCGGGATAGTCATATTGATCGGTGGTGTGAATGGCAATTTCACCAGACTGGCCGACTTCCAGCTCTTCACCGTCTTCGTTGATAATGGCAACGCTATGTCCGGGGTAGGGTTTGCCAATGCTGCCGTACCTGGATGGCCACTTTTCATGGCTTTCACCAATAATATACCCAAAACCCAGTGGTGCGAAAACACTGTTGATGCTTACATTAAAGCGTTCGCTGACCCAGTCGCGCAGTGTCCGGGTGATTTCGGTGTCGGGACAGGTAATGCAACGGATGGCAATTTGGAACTCGAGCAACGGATCGGGGTGATTCCTGATGCGCTCCAGTTCGTAGCTCGAGACGAGCATATTGGTAATCTGATAGTGCTCCAGGAGGGTGAACAGGCGCGGAATAGTGCGTCCGCTGGGGCATCCAACAATGGAGCGGCCAAAGTAAAGCGTAGGCAGCAGGGCATTGAGCAGGCCGTTGGGCGTGCTCCAGTCAAAAGAGGTCCAGAGGATATCCTTGCCTTTGGGGAACCAGTTTTGGGAGGCTACAAAACCGGGCAGCGTACCAATTAACGTACTATGGTGCAGCAAAGTTCCCCTGAGTGGTTTGTTTTCAGAGGGATGCGGGTAGATGAGCAGGGCGGGTGAGTTGGATGCCACAATAACCGGCGTGAAGGTCCCGGGTTGTCTTGCCAGCAAGGTACGCCATGAAATAATACGCTCATCTTCGGTATGAATGCCAATAATCTGTTTGACCGGAGAATGATTGTCGATGGCCGACATCATGGGGGCAATGGAATGCTTGTCAACAATGGCCACCCTGGCTTGTGAATCGTGAATGCGTTCGGCATATTCGGCCGCGGTCAGGGTTGCGGTTAGCGGTACGGCAATGGCACCCACGGTAAGTGCCGCCAACTGGGTTACCGCACTTTCTGCCGAGTGTTGCAGGGCAATGGCAATACGATCCTGGGGTTGTATGCCCATGCGGATGAAACCGTTGGCCAGTTTATTGACTTGTTCTGAAAGCTGGCCGTAAGTCAGCATGGTGAGCTGGCCCACCTGGTCTTCGAAATAAATGGCAACTTGACGGGCTTCGTGCGGACTGGAGGCCCAGCGATGACAGCAGGCATCCGCAATATTGAAATGTGATGGAACTAACCATTCAAATGATTGATACAGTGAATTATATTGATCTGTCATATGACTGTTTGAGAGGCCTGTTTTTTGATGCTGAAGGAAAATAAAAGGGCCATTTCTGACCCACTTTTCCACTATAAGGCTCATTCTAACATTTAATTGCCTGACCCGGCTATGTAGATTAAACAGGTTTACCTCAGGTCTTTGGGCCAGTTTGCAAAGGCGGCAGGATTTGACACCGGGATGGTTATGCCCTTTCCTATCAATTCTGTGCCGTTGTTTAACTGGAACAATATGGTCTCATCATCGCTCTGTATGCGTATGACACCGTTTGGGCCACCCGAAAAGGTTCCACTCATGACGTTTTTATCAGAGGTGGTATCAGTTGAATTAATTACGTCGAGGCGGACTTTGCTGTATTGGGGGGCATAGGCACCTAGATTCCAGAAAGTGAAGGTGAGTGTTGATTTCATTACTAAAGGTTTACCCGCGATTTCGCCGATGATCTCGTGTACTGTCGTTGAGGCTTTTACCTGGACCGGTGCGATCTGGGCGATGAGTTCATCAGTGGTGGCTGGTTCAGTGGCAGGGGGTGCTTCTTGTTCTGTATCGGCTTCGGGGTTCCAGATGGTGTCGTCAAGTTTTTGCAAGGTATTTTGGTTATTCCAGTTAACGCGTTGTTGATGCTCGTATTCTTTCTGCTCTTCTGGGCTGCGCGTGTAGATAGTGCCGGTTTTCTTGTCCATATATTCGTTTTCAGCAAAGTATTTGATATTGCCATTGCTGTCCATATACGGTTGAGGCGTGTACCAGGGCTTGTTTATGTATTTTTGACGGGTTTGTTCATCACGGACGGCATCTTCGATTTCATTGATCCTGGGTTCGACATATTCTGTATAGGCTTGGCCGCCAGCCCAGGCGCCAGCGATTGAACCACCGGGTATGAAAGAGCCGGCCAGTGCACCGCCTGCTTCAGCCCCTTTCTTGACGCCTCCTCTCACTAAGGCACCGGCAGCGCCTGTGGTGTCACCGGTTGAAAGGTAGCCGGTAGTTTCGGCCGCAACTGAAACGACGTCAAGGGCGTTAAGTACTTTACCCAGTTTTGACAGGAAGTTTGTTTTTGCCGCGGCCTGGCTTTGTTGTTTGCCGGACAGTTTGGCTTTATTTTTGAGATTATCCAGTTTGGTTTGTGTTTTTTTTGGGGTCACGTAACCTGGTGCCTTACTGCTTTTCGTCTGTATACTTTTGTTTAGCTTGTTAAATTCCTTGGTGTTCTCTTTATGAATTTCATCCAGCTTTATTTGGTTATTCAGTGCGTAATTTTCAGCTATTTTAATGCTTTGCTGTACAGGTTCATCGCTGAGTGTTTCACCTGTTACGTACAGGACCTCTTCCACGGTACTTAATTTGTCACTTGCAGGCGCTTCATCTTGCGCGACAACCCAGAGGGGGGAAGGCTGTTCATTCTGGCTTTGAGCAGTGGGAATTGCATTGAAATGAGTGGGGGGAGGTATGATAACGGTAGCCGTTTTTTGTGCCATGGCTATATTAGTGATGCAAAGCGAGAGTCCCAACGCAGTTAAAACCGAATAATTCATTTCGCGTCCTTGTCCAGAAAATCGGAAAACCGGTAAAAATCAAAATGGGTGATTTTTACTTTATTATTATCATCACTAATTGCCAGGGTCGCATAAATGTTGGGGTTGTGCGAGGAGGCAAAGATTGATACTGCATTTTTCCCGTCTTCAACATAGGCAACCGGTTCCAAAGAAGCCCACAGTGCAGAATCCACGGCATTAAGTTCTTTGATTGGGGTATTGGGCGGCAATACATCGGCCAACTGCCCTTTTCGGGCGGCAAGCAACAGCCTGTTCCAGGCAATGCGCATGGCATGGGCCACACCGGTTTCATCGACGAATAATGGCAACAGGCTAGTCTGGTGCTCCATCCATTGCAGGGCAGCGCCGGCAACCATGGCTTCTGCCTGTTCAACATTTAAGGAGGCCAGCGGGTTTGGGATTTGGCCCATTCCGGCAGCAACGATCTGGCTGGTGGTTTTTGCGTTTACTTGTCCAATGGCTACGGGTGCCGAAGCTTTTTCTTGCATCCATCCCCGGCCTATCTGGAACGGAACTTTGGCGCCACGGATGACACTGTTCAGGAGAATGCCGGTATCCACAATGCGCAGGCGATTATCCTTGGGTGTTCGTGACCAGAGGGTCAATAAGGTAATATCGGCCCAGGGGTGCTGAAAGTAAACAAACTCAACCTCACTGCCAGTCGCGACAAAGTTGACCAGTGAGTGGCGGAAAAAAATCGACCAGTCATCGGCATTGTCCTGATCAAGCCAAAGCAGTTCACCCAATTCGGCAAAGGTAAGATTGGCCTCAGGGGTAGATGAATTTTTCAGGGCTGCCAGGAAATTTTTTGATGCCAGGGACCGGAACGCTTCCGCTTCGGCCCAGAGCTCAAGGTAGAGTTTTTGATCTTGTGTTTGTGCTTGTGCTTGTGCTTGTGCTTGTGCTTGTGCAAGGCGGGGAATAACACATAGCATCAAGGCAACAGCGAGGATCAGGGGCCGAAATAAAAGGGTCAGTGATCGCATGGCAAATTTCCGGTTGTAGTGAATTAAGCGTATTGTTACAAGATGGCATTGCCGGATGCAAGCCAGAACCCTGACAGCCAGCGTTAAACGTTTGTTACGTATACCAGTACTATAAATAAATACTCTGATATACACATTTTAACATTTAAATACGCTTGCCGGTTATGTTAATTAAACGAGTACCGGCCAGACGATCATGCATCATTAAACCGTCACGGTCCAACCAGCTATACACAAAATTCAGGAAGGGCGTCACAATAATGAACATGGTTATCGAGGCCCAGCCCAGGGATTGGGAAAGAAAGTAAATGCCCGCGGCACCCAGCAGGGGAATGGGCCAGCACAGCAGGTACCTTAAAATTAACTGGCCTGTTCCGGGTTTGTTCCCGCTTTTATCGCAAAGCAGAATATTCCAGGTTTTCATGGGAAGCGTCTGCCCTTTGCGCTTCCATGAAGTAATGAAGTAAAGACCAATCACCAAAAACAGCAGGGCTTGCCGGGGGGCATGGTACATCAGGCCGTGACGGCTTTGGGTCAAGGTGTCAAAAATATAGGAAGCGAAAAAAACAAGGCCAAACAAAAGTACGCCTTCGTACATCATGCAGGCAAAAATTCGCAGTCTGGCAGGGTAAGTCATTATTATTTGTTCCGATAGCTGTCGCTGACCATTTCAAAGGCAAACAGGCGGCAGTCAAGCGCGCCGTTAAAAAGCGGAATGCGCTGTTTGGGTTTGAGCCTGAGTTTTTTGGGCAGGTCAAGGTCACTGGAAATAATATGCACGTTCCAGTTGGCAAATTCTTTTTTCAGGCAGGAAGACCATTCGCGCCACAGGGTGTCGTCTTCAGGGTCCATGCGTTCGCCATAAGGCGGGTTGGTGATTAGCCAGCCACGTTCGGCCGGAGCCTGGGTGAAGCGGGCATCCTTGACATCAAAGAAAATAGAGGCGTCGGACAGACGGGCCCGGTGCAGGTTGTCTTTGGCCGCTGCAATGGCGTGCGGGTTGATATCAGACCCATATAACGGCGTTTCCAGTTTGGGTGCCATGCGGCTTAGCGCATCTGCTTTCAGGTCTTTCCAGCGACGGTAGTCAAAATTGCGCAGGCGTTCGAAGCCAAACGGGCGTGAAATACCGGGCGGTACGCCCTGGGCAATCCAGGCCGCTTCAATAAGAATGGTGCCACTGCCGCAAAATGGGTCATACAGGGGCATGGAAGGGTCCCAGCCCGAGAGGGCCAGAATGCCGGCGGCCAGGTTTTCCCGAAGTGGAGCTTCGCCTTTGTCAAGGCGCCAGCCACGCTTGAACAAGGATTCGCCAGAGGTATCCAGATAAAGGGTAGCGCTGTCGCTGGACAGAAACAGGTGAACCTTGGCATCGGGTCGGACGGTGTCAATGCTGGGACGTTCGCCTTCACGGTCACGCAGGCGGTCGCAAATGCCGTCTTTGGCCTTCAGGTTACAGAACATGAGGCTTTTCATGGGGCTTTTGATGGCAGAGGTGTCTACCCGTAGCGTGTGTTCAGCACCAAACCATTGCTCCCAAGGCGTGTCATAAGCCAGTTCGTAAATATCATCTTCGGTCATGATGGGAGCATGTGAGACCTGTACCAGAATCCGGGTGGCCAATCGTGAATACAGATTGGCCCGCATGATACCCATCCAGTCGCAGCTAAAGGCACAGCCGGCACGTCCTTTTTCCACGTTTTCAAAGCCCAGGGCGCTGATTTCCTCGAACAGGACGTCTTCAAGCCCTTGGGGGCAGGGAGCAAATACCCGGAATATTTCGGTGTGCTGGTACTGGGTTCTTTGTCTGCGTGGCTCTTTGCGAGGGTTTCTAGACGCTTCGTAGGACGAGTCACCCTTGACCACAGCGGGTTTGCGGGTGTTTTTTTGTGTATCGGGAAATTGCCCGATGGTTTCAGCGCCACGGCTTAAGCGGTCGGCAAGGCTGGGGCGATGCTTGGCATAGCCTGCGGTGCGGGGCAGGGGGCGTGACTGAATCTTGTTTTTGATGGTTTTGTCGGCGCTTGTGCTGGATTCGGCAAAACTGGCCAGTGCCACGTTGCGGGCACGTGCCCCTGAACGCAGGCGCGGCTTTTGGGATTCGCCTGCTGGGCTTTGTTCATTTTGGCCGGATGGCTTTTTTAGTACGAGCTTTTTGCGGGGTGGTGTGTTGTCTTCTGACATGTATATTGTTTTTTAAAAAGGTTTGATAATGACCAGCGCAACGATCAACAGCAGCAAAAAGACAGGTATCTCGTTAAACCAGCGGTAATAAACATGAGAGCGGGTGTTTTTGTGTTGTTCGAATTGCCGGTAAATACGGGCGCAGGAGTAATGATAGCCAAGCACACCAGCGACCAAAAGCAGTTTGGCGTGCATCCAGCCGTCGGTAAGACCGATTTTGAATTGGATCATCATCCACAGACCGAAGATGACGGCGGGGATGGCCAGTTTGTTGGTGAAACGCAGCAGGCGGGCAGCCATGCCCAGCATGGCCTGATACGTATCGGGATTTGTGGTTTGCGCCATGTTGACATAAATGCGTGGCAGGTAAAACAACCCGGCAAACCAGGAAGTGACAAAAACGATATGCAGGGTTTTAAGCCATAAGTACAACATTTTTTTCTCTTATTTGCGAAGTTGACCGTTACCGTTCAAGACCCATTTATAAGTGGTCAGGCCTTCAAGGCCGACAGGTCCGCGGGCATGCAGCCGGTTGGTGGAAATGCCGATTTCCGCACCCAGGCCATATTCAAAGCCATCGGCGAAAATGGTGGGCAGGTTGACATAGACCGAGCTTGAGTCAACCTGTCTTTGGAAGAGGCTGGCTTCGTGAATGCGTTCGGTAATAATGGATTCTGTATGGCCTGAACTGTGCCGTGCAATGTGCTCGATGGCCTGATCAAGGCTGTCCACCACGCGGATGGCCAGAATGGGTGCCAGGTATTCGGTATCCCAGTCCTCTTCGGTGGCCGGTTTGACGGCAGGAATCAGGGAGCGGGTTTTTTCGCAGCCGCGCAGCTCTACCTGGTGTTCGGCATAGGCCTGTGCCAGACGGGGTAATACTTCAGGGGCAATGGCGGCGTGCACCAGCAGGGTTTCCATGGTGCCACAAATACCATAGCGGAAGGTTTTGGCATGCAGGGCAATCTGAAAGGCTTTTTCGGGATCAGCGTACTGGTCAATATAAATGTGACAGTTGCCGTCCAGGTGCTTGATCAGGGGAACCCGGGCTTCTTCGCTAAGCCGCTTGATGAGGTTTTTGCCACCCCGGGGAATAATCACATCCACGTATTCGGTCATGGTAATCAGTTTGCCAACCGCGGCGCGGTCGGTGGTGCTGACAACCTGTACCACGGTTTCAGGCAAGCCGGCGTGTTCCAGGCCTTCACGAATGATATTGCCCAAGGCCAGGTTTGAATGAAAAGCTTCGCTGCCGCCGCGCAAGATAGTTGCATTGCCTGACTTCAGGCAAAGTGCGGCGGCATCAATCGTGACGTTGGGGCGCGATTCGTAAATGATGCCGATGACCCCCAGCGGTACGCGCATTTGGGCGATGTTGATGCCATTGGGCAGCACACGTGTGGCACTTAAGCTGCCTACCGGATCAGCCATGCCGGCAATCTGGTTGAGTCCGGTAGCCATTAAGCCGATGGCCTTGTCAGAAAGGGTCAGGCGGTCAAGCAGGGCAGGTTCCAGGTTGTTCTTGCGGGCATTTTCCAGGTCTTTGGCATTTTCGGTTTTTAGATAGTCGGCCTTTTCAAGCAAACGCTGTGCCATGAAGCGCAAAGCCGCCGACTTTTGTTCATCGCAGGCTTGCATGATGTATTTGGAAGCGTTGCGGGCCTGTGCACCGATTTGCTCCATGAGCTGATCTACAGATTGGGTCATTGTTAAATATCTACCTTGTTATTCATAAGATGGCCGGATTGACGACCTTTAAGGCCAGACGGGTAATTTCTTCCCAGGCGTCGTCCATGCGGCCATTAACGGGATAGCCCTTGAAAAGGCGGTCTATGTCATGGGCGTGCTGGATCATGCCCATTAATTGCCTGAGTGAAAGCCGTTCAAGTGCCTGACGTATTAATTTATCGCGTGGCGGAAAAATATACAATTGCCTGAATAGTCCGGAGATGTTTTCACCTTGCTGACGGGCAGTTGCCAGCGTGTACAGGGTACGTATTTCCCGGGTCATGACGCCCAGTACCAGCGGCAGCGCCTCGCCTTCGGCTTTCAATCCCTGTATCATCCTGACCGTTCTTTGTCCATTGCCTTCAAGCATGGCATTGGACAGGGAAAAAACATCGTAACGGGCAACATCCAGAATGGCCTTTTCGATATCTTCCGCCTGGATTTGACCTTCGGGGTATAGCAGACCCAGCTTGAGAATTTCCTGATGAGCGGCAAACAGGTTGCCTTCTACCTTGTCGGTCATCCAGGCAAGCGTGGCGTCATCGACAGACTGATTTTGTTTTTTCAGGCGTTGTTTGATCCAGGCGGGCAATTGCTGGCGATCAATGTTGGCAATATTGACAACGGTAGCGGCTGCCAGCAACTGTTGGGCCCATTTGGTTTTGGCCGTGGTTTTGTCCAGTTTGGGCAGGCTGATAACGATAATGGTGTCGGTAATTTCACCTTTCTGGACCTGTGCTGCAAGATTGATAAGTGCCGTGGCACCGGTTTTACCGGGTTTGCCGGTGGGAATGGTGATTTCCAGGATTTTCAGATCGCCAAACAGGGAAATGCTTTGGGTGCATTCCTGAATGGCATTCCAGTTGCCATTGGCGTCAAGAATGAGGCTGGTTCGTTCGTTATACCCTTTGTCCCGGCAGGCCTGACGTATGCTGTCAACGGTTTCATTGCGTAGCAAGAGTTCATCGGAGCAGACACAATAAAGCGTATCCAGTGCGGTAGCAGACTGGATAATATGACTGGCAAACGAATCATGATTAAAGGTTTGCCCCATACTACTGCGCAGGTACAAAACCCGGCGTCGGGTTATGTTGCAGATAGGTCGTGATGACATCCGGGGATGTAATGCGACGGATCAGGCGGTCTGCGATGCTTTTTTCCATGTCTGTATACAATTGTGCCATTTCTTCCTGCTTGGCCGATGCATCATCTTCATCGTAAGGCAGCTGGCGGGTGGCCTCAATCCGTGAGGTTGGGATCAGTTCATTGCCATGACTGTCTGTCATGCTGAAGGTCAGAACCAGGTTGAGTTCGTATTCCTCGACCTTACCCTGGGCGTCCAGGGAAACCTCACGCCGTGAGCGGCTAAAATCCTCCTGAATCAGCTTTGCTTGTGCCAGGGCAGCATCGGCAGTGACGGTCGTACCGGGCGAGTTGGCCTGAATGGCACGCCAGACTCTTGAGCCAAAGGCGGAGTTTTGCGGGATATTGGTATACAGGGTGGAAAAAGGCAGTGGTGTGGGACCGCGCATTTTAAAGCCGCAGCCGGCAATGAGCAGACACAGCAGAACACCTGCTGCCAGTAACAGTTGTACACGTTTGGTATGTGGGAAGATGAAGCGTGCTTGTGTCTGCATTTTTTACTTATCCTACAATGTTGATCAGCTTGCCGGGAACAATGATGATCCTTTTGGGCGCACGGCCTTCAAGGAATTTCTCTACTGAATGATGTGCCATTGCCAGTTTTTCAATGTCTTCCTTGGGGGCTCCGTTAGGTACGTTAACCGAGCCGCGCAGTTTTCCATTGATTTGCAGCATCATTTCAATTTCATCGGCAATCAGCGCCTGTTCGTCAAGTTCCGGCCATGGTGCATCAAGCAGGTCACCGTGCTGCTGGGCATAGCCAAGCTCATTCCACAGATGCCAGGTAATATGCGGAACCACAGGGTAAAGCATGCGCAGCAGAATGCTGATTACTTCCTTGATGGCGGCATCGGCTTCGGGACCGGCTTCGAGTTTGGCGTCTTCAATCGCATTGAGCAGTTTCATGTTGGCAGAAACCACGGTGTTGTATTGAATGCGCTCGTAGTCGTAATTGGCCTGCTTGAGCAGGGAGTAAGCGATCCGGCGCAGTTCTTTCACGGCCTTGGGTGCGTTGCTCCAGTCGGGGGCAGTGGCAGGTGCACGGCTAATAATTTCTTTGTGGTTATAAGCCATGGCCCACAAACGCTTGAGGAAACGGTGAGAGCCTTCCACACCGGAGTCGGACCATTCCAGTGTTTGTTCTGGGGGGCTGGTAAACATGACAAACAGACGGGCGGTATCGGCACCCAAGGTGTCGATAAGGGCTTGCGGGTCTACCCCGTTGTTTTTGGACTTGGACATAGTGCCAATGCCGCCGTAGTCGACCGGTGAGTTGTCCTTGATCAGGCGGGCACCGATAATGCTGCCTTTTTCGTTGTAAATATTTTCAACTTCTTCTGGCCAGAAATATTCAATACCACCTTTTTCGTTTTTGCGAGAGTAGATGTGGTTAAGCACCATACCCTGGCAAAGCAGTTTCTTGAAAGGCTCGTCAAATTTGACCAGGCCCATGTCGCGCATGACTTTGGTCCAGAAGCGGGCATACAGCAAATGCAGCACGGCGTGTTCAATGCCGCCAATGTATTGGTCCATCGGCATCCAGTAGTCGTTGCGGGCATCAACCATGGCATTGTTGTTGCCGGGCGAAGTGTACCGCATGAAGTACCAGGAGGAGTCGATGAAAGTATCCATGGTGTCGGTTTCGCGACGGGCAGGCTTGCCACATTTGGGGCAGGCGCAAGACAGGAATGCTTCGTGCTTGTTAAGCGGATTGCCACTGCCATCGGGAATCAGCTCTTCGGGCAGTCTGACTGGCAGGTCTTTTTCGGGTACGGGAACCGGACCGCAGTCTGCGCAATGGATGATGGGAATGGGGGTACCCCAGTAACGTTGACGGGAAATGCCCCAGTCACGCAGGCGCCAGGTGGTTTGCTTTTCGCCCAGACCCTTGCCGGAAAGTACTTCGGCAACGGCATCGACAGCCTGTTGGTGGTTAAGGCCGTTGAACAGGCCTGAGTTGATGACAATGCCGTTTTGTTTGTCGGCATACCATTCCTGCCATTGTTCGGTTGAGTAGGGTTTGTCCTGAACCGAGATGACTTGTTTGATCGGCAACCGGTATTTCAGTGCAAAAGCGAAATCCCGCTCATCGTGGGCAGGTACGCCCATGACGGCGCCATCACCGTAGCTCATGAGGACATAATTACCAACCCAGATTTCAATCTGTTCATTGGTAATGGGGTGGGTCACGTACAGGCCGGTGGGCAACCCTTCTTTTTCACGGGTGGCCATTTCGACCTCGGTTGTGCCACCCAGCTTGCAGGTTTCGATGAAGGCCGCCAGGTCGGGGTTGTTTTGCGCGGCATGGGTAGCCAGCGGGTGCTCGGGGGCAACCGCACAGAAGGTAACGCCCATGATGGTGTCGGGGCGGGTGGTGAACACATACATGCGTCCATCCTGAATAAGCTGGCCTTCATTGTTTTTGATGTCATGGGTAAAGGCAAAACGGACCCCTTCGCTTTTGCCGATCCAGTTTTCCTGCATCAGGCGTACGCGCTCGGGCCAGCCGGGCAGATTGTGCTTGACTTCATGCAGCAGTTCTTCGGCGTAGTCGGTAATGCGCAGGTAGTAGCCGGGAATTTCACGTTTTTCAACCAGTGCACCCGAGCGCCAGCCGCGTCCATCAATGACCTGTTCATTGGCCAGCACGGTATTGTCGACCGGATCCCAGTTAACGGTTTGGGTTTTACGGTAGGCAATGCCTTTTTCAAGCATTTTCAGGAAGAACCATTGGTTCCATTTGTAGTAATCGGGGTCGCAGGCACACATTTCGCGTGACCAGTCGATGGCCAGTCCCATTGCCTGCATTTGTTTTTTCATGTAGGCAATGTTGTCGTAAGTCCATTTTGCGGGAGGGACCTTTGATTTGATGGCAGCATTTTCGGCCGGCATGCCGAAAGCGTCCCAGCCCATGGGCATGAGTACGTTGAATCCACGCATGCGCAGCTGGCGCGCCATCATATCGTTGATGGTGTAGTTACGGACATGGCCCATATGCAGCTTGCCGCTAGGGTAGGGCAGCATGGAGCAGGCATAAAACTTGGGTTTGTCGTTGCCGTTGCTGTCTTTGGCATGCTCGCTGACCAGATAGGCATTGGCATCTTGCCAGTTGCGTTGAGCGTTTTGTTCTACTTTTAGTGGGTTATATTGTTCCAACATGACTTTCTGCGGTAAAAAATGGGCCAGGGATAAATCCCGTAAAACGTATTATTATAAGTCTTTACTGATTTAAGTAGGTTGTTTTGCCACTTGGGATTGAATAGAAATAAAGGGGCCAGGACAGGGTTGCGGGCAGTGCCTTCAGTGGCGCAGGGTATTTAGGTGATCAATTCCGGCAATAGTGCCTTGAACGCTCCTGTCGTTCGGCGACTGGAGTTTGTGTTTCTGAGAATCTGTCTTACGTGATAGGTCACGGTTTCGTTCTTGATTCGAAGCAGCCTGGCAATATCGTTATTGCTCATGTCTGCCACGATACACCGGCTTATTTCCATTTGCCGTGGTGGGAGGGTTGGATGCATGGTGTTCAAATAATGACTGATGAGATTTTGTCTGATCAAATAGCGGGCGGAAAAAACCAGATGCCTTAGGGGGAACAGGTTTTGCCTGATTTCCTGCATCGAAACAGGATGGCAGGCCCTGAGCAGGGTTAGGGAGTTTTTTTTATGGCCGGAAATATTCCGGCACGGAAAATGCAGGCCGTGTAATTGTGGGAAGTCTTTAAGCAGTCTGGTCAGCTCGGGAGGATTGGAAAGCGCATGTCTGTTCCAGGAGAATGTTTGGTAATGGGCTGTTGAGTCGTTGTTGAGGCAGGCCAGTGGGTTTTTATTGAGCACAATGCCATCCTGCAGGTTTTTCAGGCTTGAATGGGGCAGATTGCTGGCGCACAGGAATTGTGATTCGGTATTATTGAAGGGAAAAGGCGTGTTCTGGATATAAATATAATATTCAAAATCGGCCTTTTGCAATGATTGTTCTAAAAACGCCTGCTGTTCTATTTGGTCAAATGGATCAAAGACGGCATCAAGGTTTTTATCGGTTGTCATTCTTGTTTCTCTTTTTGACAATATATGTTATGCATGGTTAATTTTTGTTAATATTAGCCTGCAAGCAGTGATGTGAGCCCGATAATGTCTGTTTGTTTGATTTATTTCAATAAATAAATTGAAATGATGAGCATTAGTGAATTATTTGAAAATGATTTTTCTGTTCAGGAGAATAAACAGGAGAGCAGACGTGCAATTGAGCAAAGCGCAGGTGGCCGGGATGGTGGCTGTTTTGTTGACGGGATGTGGCAGCGGTGAAATTTTATATGAGAAGACCGATGTCCATCTTATTCTTCCCTGTTATCAGAATGAAAGTGTGTGCCTGCAGAAAATGACAGACCGCTGTGTCAATACATTGTCGGGGAGGGTGATGGAGAGCGAAATAAGAGAGGAAGACGTGCCGGTCGCTTATGTCGTGTGCCGTCCCCCGCAAACGGACACCGGGGATCAGGCCGGTACCGCAAATTAAAAAACGCCCGTTCGGGCGTTTATGAATTCAGATGCTATCCTGAAGTGGAATTAGCACAGCCCAAGCTGGAATTTTTCTTCCAGATGTTGTTGGTGATGGGCCTGGAGGAGGGCGACGATGCGGTCCGGGTCGTCTTCAACCACGAACAGATCCATATCGCTGGGTGAAATATAGTGGTTGCCCAGCATTTGTTTTTTTATCCATTGCAGCAGACCATCCCAGAATTCGGTGCCCACCAAAATAATGGGGGCTTTATGGGCTTTTCCGGTCTGGATCAGGGTAAGCGCTTCGAAGAGCTCATCAAGGGTGCCAAACCCGCCCGGTAAAATGATATAGCCAGAGCTGTTCATGAAAAATGTGGTTTTTCTTGAAACGAAATATTTGAAATAAATGCTTTGTGACTGAAACGGATTGTCTTTCTGTTCGTGCGGGAGCTTGATGTTGAGCCCAATGCTGGTGCCACCCGCTTCAAAACAGCCCTTGTTGGCGGCCTCCATAATGCCGGGACCTCCGCCTGAAATAATATGGAATCCGGTCTGTGCCAGTTTTTGGCTGATCTCAATCGTTTTACGATAGTAAGGAGAATCTGTTTTTGTGCGGGCACTTCCGAATATACTTACAGCTGCTGAAATATCTTTTAAATGATCGGCGGCATCTTGCAATTCAGCGGAAATTTCCCTGATTTGTCCCTGGATGGTCGCTGCTTTTGTTACTGACATGAAAAAAACCTTATTACTTGTTGATGGATCTAGCTATTTGTACCGGGCTTTCCATGCAATGCCTGATTTAAGAAATGCATTGGGTGAGCCAACCGGTGCCATTTATGGTGTCATCAATATGATGCGCAAAATCAACCAGGATTACCAGGCTGATTATGTTGCCTGCATTTTTGATGCAAAAGGCAAAACATTTCGTGATGATTTGTATCCTGAGTACAAAGGGCATCGTCCTCCCATGCCTGATGACCTTGCTTTGCAAATAGCGCCCATTCACAAGGCCATCAGCGCCATGGGGTGGCCTGTCATTGCAAAGCCCGGGGTCGAGGCGGATGACATTATTGCCACTTTAGCAGAAATTGCGACACAAAATGATGTCAAGACCATTATTTCAACAGGGGATAAGGATATCGCCCAGCTGGTTAATGGGCATGTCAGTATTGTTAATACAATGACCAATGAAACGCTGGATGTGGAAGGGGTGAAAAGCAAATTTGGCGTGTTACCCGAGCAAATTATCGATTATTTGATGCTGATTGGCGATTCGGTGGATAATGTACCCGGGGTGCCAAAAGTGGGACCGAAAACGGCGGTCAAGTGGCTCAGTGAATACGGCTCTCTTGATAAGCTGGTTGAAAATGCCGATAAGATAAAAGGGGTTGTTGGCAATAACCTGCGTGAAGCCATTCCCAATTTTGCACTTACCCGTCGGCTGATCACCATCAAGCGTGATTGTGAAATTGATGATTTTTTTACCGATATGTCTGATTTGGCGCGCAAGCCACAGGATTCGGAAACACTCAGGGAAATTTACGATCATTTTGGATTCCGTACCTGGTTACGTGAGTTGACCGGTGATGACCAGGCCGTGCCGCAACAGGATGCCAGGGTTGCCCATGATATTCCCGAGGCACCGGAAACCGTCGATTACGTGACGGTGGATACGCCCGAATTGCTGGAAGATTGTCTGGCACAGATCCAGGCCGCTTCGTTGGTGGCACTGGATACCGAAACCACTTCGCTGGACCCGATGGTGGCATCGCTGGTGGGGACTTCCATGTCCATTCATCCAGGGCAGGGGTGGTATATTCCGCTGGCCCATAAAGGGAATATGTTGGCCCAGCAACTGGATAAAGCCATGGTGCTTGAAAAACTGCGGCCATGGCTGGAAGAGGACAATGCGGCCAAGGTGCTGCAAAACGCCAAATATGACACGCATGTATTTGCCAATGAAGGTATTGCGTTAAAAGGGATACAGGACGACACCATGTTGATGGCATATGTGCTCGAATCCCATCGCAGTGTTGGCATGCAAGACCTGGCGCAGCGTTATCTGGGGCGCAAAGGGGTGGATTACACGGATTTATGTGGCAAGGGTGCCCGTCAGATCGGTTTTGATGAGGTTGAAATTGAAAAAGCCTCTTTTTACGCCTGCGAAGATACCGATTTCACCTTGCAGTTGGCTGGTCTGATGCGTCCTTTGGTGGTGGCTGAAGAAGGACTTGACCGGATTTACCGGCTTGAGATGTGGGTTTCTGAAGTGTTGGCCAAAATCGAGCGTAATGGTGTCAAGATTGATGAAAAAGCCTTGCAGCAGCAAAGCCATGAAATTGGTTTGAAGCTGTTGGAGTTGGAAAATAAAGCATACGAATTGGCGGGTCAGCCGTTTAATCTGAACTCGCCCAAGCAGCTGGCCGAAATTTTATTTGAACGCATGCAATTGCCGGTTATCCGCAAAACGCCCAAGGGGGCACCCTCAACCGACGAAGAAGTGTTAACCAAGCTGGCCCAGGATTACCCGTTGCCGGCCACTTTGCTGGAGTACCGTGGGCTGGCCAAGCTTAAATCCACCTATACCGACAAATTACCCAAAATGATCAACCCCAAAACCGGCCGGGTGCATACCAATTATGCGCAGGCCGCGGTCATTACAGGTCGTCTGGCTTCTTCCGATCCCAACTTGCAGAATATTCCGGTGCGTACCGAGGAAGGGCGCCGGGTCAGAACCGCTTTTGTGCCCGAAAAAGGGGGCGTCATTATGTCGGCTGACTACTCACAAATTGAGTTGCGAGTGATGGCGCATGTGTCGGATGATGCCAACCTGCAATTGGCGTTCGCCCAAGGCAAGGATATTCACCGGGCAACTGCATCCGAAGTGTTTGGTACGCCACTGGACGAAGTAACCGCTGAGCAGCGTCGTGCTGCCAAGGCCATTAACTTTGGTCTGATTTACGGTATGGGGGCATTTGGATTGGCCAGCAACCTGGGTATTACTCGTGATGCGGCGCAATCTTACATTGACCGTTATTTTGAACGCTATCCCGGTGTGGCTACTTACATGGACCTTACCCGGGCCAAGGCCAATGAGCAGGGGTATGTGGAAACCGTTTTCGGGCGGCGTCTGTGGTTGCCTGAAATCAAGGGGGCCAAAGGGCCACGTAAAGCAGCGGCAGAAAGGGCGGCCATTAACGCGCCCATGCAGGGCACGGCGGCTGACCTGATTAAAATGGCCATGGTGGCCGTGCAGGAATGGATAGAAAAGGAAAACCTGAAAACCATGATCATCATGCAGGTGCATGATGAATTGGTGCTGGAAGTGCCGCAAGATGAAGTGGATTTGGTCAAGTCCAGGTTGCCTGAACTTATGTGTGGCGTGGCGGAGCTGAAGGTGCCGTTGGTGGCTGAAGTGGGGATGGGTCCCAATTGGGAGCAGGCCCATTAAATAGGCCGTAGACAGGCTCAAAGCCGATATGCTTTGTCTGTACCATGATAAAACAGCGCTCCGGTTTATAAGCCGGAGCGCTGTTTTTTTGCGTTGGTTGAGTTGCCAACGCTTTGGGTACGATTGCGCCCAAAGCGTGATAGAGCGGGTAATTATTTATTTGACAACCCGGGCACGCAATGCATTGATGCGGTGCTCGATAGGCGGGTGGGTGGAGAACAGGGCAGCCACATTGACTTTGCCACTAATGCCCGAAGCGTTCAATTGCTGGGGCAGTTCACCGGGGGTGAGGCCGCCCAGACGGGCAAGGGCATGAATCATCGGGTCGGCTGAGCCCAGGAGCTGGGCCGCGCCGGCATCGGCACGGTATTCACGCTGACGGGAGAACCAGGCAACAATGATGGAAGCCAGGATGCCAAAGACAATCTCACAGACGATGACGGAAATGTAGTAACCAATTCCGACATCACGTTCATTTTTCAGGATGACCCGGTCAACGACATAACCCACAATGCGTGACAGGAAAACGACAAAGGTATTGACGACACCCTGAATAAGCGTAAGCGTTACCATGTCACCATTGGCCACGTGGGCGACTTCGTGGCCCAGAACTGCGGCGACCTCTTCCTCGGTCATGCTGTTGAGCAGGCCGGTGGAAACGGCTACCAGCGCATCATTTTTGAAGGCACCGGTGGCAAAGGCATTCGGATCTCCTTCATAAATGGCCACTTCAGGATGGCCAATGCCCGCACGGTCGGCCAGTTGATGAACGGTATCAACCAGCCAGGCTTCCGTGCTGTTGGCGGGAGCGGCAGGGTTAATGACGCGGGCACCCGTGCTCCATTTTGCCATGGGTTTGCTAATTAGCAGGGAGATGATGGAGCCGGTAAAGCCGACAACGGCAGAGAAGGCCAGCAATTGCGTCATGTCCAGGCCTTCAGCCGTGATGAAGCGGTTGATGCCCAGGATATTTAGCGTGACACCCAGCACAACCATAACGGCCAGGTTGGTCATAAGAAATAGAAAAATGCGTTTCATAAGGGTTTAAGTCTTTTAATCTAACTGTTTTCGGAAATGAGCTGCATCATAATATAGTTTAAATAAAATGATTAATACAGCGATATTGATTTGTTTAATAATTATATAAGGTGATTTCCCGTCATTTAAAGGGACCTTGGGTATAGAATGATGATTTTCTTATTTCAGAATGTTCCTTTCAGGGTCAGATAGGCTATGCAATCGTTGTGGATGCTGCTGGCGGCATTAATGTTCGCCATTATGGGTACTTGTATCAAGCTGTCTTATGAGATGGGCTCAAGCCTGCCTCTTGTTGTGATAGCCCGCGGGTTGCCTTCCATTGTAGCGATTGTGTTGTGGGCGCTGTTAAGCCACCAGTCCCTGAAGCCGAAAAGTGTTAAATTGCATGTTTTACGTAATCTGTTTGGCGTAACGTCCCTGTGGATGGGGTTTTATGGTTATTCCGTCCTGCCGTTATCAACCAGTGCCAGTCTTAACTATACCTCTCCGCTGTTTATTGCCGGTTATGTGTTTTTCAGCAACAAGGGCCCGAAAGATTCGCTGCGTCTGCTGTCGGTCATTTTGGGTTTTCTGGGGGTGTTGCTGGTGTTGCGCCCCAGCATCACTGAAGACCAGTGGTTTGCTGCTTCACTGGGCCTGATGTCTGGGGCATTTGGGGGTATAGCCATGTTGCAGATCAAAGCGTTGGGGGCAATTGGAGAGCCGATCTGGAGAACCGTTTTCTACTTTTCACTGATTGTGGTGTTAACCGGTTTTCTTGGCTTGAAGGCGCATGGTTATGGGGAACCCAATCTCACCACCTGGCTGGCACTTTTCGGGGTGGGCGTTAGCGGACTGATCGGACAGCTTGCACTTACCCGTGCCTTTGGTCAGGGTTCTCCGATTCTGACTGCGGCTTTGCAATACAGTACCATTATATTTGCAGCTATACTGGGTATCGTTTTCTGGGGAGATATCCCCGATTTGCTGGCCTGGATAGGCATGGGGCTGATTATTTTGGCCGGACTGCTGTCTGCCTGGAGAACCATGCAACTGGCAGAGGCAGCCCGATCCCGGAAAAAAATGGCTGAGACCTGAATTTGATGATTTTTTGAACTATCTGGAGCAAGAAAGTGGAACCCTTAATTTCAGCACTCGAGTTGCAAGATTTATTAAATGATGATGATAGCCTGATTCTCCTGGATGCCAGGCATGATCTGGCCAACCATCAGTTGGGCAGGGAGCAATATCTCGAGGGACATATTCCGGGCGCCATTTTCCTTGATCATGAAATTGACCTGTGCGGGCTCAAAACAGGAAAAAATGGGCGGCATCCCTTGCCTGAACGTGAGGAGTTTATCCGGTTACTAGGTAACCTGGGTATTGATCCTCAGGCCAATATTGTGGTCTATGACGCCAGGGACAGCATGTTTGCCGCTCATTTATGGTGGATGTTGCGCTGGGCGGGTTGCACCAAGGTCAGGGTGCTTAACGGTGGCTGGAGTGCCTGGGGCCAGATTAGCGGTGATATTGAGCGTGAAAAACCGGCACCGCGTGCGCCTGTTGTGTGGGAGTCTGGGGCCACTGGCATGCCGGTGGTGGATGCCAATGCGGTACTGGCCAATATCAATCAGCCTGTTTTTACGGTTATCGATGCGCGTGCTGAAAACCGTTTCCGTGGTGAAAATGAAACCATTGATCCAGTTGCCGGGCATATTCCCGGAGCGATAAATTGGCCATTTTCCCGTAATCTGGATAGTGATGGTTTCTTTCTTCCCGTTGACGAGCTTAAGTCCGGTTTTGCACAATTGCTTGGCAACAACAAGCCGGAGCAGATTGTTCACCAGTGTGGTTCCGGAATCAGTGCCTGCCATAACCTGCTGGCCATGGAAGTGGCGGGTTTAACGGGATCTGCGCTTTACCCCGGGTCCTGGAGCGAATGGTGCAGTGACAGTTCCAGGCCTGTTGCGGTTGGCTAGGCATTAAATACGCGCAATTACATGCACCGATAAAAAAACCCTTGAAAGCGGTTTCCTTTCAAGGGGGGGGTATTTTTTAAGTTTAAAATGATTTTTTTTCTGTGACCGGCTAATTAATGATTCATGATGCGGTTGTACCACTCATGAAAATGTTGCATGCCATCTTCCAGTGGAGACTGGTATGGGCCTGTTTCGCTGGTGTTGCGTTTGAGCAGGGCCAGGCGACCGGCATCCATGCGCTCGGCAATCTCATCATCTTCAATCGCGGTTTCCATATAGGCGGCCCGCTGGGCTTCGATAAAATCGCGCTCAAACATGACGATTTCTTCGGGATAATAAAACTCGACGATGTTGACGGTTTTTTGTGGGTTGACAGGATACAGCGTGGATAAAACCAGCACATGGGGGTAAAGCTCTATCATGTGGGTGGGATAGTAAGTGACCCAGATGGCGCCAAAGTCGGGTTGCTCGCCCTGGCGGAACTTAAGCAACTCATTGTGCCATTTTTTATAGACCTCGGATCCGGGATTGGCCAGCGCCTGATGGGTGCCTACATGTTGCGCACTGAACCAGTCTGCGAACTCCCACTGAAGATCGTCACAGGTGACGAATTTGCCCAATCCAGGATGAAAGGGCGCAACATGGTAGTCTTCGAGGTAGACTTCAATGAAGGTTTTCCAGTTATAGTTGCACTCATGTACTTCGACATGATCCAGAACGTAATCGGAAAAATCGAACTCGGGCTTGGAAAAAAGCCGGGCAAGATCCGTCGCAGGGTCGCGCGGGCCTTCAAAAAGCAGGCCATGACAGTTTGACAGCGGGAATCTTTGCAGGTTTTTGCAAGGTTTTTCGCCAAATTGCGGAGCGCCCAGCAAGGTTCCCTGGTTGTCATAAGTCCAGCGGTGCAGGGGGCAGACAATATTGCCACCATTTTCTTGCAGATTGCCATGATTCTTGACGGCACCGGTTACATTGCCGGCTTCCCCGCCCAGCATGATGGCCTGGCGGTGGCGGCAAACGTTGGATAACAATTCGGGGCCGTTTTTGTTGCGAACCAGAATTCGTCCGGCCTGTTCCTGAACCAGGGTTCTCCAGTCTCCGATGTTGGGTACCATTTTCTCGTTCCCCACATAACAGGCGGACTGTCTGAAAATTTGTTCCTGTTCCCTGGCAAAGACGTTTTCGTCAAAATAAACATGTACCGGTAATTGGGTTTGCGCCGGTTCAACATGTTTCATGGATGCAATTACTGACATTTTGTGGATCCCCCGCTTATATATAATAAAGCCGCCTCACCAAGGGTCATGAGCCGGCAAATTGTTGAAATAGAAAGTAGCGCTAAATTGTACAGAAAATTCAATGCCTTAATAATAAAAAAAGTAAGGGAGGTTATTATTTTTTTGGGCTCGTAAAAAAGGCGCAGATTGAAAAATACGTAAAACTCTTAAAATATGGCCCTTGGCAGGCCATGATTTCGTACAATACCAGATTATTTGAATTTTTCTGGAGTGCCCCTTGTCAGAATCAACCGAAAAACTGGATGTCATTGATTTGCCTAAGGATTTTGAGTCTGCCCTGAAAGAGCTTGAAGAGATTGTACAGTCAATGGAAAGCGATGTGCTTTCCCTGGAAGCCTCTTTGAAAGCCTATGAAAGGGGGGTGGCGCTGGCGCGGGTTTGTCAGGAGCGCCTGGATGCCGCGGAACAACAGGTGCAGGTGCTTCAGAACAATTTGTTGCGCCCGGCACAAATCGAGGTTGAATAGACAATGAGTACAGGTTCAATGTGTTTTCAGGACTGGCTGCTTGCTTGTGTCAACAATGTGGAAACGGCACTCGAGAAGGCGCTTCCCGGTGCTAACGAGGTACCGCTCGAGTTGCATGAAGCCATGCGCTATGCCACCTTGGGGGGGGGCAAAAGAATTCGTGCCACGCTGGTCTATGCGGCAGGAAGGGCTGCCTTGCAACAGGGCGTTGCGATAGATTCATATAGCCATGCGCTTGACAAGGCTGCCGCGGCCGTTGAACTGATTCATGCTTACTCCCTGGTTCATGATGATTTACCCTGCATGGATAATGATGTCCTGCGCAGGGGGCAACCTACGGTGCATGTGCGGTTTGGTGAGGCTACTGCGATGTTGGCGGGTGATGCCCTGCAACCGCTGGCTTTTGCCGAGCTTGCGCAAATGCCGGTAGCGCCTGCCCTGGTGGTACAGGCTGTGCAGGTGCTTGGGCGGGTAGCTGGCAGCCTGGGAATGGTGGGGGGGCAGGCCATTGATTTGGCCAGTGTTAATCAGACACTGACCCTTGATCAGCTGCAATTCATGCATCGCCTGAAAACCGGGGCGCTTATCGAAGGCAGTGTTTTGCTGGGGGCTATTGTTACCGGTGCCACCTCTGAAACCAGGCGTGCGCTGGAAACATACGGCTCTGCCATTGGGTTGGCCTTCCAGATTGTCGATGATATTCTTGATGTCACGGTTGACACAGAAGGCTTGGGTAAAACAGCTGGCAAGGATGCCGAAGAAAACAAACCCACCTATGTCTCGATTATGGGTCTTGAAGAGTCTCGGGATTTTGCCCGGAAATTGTATGAAGTGGCTATCGAAGCCATTAAACCATTAGGTGATTCTGCCGTTCGACTCAAAGAGTTGGCCGATTTCATTATTCACCGCAGTTATTGATGTGAAGCGTATTAATGTCAAATTTTCTAGAAAAGCTCAACACGCCCGATGATGTCAGAAAACTAAGCCGTTCAGAGCTCGAGCAGGCGGCCAGCGAGCTTCGGTCTTTTATTATTCACTCGGTATCCAGAACGGGAGGTCATCTGTCGTCCAATCTTGGAACGGTAGAGCTTACGCTTGCGCTTCACTATGTGTTTAATACACCGCATGACCGGATCATCTGGGATGTCGGGCACCAGTCCTACCCGCATAAAATTCTTACCGGGCGACGTGAGGGGATGGCACATTTACGCCAGGAAGGTGGTATTTCGGGCTTTCCCAAACGTAGCGAATCAGAATACGATGCTTTTGGTACCGCCCATTCTTCCACGTCCATTTCGGCCGCCTTGGGAATGGCCGTGGCTTCACGTAATCTGCAAATAGAGCGTCAGCACATTGCCGTCATTGGCGATGGTTCCATGACGGCGGGCATGGCCTACGAGGCGTTGAATAATGCCGGTGTCACCCCTGGCATTAATCTGCTGGTTATTCTTAACGACAATGATATGTCCATATCCCCTCCGGTGGGGGCGCTTAACAAGTATCTGGCCAGGTTGCTGTCGGGGACGCTTTATCAGGAAGCCCGCAGTGTAGGCAAGGCGGTATTGGGGCAGTTTCCTTCTCCGGTCATGGAAATGGCCCGTAAAATGAAAGGGCATGCCAAAGGTATATTGGGGGCGGCTACCTGGTTTGAGGAGTTCGGCTTTAATTATGTGGGTCCCATAGATGGCCATGACCTGGATGCGCTGGTGCCCACCTTGCAAAATCTGCGCCAAATGGGTGGTTTGCAATTCCTGCATGTGGTTACCAAAAAAGGGCAGGGTTATAAAATGGCCGAGGCCGACCCTATCCTGTATCATGGACCCGGCAAATTTGACCCCGAAGTAGGTATCCAGAAACCTGCCAAGCCGGGCAAACAAACCTTTACCCAGGTTTTTGGGCATTGGTTGTGCGATATGGCCTCGCAAGACGAAAAGCTGGTTGGTATCACGCCAGCCATGCGGGAAGGCAGCGGGATGGTCGAGTTTGAAAAACGCTTTCCGAACCGTTATTTCGATGTGGGCATTGCCGAACAGCATTCGGTCACTTTTGCGGCCGGTATCGCCTGTGAAGGCCTTAAACCTGTCCTGGCTATTTATTCAACCTTCCTGCAAAGGGGGTATGATCAACTGATTCACGATGTTGCCCTGCAAAATCTGGATGTAACTTTTGCCCTGGACCGGGCGGGGCTGGTGGGGGCCGATGGCGCCACCCATGCCGGCAACTATGATATTGCTTTTTTGCGTTGCATTCCCAATATGGTGGTGGCCGTTCCTTCTGATGAAAATGAGGCGCGGTTGTTGCTGAATACCTGTTACCACTATCAAGGGCCGGCCTCAGTGCGTTATCCCAGGGGTGCAGGTGCGGGAGCAAATGTCAGTGACACGCTTGATCCTGTCGAACTGGGCAAGGGTGTGGTGCGTCGTGAGGGTTCGCGTCTGGCGATTCTGGCTTTTGGGCCTTTGCTGCATGCAGCCTTGCCGGTTGCCGAGAAATTGAATGCAACGCTGGTTGATATGCGTTTTGTAAAACCGATTGATGCAGAACTGGTCAAACAGTTGGCAGCGTCACATGAAGTGTTTGTGACACTGGAAGAAGGTAGTGTAATGGGGGGTGCTGGTAGCGCCGTTGCTGAGCTTATGAGCGCGTTTGGGCTCAGTAAACCCATTTTGCAGCTTGGCTTGCCTGATCGTTTTATCGATCACGGTGATCAGGCTGCGCTTTTGAAGGGTGTGGGCCTTGATTCTGATGGAATCGAGGCATCAATCCACGCACGTTTTAAATCCGTTTTGAATATTACTTAGGTTTTTAATATATGAATTCCATGATTGGCTCGGACGAGTTGATGCCCGACGTGCAAAGTTCCCAGGACTTGCGTCATATACCAATTGAACGCGTAGGAATCAGACGTGTAAAACATCCCATGCTGGTGCAGGCTGCTGATGGTTCAGTGCAGCCCACCATTGCTGAATGGACACTTACCGTATTTTTACCCGAAGACGAAAAAGGGACACATATGTCCCGCTTCGTGGCGCTGCTTGAGCGCTATCGCTCACAAGCCATGACTATTGAGCTTTTCAAGGACATGGCTCGCGAGATGCTGCCTTTGTTGCATGCTGAAAAAGGTGATCTGACCGTTTCTTTCCCGTATTTTATTAACAAGAGTGCACCGGTTTCAGGCGTTGAAAGCCTGATGGATTACCAGGTTACCTGGTTTGCGGTTGCCCGTGGCAATGAGGTCGAGTTCGAATTTAATGTGGTTGTGCCGGTCATGAGTCTGTGTCCGTGCTCTAAAGCCATTTCCGCTTATGGTGCCCACAACCAGCGCTCACACATTACCGTTCAGCTGGTTGCAGATAGTGCGTATACGATGGAATCGGTCATTAAAACCGTTGAAAAACAGGCTTCCTGCGAATTGTGGGGCTTGTTGAAACGCCCGGATGAAAAGTATGTCACTGAACACTCTTACGATAATCCCAAGTTCGTTGAAGACCTGATTCGTGACGTGGCAGCCAATATCCGGAAAATTCCCCAGCTCAGGCGCTATAAAATCGAAGCTGAAAACTTTGAATCCATTCATAATCATTCGGCTTACGCAGTAATCGAAGGATGATGATCGCACTTTGTCGCGGGTTTGCGACAAAGTGTGGGTGGCCTTTTCAGGTATTTAAAAACAGAACGAAATCTGAATAATTTTTTGTTTGTTTTTAAGAATTATGTTATATTTAACGGTTTCTTGCTCGACTTATGCTTTGTGGCGGGTTTAATTTGGTGTTTTTGAATTGAATCGGGTGGCAAAAGCATGGGCGGGCTGTCAGTTGCCATTTATGTTAATGGCAAGATATCCTTAAGGAGTTATTATGCGTCACTACGAAGTAGTGTTTATCGTGCACCCGGACCAAAGTGAACAGGTCCCTGCAATGATCGAACGTTATCAAGCTTTGGTAACAGGCAACAATGGTGTTGTCCACCGTCTTGAAGACTGGGGTCGTCGTCAGTTGGCATACCCAATTCAAAAACTGGTTAAAGCCCATTACGTGTGTATGAACATCGAGTGCAACCAGGAAACGCTTGACGAGCTGGAACACTCTTTCCGCTACAACGATGCTGTTTTACGCAACCTGGTTATCAAAACCAGTAAAGCGCACACAGATGCATCTATCATGATGAAATCTGTCGAGCGTGAAGAAGCGCGTAAAGCAACTGCCGAGTCATCTGCAGAGCAGGATAGCGAAGAGTAATCAGCTGGTTATTGTTTGTGAACCAGGTTCAATTGCAGGCCAGGCTACTGGAGGTCAAGCCGTTAAGGCATACACCGGCGGGCTTGCCGGCACTGGATCTTGTGCTTCAGCATCAATCGGAAATCATTGAAGCTTCACATCCACGCATGATTGAGTTGATCATTCATGCAAGAGTGCTCGGAGAAACCGCTATGGTGATGTCGGGTCTTGCATTGGGAAGTGAAGTGCGTGTCAAGGGCTTTTTGGCTCAGGCGCGTAAAAATTCCGGACGTGTCATTCTGCATATCCAGAGCGTCCAGTTTCCATCAAATGCTGTTGCAATGGTTCACCCTACTGTCTGAAATACTTAAGTTCAGGGCATAAAGCTCTTTTATGAATTCGAGGCCCAGGCCTCACACACGAATAAAGGCACAAATCATGGCTTTCATGAAAAAAGGCAAGGACAAACGCAGCAAATTCACGCAGCAAAATCCATTGTTCAAACGTCGTAAATTCTGCCGCTTTACAGCAGCAGGTGTTGAAGAAGTCGATTACAAAGATGTCGATACATTGCGCGACTTCATTACAGAAACTGGCAAAATCATTCCTGCCCGTTTAACAGGTACAAAAGCAAACTACCAGCGCCAGCTTGATACAGCTATCAAGCGTGCCCGTTTCCTGGCTTTGCTTCCATACACTGACAACCACAAATAATTAAGGATTATTAATCATGCAAGTTATTTTGCTAGAAAAAATCGGCAATTTGGGTAACCTGGGTGAGGTTGTTCGTGTTCGTGACGGTTACGCACGCAATTTCCTGATCCCTCAGAAAAAAGCCCGCCGCGCGACAGAAGCCGCATTGAAAGAGTTCGAGGCACGTCGTGCAGAACTGGAAAAAGCACAGGCTGAAAAACTGGCAGCTGCACAAGCTGTTTGTGAAAAACTGAACGGTTTTGTCCTGACCATCAACCAGAAAGCCGGTGTGGACGGTCGTCTGTTCGGTTCTGTTACCAACATGGATATTGCTGCCGCCCTGGTTGCTGCCGGTTTTGAGTCTGTTGAGAAACAACAGGTTCGTTTGCTGGATGGTGCCCTGAAAGCTGTTGGAGAGTATCCTGTTCAGGTTCACCTGCATGCAGACGTTAATGCTGAAATCACCGTTGCAGTTCAAGGTGATATGGCTTAACAGACAGCTTTTTAAAACTGTCAAGCTTGTAAAAGCCGGCAATAGCCGGCTTTTTTACGTATATACTTGGAGGTTGCATCGGATAATATTATCCTTGTATTTATTATCCTTGTATTTTGCATCTTCTTTCTTTACGCGCAAGCTTTGCGCGCATCGTTCAACACGTCCCATATTGTAAACAGCATGAATGTAGTCGACCCTCAAATTGAATCACTTCGCCTGCCTCCTCATTCCATAGAGGCCGAGCAGTCGGTGCTGGGTGGTTTGTTATTGGATAACTCGGCACTTGAGTATATTTCGGATATTCTGAGTGAAGATGATTTTTATCGTCATGATCATCGTGTCATTTGGCGTCATGTCTGTAAAATCATAAACCTGGACAGGCCGGCAGACGTCGTCACTATTTACGAATCCCTGGAAACCGAAGGCAAGGCAGAGGAAATAGGTGGTCTGGCTTATCTGAATGCCCTGGCCCAGAATACGCCTTCGGCTGCCAATATTCGGCGTTATGCGGAAATTGTCCGCGAACGGGCCATGTTGCGAAAACTGGTTAGTATTGCCGATGAAATTGCCTCCGAGGCCCTGAACCCCAAAGGCAAGGAAGCGCGTCAGTTACTGGATGAGGCAGAGGCCCGGATTTTCAAGATCGCTCAAGAGGGTACCCGCAGCGAGAATGATTTCCATGAAATGAGCAAGTTGCTGATTGATGTGGTGGATCGGATCGATGAACTGGCACATCGAGACAATGTTTCGGATGTGACGGGTGTACCGACCGGATTTGTGGATCTTGATCGGAAAACCTCTGGCATGCACCCCGGCGATCTCATTATTGTTGCGGGCCGTCCATCCATGGGTAAAACCTCGTTTTCCATGAATATTGGTGAGCACGTGGCTATTGACCAGGGCTTGCCGGTGGCGGTTTTTTCCATGGAAATGGGCGCGGTTCAGCTGGCGGCCCGTATGCTGGGCTCGGTGGGGCGTCTTGATCAGCAACGTATGCGTACCGGGCGCCTGCTGGACGATGACTGGCCAAAAATCACCCATGCCATGCAGTTGATGCAAAATGCGCAGATTTTCATCGATGAAACGCCAGGCTTGAACCCCATTGATCTTCGTGCCCGTGCCCGACGGCTTACCCGTAAATGCGGCCAACTGGGCGTAATTATTATCGACTACCTGCAGTTGATGTCAGGCAGCGGCAGTGGTGGCAAGAACGAAAACAGGACAGCTGAAATTTCTGAAATCAGTCGCTCTTTGAAGGGGCTGGCACGTGAGCTGAACTGTCCGGTGATTGCGTTGTCCCAGCTTAACCGCAGTCTTGAACAGCGAACTAATAAACGACCCATCATGAGTGACCTGCGTGAATCAGGAGCGATTGAGCAGGATGCCGATTTAATTCTGTTTATCTATCGTGATGAGGTTTATCACCCGGAAACCCCGGATAAGGGGACGGCCGAGATCATTATTGGCAAGCAGCGGAATGGACCTATCGGTACCGTGAAAATGACCTTTGCCGGTGAAAGCACCAAGTTTCTTAATTATATGGGTTCCGGTGACAGCTTTATTGCGGATTAAGCCTGCCTGAAATATGGGTGGCAGCAGAATTGGGTACCCATAATAAAACCTGCGAACGAAAGATCGCAGGTTTTATTTTTATACCACAATAATAATTCAGGGGTGCAATTATTTCCTATAGTGCATCGCTGGCGTAGTCGGCCAGGCGTGAGCGCTCACCTTTTTGCAGGGTGACATGCCCTGAATGGGACCATCCTTTAAAGCGGTCCACCACATAGGTCAGTCCTGAACTGCCTTCGGTTAAATAAGGGGTGTCAATTTGGGCGATATTACCCAGGCACACAATCTTGGTGCCAGGACCTGCCCGCGTAATGAGGGTTTTCATTTGTTTGGGTGTCAGGTTCTGGGCCTCATCAATAATGAGAAATTTATTCAGGAAAGTGCGTCCACGCATGAAGTTAAGCGATTTGACCTTGATATGCGATTTGATGAATTCTTTGCTGGCGCTGCGATCCCAGTCACCGGCTTCTGTGTGAATGCCGGAATTCAGGAATTCCAGGTTGTCTTCAAGGGCGCCCATCCAGGGTTGCATTTTTTCTTCTTCAGTTCCGGGCAAAAAGCCAATGTCTTCACCCACGGGAACAGTGACCCTGGTCATGATGATTTCGCTATAACGTTTTGTTTCAAGTACCTGTGTAAGCCCTGATGCCAATGCAAGAAGTGTTTTTCCTGTGCCTGCCTGGCCCAGAAGAGAAACAAAATCACAGTCGGGATTCATGAGCAGATTGAGGGCAAAGTTCTGTTCACGATTGCGTGCCGTGACTCCCCAGACATTATTCTTTTTATGCGTGTAGTCGCGCAAAGTGGCTAACACAGCGGTTTTACCGCTCACTTCCTTGACTTGTGCATATAAAGGGGTGTCGCCTTCAAGATATACAAATTCATTGATAATGAATTCGGGGCACAGCGGCCCTTTGATCTTGTAGTAGGTGGTGCCTCCTTGCATCCAGGATTCCACATCTTTACCATGCCGAGACCAGAAGTTGGCCGGCAATTGCATAATGCCATCGTACAGCAGGTCTGAGTCTTCAAGTGAGTGGTCGTTCAGGTAGTCCTCGGCTTCCATGCCAAGGGCGCGTGCCTTCAGACGCATGTTGATGTCTTTGGAGACCAGAATGACCTGTCGTTTGGGGTGTTGCTTTTGCAGGGTTTGCACGACACTCAGGATCATATTGTCAGCCTTGCCGGTGGGCAGGCTGATGCCCAGATCGCTTTCCATGTTTGAAGTCTGGAACAGCAGCAGGCCGGTTGCATCCTTATTGCCCAAGACATCCAGCCTCATGCCATGCAGGATATCGTCGGTTTCGGCCGCCAGGGCATCCAGGGAGCGGCTGACCTGCCGGGCATTACGGGCAACTTCAGTCATGCCTTTTTTATGATGATCCAGCTCTTCGAGGGTCATCATGGGCAGGAAAATATCGTGCTCCTGAAAACGGAACAGCGAAGAGGGGTCGTGTAACAATACATTGGTATCGAGTACAAACAGTTTTTTGGTTTCCGTAGTGGCGGTGTTTGTTGTTTTGCGGGTTGTTTTTTTTGTCGCCTGGTTTTTTGTTGCCGTGGTTTTGGTGGTGCCTGGCGCGGCTTGTTTGCTTTCCACGCTTTCGCTCACGCTCTTGGTTGCAGTTTTACCGGCGGCGGTTGTGGTGGCCGGGCGTGAGGTTTTTGCTGCTTGGGCAACATCAGCCACGACTTCGGTTGCCGCAGCCGTGGCCTTGGTGGCACTGGCTTTGGGGCGTGCACGGGCTGCCGTGGCGGTTGCCCTGGGTTTGGGTGTGGCGATGGTGTTAATATCAATCGTATCGGCAGGTTTCGTAGGCAACTTGGGTAGTGGCATTCGTTATACTCTTGTTCCGGGTTTGCCTGCATGCACAGGCATGCAGTAAATGGGTTGGCTTAGTGGGTGGCAATGTCCTTGACGGCTTCAAGTACCATGTCGGCATGGCCGGGTACTTTCAGGCCGCGCCACGCCTGCACCAGAATTCCCTGGCTGTTGATCAGGAAGGTGCTGCGTTCAATGCCCCTGACCTGTTTGCCATACATGTTCTTCAGTTTCATGACACCAAATTGCGTACATAATTGCTCTTCAGGATCGGCAATCAGGGGGAAGGGCAATTCATGTTTGTTACTGAAATTGGTGTGTGTTTTCAGGGAGTCGCGTGAAACACCAATAATTTCCGTATTCAACGCCTGGAACTGCTCATATCGGTCACGAAAGTCCTGGGCTTCAACGGTGCATCCGGGCGTGTTGTCTTTCGGGTAAAAATACAGGACGACATTTTTGCCCTTGAGTGCATTCAGGTCAATGGGCCCCAGATGGCTTTCCGCCTTGAATGCCGGTGCTTTTTCTCCCACAACGGGTAAATCACTCATTCAATTATTTCCTTTGTCTTCGTTCAACATTAGTGCGACGGCAACATTGCGTCCTTCTGACATTAACACATTATAGGTGCGTGCTGCAGCCTGTGAATCCATGCATTCAATGCCAATTCCGGCTTTTAATAAGGGAGCCAGTATTTGGGGTGAAATAAACACCTGTTTTGCACCGGTTCCAACAAGCAGGATATCAGGGGCATTATCATAAGAGGCAGGGGCGTTATCGTCCAGAAAATCCAGGGCACTGGCGTGTTTGGCAGTCACACCGGCAGCCAGTTCCAGCAACTCGGTCGTGATGTCCGAAACTTTTGTGACCGGCCAGGTGTTTATTGGACCCTCGGGTTTGAAACAGATGGCGTTTTCATAGCGGATATCGTTAACATCAATATGACTGTCACCATATCGCGTAACGGTATTCAAAGCAGAGCGTTCAACTTTCTGTAATTGCACTTTTTCTCCTTATGCGTACTAATCATATTCTATCTATATTTCATGTTTGTGATGGCTGGACGGACATCATGGCAATTGAATGCCTGTTATGTGATTATCGATCTATTCCTGCATTAAAATGGAAAAAAGATGTTTTTATACAAATTTTTACCTAACCGCCCAAAACTATTTGATCATGCAGTTCATATGCGCTAGATTAATAGGTTTTATTGCGTTTTATTTATTTTTGTTTAAAAAGGTGTTGGCCATGAGGCATTTTCCACGTATAGAGCGACTTCCTCCGTATGTTTTCAATATCACCGGAGAGCTTAAAATGGCGGCGCGCCGGCGTGGCGAAGATATTATCGATATGTCCATGGGTAACCCGGACGGCCCCACTCCCGAGCACATTGTCAAGAAAATGGTAGAGGCGGCCGAACGACCCAATACGCATGGTTATTCGGTTTCCAAGGGGATTCCGCGTTTGCGCAAGGCCATCACCGACTGGTATTTACATCGCTATCAAATTTCTTTTGATCCCGACAAGGAAGCGATTGTCACTATTGGTTCCAAAGAGGGTCTGGCACATTTAATGCTGGCGACTCTTGATCGTGGCGATACCGTTCTTGTGCCCAACCCCAGTTATCCCATTCATATTTATGGTGCGGTCATTGCGGGTGCCAATATCCGCTCCGTGCCCATGACACCCGGCACCGACTTCTTTGAGGAAATCGAAAAGGCGGTGCGTGAATCCATTCCCAAGCCCAAAATGATGATTCTGGGCTTTCCCAGCAACCCAACCGCACAATGCGTGGATTTGCCGTTTTTTGAGCGCGTGGTAAAGCTGGCCAAGGAGCATGACATTATTGTTGTGCACGACCTGGCTTATGCCGATATTACTTTCGATGGCTATGTGGCACCCTCCATTATGCAGGTGCCTGGTGCCAAAGACGTGGCAGTAGAGTTCTTTACCATGAGTAAAAGCTATAACATGGCCGGCTGGCGTATTGGATTCATGGTGGGTAATGAGGAAATTGTCAGTGCCCTGGCACGTATGAAAAGTTACCATGATTATGGTACTTTCACACCCATCCAGGTGGGTGCCATTGCCGCGCTTGAAGGTCCCCAGGACTGTGTCAAGGAAGTGGTTGCCCAGTATCAGAAGCGTCGTGATGTTTTATGCAAGGGCTTGCATGAGGCTGGCTGGATGGTTGAAGTTCCCAAGGCCTCCATGTATATATGGGCCGAGATCCCCGAGCCTTATAAGCACTTGGGTTCACTGGAATTCTCCAAAAAATTGCTGGCCGAGGCCAAAGTGGCGGTTTCTCCCGGTATCGGTTTTGGTGAGTATGGTGACAACTACGTCCGTTTTGCCCTGATCGAAAATGAGCAACGCACTCGCCAGGCTATACGCGGTATCAAGGACATGTTCAGGAAGGACGGGTATCTCAAATGAATTTAAAGCCAATTAAGGTAGGCCTGCTGGGCTTTGGTGTAGTGGGCGGTGGGACCTATTCAGTGTTAACCCGTAATGCTGAAGAAATTGCCCGTCGTGCCGGTCGCGATATTGAAGTCGTGCGTGTGGCTACCCGCACACCCTCCAAGGCAAAAGCCGTCTTTGGCGAAGCTTTGCCGGTTGATGATGATCTGATGGGGTTGGTTAGCGATCCCGAGATTGATATTGTGGTTGAGCTGATTGGTGGCGAAACCCTGGCACGTGAGCTGGTCATGCAGGCCATTGCCAATGGCAAGCACGTGGTAACAGCCAACAAGGCATTGCTGGCCATGCACGGCAATGAAATTTTTGCCGCAGCCAGCAAGAAGGGTGTCATGGTTGCCTTTGAAGCGGCCGTGGCCGGTGGGGTTCCCATCGTCAAGGCGATTCGTGAGGGCTTAACCGCCAACCGTATCCAGTGGGTGGCCGGTATTATCAATGGCACCACCAATTTCATTCTTAGTGAAATGCGCCAGCGTGGCTTGCCCTTTGAAACCGTCCTGTCCGAGGCGCAACGCCTGGGTTACGCCGAAGCCGATCCCACCTTCGATGTGGAAGGGATCGATGCCGCACATAAATTGACTTTGCTGGCCTCTTTGGCATTTGGTATCCGCATTCAATTTGACAAGGCCTACGTGGAAGGCATTACCGCACTGAAGCAGGAAGATATCAGCCATGCCGAGCGCCTGGGGTATCGCATCAAGCTGTTGGGCATTGCCAAGCGTCGTCCCAATGGCATCGAGCTGCGGGTGCATCCAACCCTGGTGCCTGCTACCAAACTGATTGCCAATGTGGAAGGCGCCATGAATGCGGTGCTGGTCAAGGGTGATGCCATTGGCGAAACCCTGTATTACGGTGCCGGTGCCGGTGCCGAGCCAACGGCATCTGCGGTTGTGGCGGATTTGGTTGATGTTACCCGCATGCATACCTCCGATCCTGAAAACCGGGTGCCGCATTTGGCTTTCCAGCCCAATGCATTGGCCGATTTTGATATTCTTCCCATTGCTGAAATCAGGACTTCTTATTATTTGCGGTTTACCGTTGAAGACCGTCCTGGCGTGCTGGCTGATCTGACTCGTATCCTGGCAGATAAATCCATCTCCATCAACTCCATGGTGCAGGAGCAAAAAGGAGAGGGCAGTGCGGCCATTATTATCCTTACGCATGAAGCGCGCGAGGGCAATGTGGTTGACGCCATTCGCATGATTGAAAACCTTGGCTTTGTCCATTCTTCTGTAACTCGTATCCGACTGGAAAATCTATCATGAGATATGTTTCTACCCGTGGTGGGATGGCAGCCCTTCCTTTTTCTGAAATCCTGCTAGAGGGTCTGGCCCGTGACGGTGGTCTGGCCATGCCAGAAAGTCTGCCTCAGGTAAGCCGTGAAACGCTTGCTTCCTGGCGACATCTTTCCTATGCAGACCTGGCCACCCAGGTGCTGAAACTGTTTATCACCGATATTCCTGAAGAGGACCTGTCCAGGCTGACTCACGCGGCCTATAACAGCCAGGTGTTTAGCAGTGAAGCTATTGTCCCGCTCAAGCCACTTGCCAATGGAATGACATTGATCGGTCTTTCTGAAGGCCCCACTTTGGCTTTCAAGGATATGGCCATGCAGTTTCTGGGTCAGGTGTTTGAATATGTGCTGGCGCGTAAAAACACCACCATCAATATTCTGGGTGCCACCTCTGGTGATACGGGCTCTGCGGCTGAATATGCTTTGCGCGGCAAAAAAGGGATCTCGGTTTTCATGTTGTCCCCCTATGGGCGGATGAGTGATTTTCAGCGTGCGCAGATGTATTCCCTGCAAGACGAAAATATCCATAATCTGTCCGTGCGTGGTGTTTTTGATGATTGCCAGGATATCGTCAAAGTGTTGGCCTCAGACCTTGAATTCAAGGAAAAGTATCATCTTGGTGCAGTAAACTCCATTAACTGGGCCCGTATTTCGGCACAGGTGGTTTATTATTTCTGGGCCTGGCTGCGTGCCACCAGCCAGGATGACCAACAGGTTTCCTTTGCGGTGCCTTCCGGTAATTTCGGTAATATCCTTTCGGGGCACATTGCCCGCAGTATGGGTTTGCCAGTACGTCGTCTGGTGCTGGCCACCAATGAAAACAATGTTCTCGAAGAATTTTTCCGAACCGGAGTGTACAAGCCCCGTACTGCCGAGCAAACCTTTGCCACTTCCAGCCCATCCATGGATATTTCCAAAGCCTCCAATTTCGAGCGTTTTGTTTATGATCTCGTCGGTCAGGATGCCAGCAAGGTCAAGGGCTTGTGGGAATCTCTCGAGCGTAACGGTTCATTTGACCTGAGCGATCTTAAACCCCTGTTTGAAGAAAAATTCGGCTTTGTGGGTGGTCAAAGTTCTCATGCAGATCGTCTGCAAACCATTAAAACGGTTTACGAGCAGGAAGGTGTGCTGATCGATCCGCATACGGCTGATGCCGTAAAAGTGGCCCGTCAGTACCAGGAAGAAGGTATTCCCATGTTGGTTCTTGAAACAGCCCTGCCGGCCAAGTTCAGTGAGACCATTCAGGAGGCGATTGGCCAGCCGGCACCGGTTCCCGAGCACCTGAAAGGATTGGCTGACTTGCCGCAGAAAGTCACTGTCATGGACTGTAATGTTGAACTGGTTCGTTCATATATTCAGGAACATGTACAGTTGTAAGTTATATTTCAGGGGCACTTCGGTGCCCTTGTTTATCTGTGCTCTCATTTCTGCATATCAGCAAGCTGTACCCTCATTAATATCGTTCATTCATCCTATCGCTATTAAGTCATGATCCTGTTTACTGCCGGTAATTTTTTTGCAGTGGCCACCGGTGCCGCCCTTGGTGCCGTGTTGCGCTGGTTGCTGGGGATAGCCCTTAATCAGGAGTCCTGGCCATGGGGAACCTTGTTGGCCAATTGTCTGGGTGGCTTGTTCATTGGTATGCTGATTGGTTTTTTTTCTTTCAACGAGCAGACCCCATTATGGGTAAGACTGTTTCTGGTGACCGGATTCCTGGGGGGATTAACCACTTTCTCCACCTTCTCGGCAGAAACCTTGCAGTTTTTACTTAAAGGACAATTGTTGTGGGCGGGTGCCTATATGGGTATCAGCCTGGGCAGCACTTTATTGTTGACGGCACTGGGGATGTGGCTGGTTCAGTTATTCAAATAAGTGTTTATTGTGTACTTCTATCACAAGAATAGCTTTTTTCTTATAAGGTATATATAATAGGTATCTTATAAAGTGATGATGACGTTAAACAGGGTCAATACATGAGTACACTTATTTCCATCTCTCCACCCGGCAAAACCAAAAAGCCCGAAACCCGGATGACGGCGTTCCTGTCGTTGGGGTTTCGGCCCTTATATATTGCCGGTGCAGCCTGGGCACTGATTTCTATTTTGCTGTGGATATATACCCCGCAATTTTTGCTGGGCACTTTAAATGGAATATGGTGGCATGCCCATGAAATGCTGTGGGCCTTTGTGGGTACCATCGCGGTTGCCTTTTTATTGACTGCCAGTGCAACCTGGACCGGCTCCAATCCGATAAAAGGCATGCCGCTGGCCATTCTTGCCCTTACCTGGCTCATTGCCCGTGTTGCTTTTATGATTCCGGGCGATAGCATGTTTTTCACCGGTATGCTATATGAGTTTTCTTTTTACCTGGTATCGGCCATTTGTCTGTTCAGGGTGATCCTGAAAGCCAAAAGCAAACGCAACTATGCCTTACCATGGGCTGTATTGGGTCTTGGCATAATGGATCTGATGTTTCTGCTTACCTATTATCAGGGCAAGTTGGATGTGCTGATGTCGTTTTTTGAAGTCGGCATTCTGTTTATGGTGCTGATTGCCCTGTTAATTGCCCGTCGTGTCGTGCCATTTTTTGCCACCCGTAAAATTCAGGGCTTGCAGATTCCCATGCATACCCGTTCCGGGCTGTACCAGTTAATTGCCTGTGGGATTGCGATTTTCTGTGGGCTTGTTGCCTTGCCCAAAGTAATGGCGTTGTTTATCGGCATTGCCGGTATCATTGCGATTGTCCAGGTTATCCAATGGAAGCCTTCCAAAGTCTTGGGTGAACCCCTGCTTTGGGTGTTGTATCTGGCTTATTTCTTCCTGGGTCTGGGTCTGGTAATGGGCGCCTTGTATTTTGCCGGTATCCGTCCTTCCATCATGGTCCGTCCTGCCGCGTATATTCACGTTATTGGTATGGGCGGGTTTTCTATCATGATTATTGGCATGCTAACCCGTACTGCGCTGGGACATACCGGACACCCGTTAAAGGCAAGCCGCTTAATGGTCAGCAGTTACGTGCTGGTGCTCGTGGCCACTATCAGCCGTTTGGCAGCCTTGTACCCGTCGGCTTATACCCAGTCTTTGCTGCATGTGGCAGGGCTTGCCTGGATACTGGCTTTTGGTTTCTATCTTTGGCAGTTTGTACCCATTCTGACGCGGCCCCGCGCAGACCAGGCTTTTGATAAAGGCGGCCTGATTAAACCCATGGAGAAAAAATGAGGCTGACGGTTAGAACAGACTATGCTTTCAGGATGCTTTTGTATTTGGCCATGCATTCGGACAGGCTTTGTACCATTAAGGAAATTGCCAAGGCCTATCATATTTCAGAACCTCACCTTATGAAAATCACGCACCAGCTTAGTCAGTTGGCATGGATTGAAACCATAAGAGGTAAAGGCGGAGGCATGAAGCTGGCCAAACAGCCGGAAGAAATTTGTTTGGCTGAAGTGATTAAAACGGTTGAGCCGGATTTTTATTTGGTGGAGTGTTTTGGCAGTGACAATACTTGCAATATTGGGGCCTATTGCGGTTTGACGGACGTGATGCAAGAAGCGCTGGATGCATTTATTGCCTGTTTTGCCAAATACACACTGGCTGATATTCTCAAATCCAGTGGGTCAGCCGTAGACGAGCCCCTGGAGAAAATTGTCAATTTCATGAAGTAAGGTGTTGTGCCAAAAGTCGGGCTGCAAGTTGTCCGCTTTTGACAGCACCTTCAAGCACCCCTGGAAAACCGGTGTCGGTCCAGTCGCCAGCCAGATATAAACCTGGCCAGGCAGTGGGGTTTGGCAGGCGCTGCAGGCCCGGCTCAGCGCTAAAGGTGGCCCTTTTTTCGGTAATGATGTCCCAGGCAGTAACGCCAGGCAAGGGCAGGTTTGCCGGGGCCTGTCTGGCAAGCTGTTCAATTGCCAGTCGGATAATTTCCGTTTTGTCCTTGTCCAGCCATTCACTGGCCTGGCTGATAACAATGGTAATTTCGGGTCGTGCACTTTTGCTTGTATCTTTCATGAAGCGTGAGCGCATGAATAGCCATTGTCCCGGGTCTTGTTGCGGATTGTCTGTTTTAAGCAGATAAAGTGGCAAGGGCAAGTCCCAGTTTTTTTCCAGCTCAAGGGTAATGGTCAGAATGGGATTGAAGCTGAACTGTTGCAGTGCTTTCATGAGCGCGGGCTGGTTTTCACTGCCGGGCAGGGAAGCCATGATTTTGGCACATTGTGTGGGAGGCGTGGCCAGAATCACCCCTTCGACATCCCATCCATCTATTTGGTAACCGGTAGACGTCATTTGTATGGATTGTATGCTTTTACCGTAAGCAATCGTAATCTCAGCGCTGAGCTTTTCTGCCCATAAGGCACTTAGATCCACCCTTGGTATCAGGAAGTCGGAGGCCTGTTTGCCGGCATCGGTACTGTGCTGCAAGACACGGGCAAACAGTTGCATGCTGGCTTTGTCAGTATGCGTGTTCAGCGTGGCAATGCAAAGCGGCTCCCAAAATGCCTGATAAAGAAAAGGCGTTTGTTTTTCCTGCCTTAGCCAGTTGCCAACGGTTTGTGCCTGGGGAACCTGCCATTTTTGCCTTTTTAGACTTATCAGTGCACGGATCAGCTTGCATTTATCCGTAAAGGGCAGGCCTCTGGCTCCTAGCAGGGCCAGCAGAAAATCCAGTGGTGCGGGTAAGGCTGACTTGAGGCAAAGTCTGAAATCCTGATTTAAAGTTGAAATATCAAGGGGCAGTCTCAGGAACTGTTCTTTTTCATCCAGGCCCAGTGCCTGCATCAGTGCCAGGGTTTCTGAATAAGCCCCAATTAGCAGATGCTGCCCGTTATCAATTGTTCTGCCCAGTTTACGGGAGTGTACTTTACGGGCACGTCCACCCAGGGTGTGCGATTGTTCGAAGACGTGGACCCTGATGTTGTGTTGCTGCAGGGTGTGCGCGGCAGCCAGGCCCGCCCAACCGGCACCGATAACGGCTACACTTTTTTGATTGGGGGTATCAAGGGGTGGCATTACGCATGTCACGGGTAAATATTTTGCCGCCATTGATCCAGATTTTCCAGGCAATGAAAAATTTCCGGATGGGTGTCAGGCTGATACGCTGGTCCAGAATGTTCCATTGCTCATGCTCGAGTTCTTTTAACAAGGCATGGTAAATGGCGGCCATCATAATACCTGGACGTTGAGCGCGGCGGTCTTCTTCCGGTAACAGGCTGAAGGCTTCTTTATAAAGCTGGCGGGCACGATTGGCTTCAAAGGCCATCAGTTTTTTGAAGTTGTCGTTGTAATTGCTGTTAAGAATGTCGGCGGCTTTGACGTTAAAAGCCTGCAAGTCTTCAATGGGCAGATAAATACGTCCACGACGGGCATCATCGCCGATATCACGGATAATATTGGTCATTTGCAAGGCCAGGCCCAATTTTTCCGCATATTGCAGGGTTTGGGGATTGTGAAAACCAAAAACCCGGGCCGATAACAGTCCTACGACACTGGCGGCGTGCCAGCAATATTTTTTCAGGCCTGCCCAGTCCAGATAGCGGCTTTGGTCAAGGTCCATTTCCATGCCATCAATAATGGCCAGAAAGTTTTCCTGTGGCAGCTTGAAAGGCTCGATATGAGGCGCCAGGGCTTTAGTCACGGGATGCTCGGGTTTTTGTTTATAAAGATTGGCAATCTCATTGCGCCACCAGCCCAGTTTGACCCGGGCCAATGAGGGATCTGAACACTCATCAACGATATCATCAACTTCCCGACAGAAGGCGTAGATGGCGGTTATGGCGCGTCTGGGTTCAGGTTGCAGATACAGGAAAGCGTAATAAAAACTGGATCCGCTTTTGTTGGTTTTATCCTGGCAGTATTCGTCTGGAGTCATGATGTTAAAAATGAGTTAAAGCACGCCATGAAATAATGGCCCAATCAGGTTTTTTCAATACGGGTCGCTGGTTGAAAACATCATAGTTGACGTTTTCGATTTTTTCCAGAATGCGCAATCCACCCTGAATAATCATGCGCATTTCCCAGGCCAGGCGTCCGCGCAGGTTTTTGACAAGTGGCGCACCGGCAAGCATCATTGTACGGGTAAATGCGATTTGTTCCCGCATTAATCCGATCCACTCAGGGGTTATCTTTTCAGATGCCTGGTTTTGTACAGTGATGTTGTGTTGATGCAGGCTGTCCTGGGGCAAATAAACCCGGTTTTTATTCAGGTCAATGGCAATATCCTGCCAGAAATTAACCAATTGCAGCGCCGTGCAGATTTGATTGGAAAAGACAATATTCTCTTCGCTGACTGCCTGGTAAATATGCAGCATTAACAGTCCTACGGGATTGGCAGAAAACCGGCAGTACTCAAGCAGCGCCTGCTGATTGGCAAATGGCATGAAACGGACATCCGATTCGAAGGCAGTGAGTAAATCCTGGAAGGCGGATATGGGCAAATGATATTGCCGGATAATGGTCGCGAGGGGAATAAACACCTGATTTAATTCGCTTGAACCAAAATCATCCGGGTTGCCAGATTGTTGTATTTTTCGTAACGCAGTCCTGTAGGCTTGAAGTTTTTCCAGTCGAGCGGCCGGATTCAAATCACCTTCATCGGCAATATCATCGGCACTGCGTGCAAACGCGTAAACCGCATGGATGGCGGGTCTTAATGCTGCCGGGATCAGGGCAGAGGCAACCGGAAAGTTTTCATAATGGTCAACAGACATTCAGGGACTCGTAAAATAATTGCATCGGGGTGATTATAAGTGGCAGGAGTGATTATAATTTGGGGCTGGGTGCTGTATTTTTAAACTGGAGTAATGCAAATGCCTCGTCCCATCCGTGCAACCATATCTTTGCCGGCACTTTCACATAATTTGCAGGTTGTTCGCAATCATCTGCAGGTGGCCCGCAAGGGCTGTCAGGAAACAACCGGAAAGTTGTTCGGGCCACCTTTCATTTGGGCGGTTATCAAGGCAAATGCATATGGGCACGGGCTTGAAAATGGCATTAAGGGGTTCGGACTGGCTGATGGCCTGGCGATGATTGACTTGAATGATGCCGTTCGTTGCCGCGAACAGGGTTGGTACAAAAAAATATTAATGCTTGAAGGTTTTTTTGAACAGGCGGATTTGCCGTATTTGCAGGAAAACCATATCACGACCAGTATTCATCATATTGCGCAAATTAAAATGCTGGAGAAAATGCCGGCAGGCAAGCCTATTGATGTTTTCCTCAAACTTAATACGGGCATGAACCGTTTGGGATTCCGTCCCGCTGATTGTGCCGCCCGCTTTCAGGATTTACTGGCTTTGCAAAAGCAGGGCAGGGTCGGCAAGATTGGTTTTATGTCGCATTTTGCAAGTGCCGATGGCCAGCCAGGAGCCACCGATGAACCTGCCCGACTTATGAAGCAGGCCATTGATGGCTTGCCCGGGGCGCTTAGCATGTGCAATTCTGCTGCTACGTTGCGCTATCCGTCTCTTGCTCTCAATGAGAGGGAAAACTGGGTCAGGCCGGGTATTTGCCTTTATGGCGCATCTCCTTTTGATACGCCCACAGAAACCGCGACGGCATTCGGCTTGCGTCCGGCCATGTCCTTAAAGGCAAAACTGCTTTCAGTGCAGCACCTGGAAAAGGGTGAGTCAGTCGGGTATGGCGCCACATTTACAACCACCCAAAATACCCGTGTGGGTGTGGTAGCCTGTGGCTATGCCGATGGCTATCCACGGCATGCTCCAACGGGTACACCGGTAATGGTCAATGGGGTGCGTACAAGAATTATCGGCCGTGTCTCCATGGACATGCTGACGGTAGACCTTGATCCTGTTCCCGGTGCACGGGAAGGCGATTGGGTCAATTTATGGGGGCAAGATGGCCCGCACATTGATGAAGTGGCCAGTCATGCGGGCACTATTTCCTATGAGCTCATGTGTGCGCTGGCAAAACGAGTGCCTGTTGAACTGGAAGAATAGAATGCGTCCGAATCTAGTAAAATAGACCGGAATGTGAATATAAGGAAAACCGGATGAAGAACAAATGTGTCCTGGTAACTGGGGCAACCAAAGGTATTGGCTGGGCAATTTCAAGACGCCTGAGTGATGCGGGAGCCCATGTCATTGGTCTGGCCCGCCATGTGGATGAAATCGATTTTCCGGGTTTTTTGTATCAATGTGACTTGAGTGATGCCGGCCAGACCGAAGACGTCTTGCGCATGATCCGTGAAAAATATCCTGTTGATGCCATTGTCAATAATGTGGGTGTTGTTCGGCCTGAAGCGATGGGAGAGATTTCATTGGCTTCGTTTTACCAGGTTTATGATCTTAATGTTCGTTCGGCGGTTCAGGTGGTGCAGGCTTTTTCTGATGTCATGAAACAACGTCAGGAAGGACGGATTATCAATATTGCCAGTATTGCCAGTCAAGGTTCTGCGGGTAAAACCAGTTATTCCGCGGCCAAATCGGCCCTGGTGGGCTGTACCAAAACATGGGCCCTGGAATTGGCCGATTATGGCATTACGGTCAATGCCATTTCACCTGGTCCGGTAGAAACGCAGCTGTTGCGTGAAAGTTACCCGGTAGGTAGTGAAAAAGAAAAAAAATTGCTGGCAGAAATTCCGCTTAAACGTTTGGCACGCCCCGAGGAAATTGCCGCAGCGGTGCAGTTTCTGTTGTCTCCTGATGCCGCCTTTATTACCGGTCAGGTATTGCAAATTGATGGGGGAAAAAGCCTGTAACGTTAAAACCTGGCCGTTGCCAGGGCTTATCTGTTTCAAACAGGCGGTAATGTAAATCATAAAAGGAAAAGGCCAAATTCATGGCAAAAGCAAAAACAGTGTATGTCTGCCAGGAATGCGGTGGCATCAGCAGTAAATGGCAGGGCAAGTGTACGCACTGTGGTGCCTGGAATACCTTGCAGGAAACTATTGAGCAGCCTGTATCTGCGGCGGTCGCCAACCGGTTTTCCCATCTGGCTTCATCTGCGCCGGTGCGGATGCTGTCTGACATCGAAGTACGGGAAACACCCCGGCAGCCCACAGGGCTGGCAGAGTTTGACCGGGTGTTGGGTGGCGGGCTGGTGCCGGGCTCGGTGGTTCTGATTGGCGGAGATCCCGGAATCGGCAAATCCACGCTCTTGTTGCAGGCACTGGCCATGCTGTCCCGGGCTGTTTCAGTGTTGTACGTAACCGGTGAAGAGTCCGCGGAACAGGTGGCGTTAAGGGCGCAACGGCTGGATCTTGATGCCAGCAATGTCAAGTTGCTGGCTGAAATCCAGCTGGAAACCATTCAGCGGGCCCTGCAGGAAGAAAAGCCCCAGGTGGCCGTGATTGACTCCATTCAAACCCTGTTTTCAGGGGCCTTGAGTGCTGCGCCCGGTTCAGTATCGCAGGTACGTGAATGTGCCGCACAGCTTACCCGTCTGGCCAAGCAAACCGGCGTGTCCATTATCATGATCGGGCACGTCACCAAGGATGGTACGCTGGCAGGCCCCCGGGTACTGGAACACATTGTTGATACGGTTTTGTATTTTGAGGGTGAACACCATTCTTCCTATCGGCTGATTCGGGCTTTCAAGAACCGGTTTGGAGCCGTCAATGAATTGGGCGTATTCGCCATGACCGATAAAGGGCTCAAAGGTGTCAATAATCCTTCGGCACTGTTCCTTTCCCAGCATGCTTCCAATGTGCCTGGCACGTGTGTGATGGCCACGCAAGAGGGAAGCCGTCCCTTGCTGGTGGAAATACAGGCGCTGGTGGATACCGCCCATGTACCCAATCCACGTCGTTTGTCGCTGGGGCTTGATGGCGGCAGACTGGCCATGTTATTGGCGGTGCTTAACCGGCATGCCCAGGTGGCCACGTTTGACCAGGACGTTTTTGTCAATGCGGTGGGCGGGGTAAGGATTACCGAAACGGCCTCTGATCTGGCCGTGTTGCTGGCGATTATTTCCTCACTAAGAAACAAGCCTTTGCCACAAGGCTTGCTGGTTTTTGGTGAGGTGGGCTTGGCTGGTGAGATTCGTCCCGCCACCCGTGGGCAGGAACGTCTCAGGGAAGCCGCCAAACTGGGCTTCAGTATTGCGCTAATACCCAAACATAATGCACCCAGGCAGGCAATTGAGGGGCTGGAAATCTGGCCGGTTTCCCGTCTTGATGAAGTGTTGCAGTTTATAAAATAAAACCGGAAAAAGGAGTCACGGGTGGATTGGTTGGCGAGTATTCCCTTGTATTTGCTGTTGGGGGCCAGCATTGGTTTTGTGGGGGCCATGGTGGGCATCGGGGGAGGGTTGATCGCCATTCCCATGCTGGTGCTTCTGTTTGATATGCCCCAGCAACTGGCCCAGGGAACAGCGCTGGTCATGATTGTCAGCAATGTGCTGCTATCGATCAGAAGTTATCATCAAAGCAACAGAATCGATTTCAAAAGCGTGAGTATTGCCGTGGTGGTGAATATGATCGCGACCAATCTGGCGGCCATCCTGGCCCAGGATATTGATCCCGTTCTGTTGAGTCGTTTGTTTGCCATTTTTCTTGCCCTGATTGCGTTGCTGTACGTGTGGCAGACTCTGCCGGGGAAAAGCAAAAAGCATTCAACCCATCAGGCAGGGGCTGCCACCAAACTGAAGCTTTCCACTTCTGTCTGGCTGGGGCTGGGTTCGGGCCTGATTGGTGGTATTTTTGGGGTGGGGGGTTCTTTGATTATCGTACCGGTCATGACCATGTATTATGGTTTCAGGCAAACAGCGGCACAGGGCATGGCCTTGGCCATGATTGTGCCGGGCAGTTGTGTGGCGTTGGGCACCTATGCCTGGGGGGGCAATACCGACTGGGTCATAGGGTCAAGTATGGCGATCGGTGGCATGTTCGTGGTGAAATATGGGGTAAAGCTGGCGTACCGCCTGCCTGAAGTGCACCTGAAAAGAATTTTCTCTCTGGTACTCTTTTTAACCGTGGCATTGTTGATGACAAAATAAACGATTGGGAAAATTGGCAATGAAAAGAATGTTAAACGGGCGACTTGCCTGGGTGTCCTTCAAGCGTGACTGGAAATCCGGCGAGCTCAAGCTTTTGTTTCTTGCACTGATTATTGCCATTGTTGCCGTCAGTAGCGTGGGTTTCCTGTCTGACAGGGTGTCACGGGCCCTGGAACGGGACACAGGACAAATGCTGGCCGCAGACCTGTTGCTGGAATCTGATGAGCCGGTTCAGCAAGACTTGCTTGAGCGCGCCCGGAAAGATGGCTTGTCAGTGGCACAAACCTGGCAATTTCCTTCTATGGTGAGCGCTGCTGATCAAACCCGGCTGGCTTCTGTCAAGGCCGTGAGCGACGCCTATCCTTTGCGGGGAACCCTGAAACTGAAGGTGGGACACGAATCGTCCATTGAAAGCGTGCGCCAGGCGCCTGAACCCGGAACCGTTTGGGCTGATGCGCAATTATTGCTGCAGCTTGACGTATTGCCCGGACAGACGGTGCAACTGGGCAATAAAACGTTCAGGGTTGAGAAAATCATCGAGAGTGAGCCCGATAAGGGCTTGCAGTTTGTAAACATTGCCCCAAGGCTTATGTTGAATGCCGACGACCTGGCGGCAACCGGTCTGATTGCACCGGGCAGCCGGATCAAATATGCATTGCTGGTGGCGGGTGATGGCAATGTCGTGGCCAATTATCGTCAATGGCTGGAAACGGTGATTGCCAAGGGGCAGCAAATACGAGGTACCGAATCCGTACGACCCGAGGTGCGACAGTCCCTGGACAGGGCCCAGCAGTTTTTTGCTCTGGTGGCCCTGTTAACGGTCTTGATTGCCTGCGTGGCCATTGCCCTGGGGTCGCGCCGCTTTACCCGGCGACACCAGGATGGGGTGGCTGTCATGAGGACCATTGGCGCCACAGGTCGCCAGGTAAGGCAAATTCTGCTGCTGGAGTTTTTGCTGGTGGCCGTGTTTGCCGCCCTGGCAGGCAGTGCTCTGGGGTATTTGTTTCATTACTTCCTGCTTTACTTTCTGATGCCTCTGTTGCAAACCGAGTTGCCAGCAGCCACTTTGTTGCCGGCTTTCCAGGCGGCCATTGTGGGGGTTGCCCTGCTCATTGGTTTTTCTGTGCCACCGTTATTGCAGCTAAGCAGGGTGCCTCCGCTTAAAGTGCTTCGTCAGGATTTGCAATTGTTGTCAGCGGGTAAAACAGGTGCTTACCTGTTGGGCGGTGTGGTGTTTCTGGCCCTGCTTTGGTGGTTTGCCAAAAGTTTTGTGCTGGCTCTGATCGTCGGGGTCGGTTTCTTGCTGGCTTTGGGGGCTTTTGGCCTGTTTTCCTGGGGGCTGGTTTTGCTGGTGGGGGCGCTGCGCAAGCGCCTGATGCACAAACCGGTCTTGCGTTTTGCGCTGGCCGGTATGGTAAGCCGCAAACAAATGACGATTGTGCAGATATGTTCGCTGGCGCTGGGGCTGATGATTATTCTTTTGCTTGGCCTGATCCGGACTGATTTGCTTGATGGCTGGCGTAACACCTTGCCCGATAACGCACCCAACCGTTTTTTGATTAACATTCAGGAAGACCAGCGCCAGCCGGTGCAGGCGTTTTTTGAAAGCAGGGGGTTGGCCAAGCCATCGCTGGAGCCCATGGTACGAGGACGCCTGGTGCAAATCAACGGCCAGGAAATCTCACCGGCTGATTACACCGAAGAAAGAGCCCGTCGGTTGGTGCAGCGCGAATTCAACCTGTCTTACCTTGACGGGCTGCCACAAAGCAATACCATCACCCAGGGAAAGTGGCTGAATCAGGCAATGCCTGAAGTATCGTTTGAGCAGGAACTGGCTGACACCCTGGGGCTTAAATTAAATGACCGCCTGGCCTTTGATGTGGCCGGGCAATTGGTGGAAGCCAAAATCACCAGCCTCAGAACGGTCAAATGGGATTCAATGCAGGTTAATTTCTTTGCGATTCTGTCCGCCTCATTGCTTGAGGGCAAGCCCGCCACCTGGATTACCTCCTTTTATTTGCCTGAAGACTTGCCGCTGTTTACACAGGAACTGGTGAGCCAGTTTCCCAACATTACGGTGTTTGATGTTTCCGGTATATTGACTCAACTTGAATCGGTGCTTTCACAGGTAAGCCTGGCCGTACAATTATTGTTCATCTTCACTTTTCTGGCAGGCGTGGTCGTGTTGATTGCCGCTTTTTTATCGACTTACGATGAGCGCATTTATGAAGCAGCGGTATTGCGTTCGCTGGGGGCGACATCGGGACAGCTGGATCAGGCACAGCGTCTCGAATTGTTGATTATTGGTTTGTTTGCCGGCTTGTTGGCAGCTACGGCCGCTGTTTTGATTGCCGGCCTGCTGGCCTACTACGTTTTTGACTTTACCATCAGTCTGAATTACTGGCCATGGCTGGTTGGTGTGCTGGTTGGGGTTGCTGCTTCATCATTAGGGGGTAAAATGGCCTTGAAGGGTGTTAAAACAACGCCTCCTTTGCAGGTTTTACGGAGTATGGATTAAATGATACGTGTGCAACCCATGGTTGAGCCACTGGATCGTACGGTTAGTTTTTATGATCAGATTGGCGGTGAGCAAGGTCTTAAAGAGTTGGTTGAGCGGTTTTATGACTTGATGGACCTTGAACCCGATTTCAAGGAACTGCGGCAAACGCATGGTGAGTCTCTGGATAATGCCCGGGAAAAGCTGTTTTTGTTCCTGAGCGGTTATCTGGGCGGGCCCGACCGTTATATTTCACAATTTGGGCATCCACGTCTTAAAGCCCGGCATATGCCTTTTTCCATCGGTTCGGTTGAACGTGACCAGTGGGTGATTTGTATGGGCAGGGCAATGATGGACCAAAACATTCCGGAACCCATCATGGATCGCATGTTGCAGTCTTTTTATGGTGTGGCAGACTGGATGAGAAACCGGGATGACTGAAACGTCAGGGCAAGCGGTCCGGGTTAACGTTGGCAAAAGCGGGATGCTTTATGATGCCGCATTTGCCATTGAACCCGACATGCGTGTGTTTGACCCCGGTTTTTATGCGGACCGTGCCCGGCCGGTCAGTGCAGGGGGACGCAATGCGGCCTGGTTTGTGCATGACCGCTGGGGAAACGGGGTGTTGCGCAAGTATCGGCGCGGTGGGCTGGTGGCTCGTCTGAACAAGTCGCATTATGTCTGGAGCGGGGCGGAAAATACCCGTTCATTTGCCGAGTTCAGGCTTTTGCAATTCATGCATGCCCGGGGTTTGCCGGTGCCCAGGGTGGTTGCTGCCGGCTATACCCGTTTTTGTTGTTTTTACCAGGCTGCATTAATTACTGAAACGTTGCCCGATACCCGGCCCCTGGCCAGTGTCTTGAAAGATATGCCGGCAAGTGCTGATTTTAGTGAACTGGCCAGAGCCTGTGCGGACAGTATTTATCTTATGCATCAGGCCAACGTGTGGCATGCCGATCTCAATGCGTTCAATATTTTGGTGGATGGTAATAACAAAGCATGGTTAATTGATTTTGACAAGGGACGGCAGCTTGTCATGACCGCTTCATTATGTGACGATAACCTGAATCGTCTGAAACGTTCCCTTGAAAAAGTGTTGCGGCAGCCAGGTTTGGTATTTTGGGAACACTTGCGCCGGTTTTACATAAAAAACCAATAAAAAAAATCATTTTCTTTTTAAATGATTTATGATTCTCTTTTTTTTTACACTGTTTAGGAGTCGAGTACGATATGAAAATGCAATTCGTTCGTAAATTGGCCGTTGCTGCATTGACTGTTTCTGTTTCAGGTGTTGCCCTGGCAGAAGAGGAAAAAGTGCTGAACGTTTACAACTGGGCCGAGTACACGGCTCCTGACACGATTCCGGGTTTTGAAAAACAAACGGGTATCAAGGTACGTTACGATACTTATGATACCAATGATATTTTGCAGGCAAAACTGTTAACCGGCAATTCGGGCTACGACGTGGTCGTGCCCTCAACCCACTATGCGGCACGGCAAATTGAAGGTGGTCTGTTCCAGAAACTGGATAAGTCCAAAATCCCCAATCTGAAAAACCTTGATCCGGCCATTATGGATCTGGTCGCCCAGGTTGATCCGGGCAATGAATATCTGGTGCCCTGGGGTTACGGTACCAATGGCCTGGGTTACAACGTGACCAAGGCCAAGGAAATTCTGGGTGAGGATGCCGATCTGGCCAATTGGGATAACCTGTTCAAGCCCGAGATTGCACAAAAGTTCCAGTCTTGCGGTATTTCCATGCTCGATGAAGCGGCCCAGGTATTTCCTGCCGTGTTGCATTACATGGGTAAAGACCCCAACAGCAGCAAGCCCGAAGATTACCGTGAGGCGCTTGAGGTCCTGAAAAAAATCCGTCCTTATATCCGTCAGTTCAGCTCGTCCGGGTTTATCGATGAACTGGCTTCCGGTGATCTGTGCATGGTGTATGGTTTTTCAGGTGACGTCATGATTGCGGCCAGTCGTGCCAAAGAGGCGGGTAAATCATTCAATATTGATTATTTCATCCCACAGGGCGGGGCACCGGCATGGTTTGACACCATGGCCATTCCCAAAGATGCACCACATCCTGAAAATGCCATGGAATTCATTAATTACATTGAAACGCCCGAGGTGCATGCAGCCATTACCAATGTCATGTTTTATCCCAATGCCAATAAAGAGGCCCGGAATTTCGTGAATCCGGATATTGCTTCCAATCCCATGATTTATCCTGAGGAAGAAGTGGCTAAAACTCTTTTTGTCATCAAGGCCCAACCCATGAATATCGCCCGTTTGCAAACGCGCTTGTGGGCTGAGCTTAAATCAGGTAAATAATCATGTCAGAAGTGCGCCATCCTGCGCCGGTAGACAACATCGACGAGTTCGTCAAACTGGTTGATGTTGTCAAGATTTTTGGTGATACTGTTGCCGTGAAGTCGGTGAACCTGTCCGTGCGTCGTAATGAAATATTTGCCCTGCTGGGCAGTTCCGGTTGTGGCAAGTCTACCTTGTTAAGGATGCTTGCCGGGTTTGAACAGCCCACCTCTGGGCAAATCCTGCTCGATGGGGTGGATATTGCCGGTATCGCACCCTATAAACGTCCCGTCAACATGATGTTTCAGTCGTATGCGCTGTTTCCCCATATGACGGTTGAAGATAATGTGGCGTTTGGCCTGAAGCAGGAAGGTATTGCGCGCAATGAAATTCATGATCGGGTTTTTGCCGCGCTTGATCTGGTGCAAATGGCGGCTTATTCAAGACGCAAGCCCGGTCAGCTTTCCGGTGGACAGCAGCAAAGGGTTGCTTTGGCGCGCAGTCTGGTCAAGCGGCCCAAATTGCTGTTGCTCGACGAACCCATGTCGGCACTGGACAAGCAAATCCGCCAGAAAACCCAGATCGAATTGGTGAAAATCCTTGATCAGGTGGGCGTAACCTGCATTATGGTGACCCATGATCAGGAAGAAGCCATGACGATGGCCAATCGTCTGGCCGTCATGACCGACGGGCAAATCGTGCAGTGTGGTACCCCCCATGATGTGTATACCTTCCCCAATTCGCAGTTTGTGGCCAGCTTTATTGGTTCCACCAATATCTTTACAGGCCGGATCGTGGTGGATGAGCCCGATCACGTCCTCATTGAAAGCGATGAATTGATGCGACCCATGTACGTGAATCACGGTGTTAGCGAACCCTTGGGTATGGAAATCTTTGTTTCCATTCGACCCGAGCAGATTCGGGTGTTGCGTGACCAGCCCGAGGATGAAACCAATGTGGGGCATGGCATGGTTACTCACCTGGCCTGGATGGGCAGTTATGCCCTTTATCAGATTCGTCTGGATTCCGGAAAGATTATTGAAGCCAGTGTACCCAGTATCAAACTTACCCAGGAGGATGCGCCAGGGATAGATGACGAGGTCTACATTACCTGGGGACCCGACAGCGGTACGGTATTGCCATCATGAAGATCGCATTACTGAAAAGATTCCTGCCGTCACAAAACGTGCTGGCTATCTTGCCGCCTTATCTGTGGCTGGTGATCTGCCTGTTGGTGCCTTTTTTCATTGTCCTGAAGATCAGTTTTGCCGAGTCCACATTTGGCATTCCACCGTATTCTTCATTAATTGACATCAAGGATGGGGTGGTCAGGCTGGCTTTCCATTTGGAAGGTTATATTCTGCTGCTCACCGACAGTATTTTTGTGGGGGCTTATCTTAACTCCCTGAAAATGGCTGCCGTTACCACGATATGTTGCATTTTGATTGGTTATCCAATGGCCTATCACATTGCACGTTCATCTCCTAAAGTGCGCAATTTGCTGATGCTGGCGGTGATTTTGCCATTCTGGACATCATTGCTGCTGCGGGTATATGCCTGGGTCGGTATTTTGCGCAATGAGGGGTTGCTGAACAATTTCCTGCTGTGGACGGGCGTAATCGATACCCCGCTGGAAATCTATCGAACCGATATGGCCGTTTATATTGGTCTGGTCTATTCTTATCTGCCATTTTTTATCCTGCCTTTGTATACCAACCTGATCAAACTCGACCAGCGCTTGCTGGATGCGGCCTATGATTTGGGTGCCAGGCCATGGCAGGCTTTTCTGAAAGTCACATTGCCCCTGTCCAAGCCCGGTGTCATTGCCGGTGCGATGCTGGTGTTCATTCCTTCGGTAGGAGAGTACGTGATTCCTGAACTGTTGGGAGGAACCAATACCTATATGATCGGACGTGTCATGTGGGATCAGTATTTTACCGATGCAAACTGGCCGGTTGCCGCAGCCGTTGCCATTGCCATGATTTTGCTGTTGCTGGTGCCCCTGGCGATATTCCAGTACAACCAGTCCAAACAAACCGAGTCCCAATGAGGAAGTCATGACAAAGCAAAGTGTTTTCTTCAAATGGTTTTTTCTGGGGATCGGTTTTCTGTTTTTATACATTCCGATTCTTAGTCTGATTGTTTTTTCTTTCAATGACTCTGCGTTGGCCTCGTCCTGGTCGGGCTTTTCCCTGCGCTGGTATAAAAGTCTGTTCGAAGATCAGGCCTTGCTAAATGCTGCCTGGCTGTCCCTTAAAATTGCCATCCTGACGGCTACGGCCGCTGTATTCATTGGTACCTGGGCCGGGTATGTGCTGGTACGCAAGGGGCATTTCAAGGGCATAGGGCTTTATATCGGCATGTTGAATGCACCTTTGGTCATTCCCGATGTGATTTTGGGTATTTCCCTTTTGCTCATGATTGTTGAAGTCAGGAATATCACCGGGTTTCCGGCCGGTAACGGTATTTTTACCATTTGGCTGGGACATGTTACCCTGTGTGTGGCCTATGTGTCGGTGGTTATTGCTTCCCGGGTGCGTGAACTTGACCGTTCCCTTGAAGAGGCGGCGCTGGATTTGGGGGCTACACCTCTGAAGGTGTTTTTTTCCATTACCCTGCCACTGATTGCCCCGGCCCTGGTGGCTGCCTGGCTGCTGGCGTTTACGCTGTCACTCGATGATGTGGTGATTGCCTCGTTCCTGAATGGACCTGGCTTTACAACTTTGCCCATCGAAGTGTTTTCTCGTGTCCGGCTGGGTATCAAGCCAGAGGTGAATGCCTTGGCCACTTTATTTATTGTTTTGGTAGGCGTGTTTGTTATTGTTGCCAACCGCCTTCAAGCAGGAACCAACAAAAATGAAAACAATATCGATATACGGTCTTAAAAACTGTAGCACCTGCACGAAAGCCATTAAGTGGCTGCAGGCCCATGAATACGAGGTTGAGTTTATTGATTATCGTGCCAATCCCATTGATGCCGACACGTTGCGGCAATGGGCGCCCTTGGTGGGTGGCTGGGAAAAACTCATCAATCGTGCTTCCATGACCTGGCGCAATTTGCCGGCCGACAGAAAAACGCCTGAATCGGATGAACAATGGCTGGCCATCGCTGCCGGGTTTCCTTCTGTCATCAAGCGACCGATAGCGGTGACGCAAGATGGCCAGGTGTTTCTGGGTTTTTCTGAAAAAAATTATGCGCTGCAGTTTAAGTAAAGGGTGAAGAATATGTTAAGTCAAAATGAGTTGAAACAGCAGGTGGCCAAGGCAGCGGTTGAGTATATCCAGCCATTTCTGGGGTCTGGCGTCGTTGTTGGGGTAGGTACCGGTTCAACCGCCGATTTGTTTATTGATCACCTGGCAGGCTTCAAGGATCAGTTCATGGCAGCGGCAGCCAGTTCCGAACGAAGCGCACAGCGCCTGGCTGGCTTGGGTATTCCCGTGCTGGATCTCAATGAGGTGCAGGGCATGCCGGTTTATGTGGATGGTGCCGATGAAATCAATGCGCGTCTGCAAATGATCAAGGGGGGCGGTGGCGCCCTGACCCGGGAAAAAATTGTGGCTTCAGTGGCCGAGCGCTTTATTTGTATTGCTGATGAGTCTAAAGTGGTGGAAAGGCTTGGGAAATTTGCCATTCCTCTTGAAGTTATTCCCATGGCGGTGAATGCGGTTGCCAGAAAAATGCGGACATTAGGTGGTGATCCTGTCTTGCGTGAGGGTTTTATTACCGATAATGGCAACCCGATTCTGGATGTGGCCGGTTTCAGTCTTGATGATGCTGCTCAGATGGAGGCGATTATGAATAACGTTCCAGGTGTTGTAACATGTGGCTTATTTGCCATTGCTCCTGCCAGCGTTGCCTTGATTGCCACCCAGCAGGGGCTCAGGACAATGAAGGTTTAATGTCATATTCATGTCATTAAACTTTCTTAAAATGATTCATTTATTTTTAAACAGGTGCAGGTATGGTTGAACATACAAATAAACGTTTTGAGGCAGACCTCGAAGACATTCGTTCACGCTTTTTACGAATGGGCGGATTGGTAGAGTCCATGATTGCCGATGGCATTGATGTTTTGACAACCGGCAATACTGTCGTTATGGAACGCATTTTCGAGCGTGAGAAGGAAGTCAACCAGCTTGAGGTTGATATTGACTCTTCCATTACCCAGGTGATGGCACTGAACCAGCCAACCGCAGTCGACTTGCGTTTGCTGATGTCAGTTTCAAAAATGCTGACAGATATGGAGCGCTCCGGTGATGAGGCTGAAAAAATGGCTAAAATGGCGCGACGTCTTCACGAAAACAATCCGCGCTATGAACCTGTGATTGAATTGCGCCACATGGCGGCAAGTGTTATCTCCATGTTAAACCGTTCGCTTGATGCCTTTGCCCGCAGAGATCCCATTCTGGCCGCTGAAGTGGTGCGCAGTGACAAGCTGGTCGATAAAGAGTGGAAGGGCGTGTTGCGTGAATTGATCAGCTACATGATTGAGGATCCACGTACGATTTCAGGCAGTATTGATCTGCTGTTTATCGCCCGTGCGCTTGAACGTATTGGCGATCATGCGAAAAACATGGCGGAGCGGGTGATTTATATGGTTCAGGGCGAAGATGTGCGCCACACTGGTGTCAAGAATGTTGAATTACAGGCACGTGGTGGTAAAGAAGCGGTAGAGGCTCTCAAGGAAGCCAAACTGGCAGAGACAACCGAAGCGCCTGACACCAGCGGAAAATAAAGCCTGTCTTACCGTACGTAATAAAAAAACAGCCTCATCCGAGGCTGTTTTTGGTTATGCTGAAGGTTTATTGCCGGTGGGGTTAGTTTGATGGAGGAACGTAACCCTGGGCTTCGATATTGGCATCTTCAAACAGATAGCTTTCCATTTGCTGTTGCAGATATTTGCGGGCACGTGCATCCGCCAGGTTAAGGCGGTTCTCATTCACGATACGGGTTTGGATTTCCGTCCAGGCTATCCAGGCTTCCTTGGAAATGGATTGCCAGATTTTAACGCCCAGATCGCCAGGGTATGGAGGGTAGTCCAGGCCTTCAGCTTCTTTTTTAAGTTTTACACATTGAACAAGACGTGCCATATTGCTACCTCATTAAAGTTTCTTGATAAAAATTAGACTGTTCCTGGATCGATTGTAATTCATTTGCTTTTCAGCGGGCAAATCACTGAGGGTTCCCTGAACAAAGCCTCGTTTGACAAACCAGTGTGAAGTGCGGGTGGTGAGCACGAACAGACGCTTGACACCGAGCGCACGCGCCTTGTTTTCCGCGTGTCTTAGCAGTATTTCACCCTCACCGCTGCCTTGCCAGTCAGGGTTGACAATCAGGCAGGCCATTTCAGCCATTTTTGATTCAGGATAAGGAATTAACGAAACACAGCCATAAATGATGCCATCGTGCTCCAGGACCGTGAATTTCTCCACATCACGCTCAATCACGTTACGACCTCGAGGAACCAGCGTGCCATCGGCTTCCAGGGGCTCAATCAGGCTGACAATTGCGCCAATATCGTCTATCGTGGCTGGACGCAGGTCATCCAGTGTGTCTTCCACCACCATGGTGCCCACACCATCGTGGGTGAAGTATTCAAGCAGGATGCTGCCATCCAGTTCGTAGGGAATCAGGTGGGCCCGTTTGACACCACGCTTGACGGCATTGGAGGCATGTTGCAGGAAAGTGGCGGTGTCTTCATCAAGGTGGCCTTGCCGGATCAGATTATCGGCATCTTCCCGGGCAATTTCCGTAATGACATTATCATTCAGATCTTTGAGCATGCTGTTCCTGGTCATGAAAATCAGCTTGTCTGCACTCAGCGCAATGGCTGTGCTGGTGGCCAGCTCTTCCATGGCCAGGTTGAAAGCCTCTCCGGTTGGGGAAAATCCAATCGGGGACATGAGCAGCACAGCACCATGAGAGATGATTTTTTTCATCGCATCAAGGTCAAACTTGCGAACCTTGCCCGAATGCTTGTAATCGACCCCGTCAATGACACCTACCGGCTGGGCGGTTACAAAGTTGCCTGAAATGATATGGATGTGTGCGTTGGACATGGGGGTATTGGGCAAGCCCTGGCTGAAAGCGGCTTCAATATCCAGGCGGATTTCACCGGCCGCTTCCTTGGCGCACTCCAGGGCCTCCGGACTGGTCGGTTCAATGCCCCGTCCAAATTGATAGCTAAAACCTTTAAGGCGCAATTGTTCATTGACCTGGGGACGTGATCCATGCACTAATATCAGGTGAACGCCCAGGGCTGTCAGTAAGGACAGATCCTGAATCAATGCATTCAGGGCACCAGCCTGTACCAGATCGCCACCAAAACCCACAACAAATGTTTTTCCGCGCAGGGTATGTACGTATGGAGCCACCTCCCGAAACCATCGGACAAACTGTGCCGGGGCATATTCAGGTGCATCTAGGGCGGAATAGGTTTCGGGTTCGTGGGTGCTCATGGTGTTCAGTTACAATCCTGTATGGCTAAAAATGAAAAAATGGCCAGACTTTGAGATTAAAAAGTCAAGGCAAAATTATAATGTCGGATAGACTAAAAGATAGATTATTTATGCATAAAAATGTTGTTTCAAATCACAGTGGCACAAAACAAATGTCAAATGAAGCCGTGCCCGAGCGATTGCCTCCTTCCATCTCTTACCCTGAAGACTTGCCTGTCAGTGCGAAAAGGGCGGAAATCGCCAGGGCGCTTCAGGCCCATCAGGTAATTATTGTATGCGGTGAAACCGGTTCGGGCAAAACAACCCAGTTGCCAAAAATCTGTCTTGAGCTGGGGCGGGGCCTTAAAGGTATGATTGGCCATACCCAGCCACGCCGGCTGGCCGCCACGTCTGTGGCCAAACGTATTGCCCAGGAATTGAATACGCCTATGGGTGAATGGGTGGGGTACCAGATTCGCTTTAGCGATAAAACAGGTCCCGGTGCCGCCATCAAGCTGATGACTGATGGTATTTTGCTGGCTGAGTCACAGCGTGATCCCCTGCTCAGGCGCTACGATACGATTATTATCGATGAAGCGCACGAGCGCAGTCTGAATATTGATTTTTTACTGGGGTTTTTAAAGCAGTTGTTGCCCCGGCGCAAAGACCTGAAGCTTATCATTACCTCTGCCACGATTGATGCAGACCGATTTGCCACGCACTTTGCCGGCAAAAACGGGCAGAAGGCGCCCGTTATTGAAGTCTCGGGGCGCTTGTATCCGGTTGAGGTGCGTTACCGTCCCATTCGTTTTTTTGATGACGAGGAATCCGCCGGAACGCAGTCTGAGTCCAGTCGTCTGGACCGGGATGAAGAAAAAGACCTGATTGATGGCATTGTGGATGCAGTGGATGAATGTGCGCAACATGGTCCGGGTGATATATTGGTTTTCCTGCCCGGAGAAAGGGAGATCCGCGAGGCGGCCGAGTCCCTGCGCAAGCATCATCCAGCCGGTACCATGGTGTTGCCTTTGTTTGCCCGCATGTCTCAGGCCGACCAGGAACGTATTTTTCACCCAAGCACCAATCAGCGCAGGGTGATTCTGGCTACCAACGTGGCTGAAACCTCCTTAACGGTACCGGGTATCCGTTTTGTGATTGACAGTGGTCTGGCCCGGGTCAAGCGTTACTCCTGGCGCAACAAGGTTGAACAGTTGCAGATTGAACCGGTTAGCCAGGCATCGGCCAACCAGCGGGCAGGTCGTTGTGGCCGTATCGGGCCAGGCGTTTGTATCCGGCTTTACGATGAAGATGATTTCAAGCTGCGAGCACCTTTTACCGATCCTGAAATCCTGCGTTCATCCCTGGCTTCGGTTATTTTGCGCATGAAGGCCTTGCGACTGGACGGGATCGAGCAATTTCCCTTTGTGGATAAACCAACGGGCAAAGCGATCGCCGATGGCTATCATCTTTTGCAGGAACTGGGGGCGATTGATGACGCCAATAAACTGACACCGGTTGGTCGTAGTCTGGCCAAATTGCCAGTGGATCCACGCCTTGCCCGCATGATTCTGGCCGCCAAAGAACACCAGTGTCTGGCAGAAATGCTGGTGATTGCGTCAGCATTGTCTATTCAGGATCCCCGGGAGCGTCCTTTCAATGCGAAGGAGGCCAGTGATCAGGCGCATGCCAAATTCAAGGATGACAAATCCGAATTCATGTCGTACCTGAAGCTCTGGAACTGGTATAACGATGCAGTGGCCAATAAGGCCTCCCAAAGAAAGCTGGTGGAAAAGCTCAGGACTTCTTTTCTGTCGCCCTTGCGTTTGCGTGAATGGCATGATGTGCATACCCAGTTGCACAGCCTGGTTCGGGAGCAGGGGTGGCGGCTTAACCAGAGCGATGCCACTTACGAACAAATTCACAAGGCCTTGTTAACCGGCTTGCTGGGCAATCTGGGTTTTAAAGGTGATGAGGCACCGCATTATCAGGGAGCCCGTGAAATCCGCTTTTTTATTCACCCGGGTTCGACGCTGATTAAAAAAGCGGGTAAGTGGATTATGGCCGCAGAACTGGTTGAAACTTCGCGGCTGTTTGCGAGATGCATTGCCAATATTGATCCTCGCTGGATAGAGTCTATTGGCGCCCATTTGCTGAAAAAACAATGGTCCGACCCGGTCTGGAATGCCAAGTTGGGGCAAGTGCAGGCCAATGAAAGGGCCAGTTTGTACGGTTTGCAAATTTATCATGGGCGCAAGGTGAATTATGGCCGGATAGCGCCAGTCGAGTCACGGGAAATTTTCATTCGGGATGCCCTTGTGGCGGGTGATATTGACTCAAAATTACCGTTTATTGTGCGCAACAACCGCTTGATACGTGAAATCGAAAAGCTGGAGCATAAGTCGCGCAGGCCCGATATTCTGGTGGATGATGAGCTGATTTTCGCTTTTTACAACAAACTCATTCCCGAACATATCTGTCAGACCGCCACACTTGAAAGCTGGTATAAAGATTTGCCTGAAGCCAGCCAGCAAGAGCTGATCCTGAACCGGGATGACTTGATGCGCCATGAGGCCATAGGCGTGACCACCGAGGTGTTTCCCAAAAAGCTGGTATGGGATGGCATTGATCTGGCCCTTGATTATCATTTTGAACCGGGTTCACCTCGTGATGGGGTGACCATGACGATTCCCGTTTATGCCCTTAACCAGATTGACGGTACACGTTGTCAGTGGCTGGTGCCAGGCATGCTCAAGGAAAAGGTGCTTTTGTTGCTGAAGTCACTGCCCCAAAAGCTGCGTCGTCACTGCGTACCACTGCCCGATTATGCGGCGGGTTTCCATCAACGCTGGTTTGAGCGGCTGGCTAACCCCAGTATGCCTTTGACAACGGCTATTGCGCAAGATATTTGGGACCAGTGTAAGGTTCGGGTCAAAGAGGAAGACTTCAAGCTTGAATCCTTGCCGGTGCATTTATTCATGAACTTTAAAGTCATCGATGAACACGGACGTATGTTGTCAGCCGGGCGCAATCTGAACCAGCTCAAGGCCGAGCATGGCATGCAGGCGCAGGAAACTTTCCAGCGCCTGGCCAGCAAAGATCGTGATGTTGCCCAGGTGCTGGCCAGTGAGCACATTACCGAATGGAATTTTGGGCAATTGCCTGAACTGTTGGAAATCAAAAAGAAAAACCAGTCATTCATCGGTTATCCGGCATTGGTGGATAATGGTGAGTCCTGTGATTTGGATGTGTTTGATGATCCTGAAACGGCGCGTCAGAAGCATCGGGCCGGTTTGCTGCGACTTTTTCGGATTGCCCTGAAAGATCAGCTTAAATTCTTAAGCAAAAACATTACCGATTTGACGCGCATGAGTATGATTTACATGCCCTTGGGCTCACAGGAAGAGTTGCGTGACCAGATTGTTGATTGTGCCCTGATCCAGGCCTGTCTGGCCAGTCCCTTGCCTGAGGATGCCAATGCTTTTGAACAAAGGAAACAGGATGCCAAAGGGCGTCTGGGCCTGTTGATCCAGGAAATTGCCCGTCTGGCAGGCACAATCCTGAGTGAGTGGGCCGGGGTGCAGAAAAAACTTCCGTCCATCAAATCGCACAAACAGGCTTATGAAGATATTGTTGCCAATCTGGGTGTTTTGATGAGCAAGGACTTCCTGAAAAAGAATCCGTATACGCAATTGGTGCATTATCCGCGCTATCTCAAGGCCTGTTCGGCACGAATAGACAAGTTGCGCAGTGATCCTGCACGGGATGCACGGATAATGGCCGAGATGGCGCCATTGCTGGTGAATTACCAGCGTATGCGAAGTACACTCAAGGGCGCTCCTGATGAGCGTCTTGATGACTTTCAGTGGTTGCTGCAAGAGTTGCGCGTTGCCCTTTTTGCCCAGGAACTCAGAACCCCTATGCCCGTATCGGTCAAGCGCCTGCAAAAGGCGTGGGAAACCATTATTCGTTGATACAATTCTGCCCATGACTTCAGAAAACACCCCTCCATTATTTGTCCATTTGCGTGCCCACTCCGAGTTTTCGGTGGTGGATGGCATTGCCCGTCTTGATGACCTGATTGGCCAGGCTGTCAAATTCGGTCAGCCAGCCCTGGCGGTTACCGATTTATGCAATATTTTCGGTTTCGTCAAACTTTATAAAGGCGCTCGTGGCAAGGGTATCAAACCGATTGCAGGCTGTGATGTCTGGTTGAGCAATGAACAGGATCGTGAAAAACCATTTCGCTGCCTGCTGCTGGTTAAAAACCATCAGGGCTACAATAATTTGTGCGAATTGCTTTCCAAGGCCTGGATCAGCAACCAGTACAAGGGCAGGGCGGAAATCAGGAAAGAATGGCTTCGTGAAATGGGAGAGGGCCTAATCCTGCTTTCCGGCGGTCGTCAGGGGGATATTGGTCAGGCGCTTGAGGTGGGTAATCAGGAACTGGCCATCGCTTTGGCCAAACAATGGTCTGAATTGTTTCCTGACGCTTTTTATATTGAGTTGCAACGGGCCGGCTTCGACGCGGATGAGGTTTATGTACAGGAGGCGGTCAAGCTGGCTGCCGCATGTCATTTGCCGGTCGTGGCCACCCATCCCATTCAGTTTCTGAAGAAAGAAGACTATCGGGTTCATGAGGCGCGTGTTTGTATTGCAGAAGGTGAGTTGCTGGGAAATCCAAAGCGGGTTCGGCGTTTTACCGAAGAGCAGTACATGCCCAGCTCCGAAGAGATGGCACGCAAGTTTCAGGATATTCCCACGGCACTTGAAAACGCGGTTGAGATTGCCAAGCGATGCAACCTGACTCTGGTGCTGGGTAAACCGCAATTGCCCATTTTTCCCACGCCTGATGGTATTACCCTGGATGATTATCTGGTTCAGTTGGCGGAAGAAGGCCTGGCCAAGCGGATGGCGGTGTTATATCCTGATGAGGCAGAAAGGGAAAAGCAGTACCCCACTTATCTCGAACGCCTTCAGTGGGAATGTAAAACAATTATCCAGATGGGTTTCCCGGGCTATTTCCTGATTGTTCAGGACTTTATCAATTGGGGTAAAAACAATGGCGTTCCCGTAGGGCCGGGTCGTGGTTCGGGCGCCGGCTCTCTGGTGGCCTACTCCTTAGGCATTACCGATCTTGATCCCATACGTTATGACTTGCTGTTCGAACGGTTCCTGAACCCCGAACGGGTTTCCATGCCCGATTTTGATATTGACTTTTGCCAGGATAACCGTGAAAAAGTCATCGAATACGTAAAAGATAAATACGGACGCGATGCGGTTAGCCAGATTGCCACCTTTGGTACCCTGGGTGCCAAGGCGGTGGTGCGTGATGTGGGGCGGGTACTTGAGTTGCCCTATTCCCTGTGTGATGGCTTGTCCAAACTTATTCCCTTCAATCCGGCCAACCCCTGGTCCCTTGAAAAAACCCTGGCTGAGGAGCCCGAGTTCAAACGTCGGTATGAAACTGATGAGGAAGTAAAGGCGCTGGTTGATCTGGCCAAACCCCTTGAGGGTCTGACACGCAATATTGGCATGCACGCGGGCGGTGTGTTGATCGCTCCGGGTAAATTAACCGATTTTTGTCCGCTTTACTGCCAGCCTGGTCATGATACCAGTGTGGTTTCACAGTATGACAAGGGTGATGTTGAGGATGTTGGTCTGGTCAAGTTTGACTTTTTGGGCCTTCGCAACCTGACTATCCTGGATTGGGCCGTGCGTTATGTGCGCCGTTTTAATGAAAGCAAGCGTGATTTTGACGTGATGGCATTACCGCTGGATGATCCCGAGGCTTACCGGATTCTTTGCGAGGGTAACACTACGGCAGTGTTTCAGCTTGAATCCCGCGGCATGAAAGAGCTCCTGAAGAAACTGCTGCCCAACACATTTGAAGACATTATTGCGATGCTGGCCCTGTATCGTCCGGGGCCGCTTGAGTCTGGCATGGTGGATGACTTTGTCAATCGCAAACATGGACGGGCAACAGTGGATTACTTTCATCCCGACCTTGAGTCCACCTTAAGCAGCACTTATGGCGTGATCGTGTATCAGGAACAGGTCATGCTGATTTCCCAGATTATTGGTGGTTACAGTCTGGGCGGTGCCGACTTGCTGCGCCGGGCGATGGGCAAGAAAAAGCCCGAAGAAATGGCCAAGCACCGGGAACTGTTTGAAAAAGGCGCCGTTGAAAAGGGCTATGACGGTGAACTGGCGGTAACGCTATTTGACCTGATGGAAAAGTTTGCCGGCTATGGATTCAACAAAAGTCACTCGGCAGCCTATGCCCTGATTGCTTATCAGACCGCCTGGCTGAAGGCTTATCATCCGGCCGAATTCATTTCGGCCACGATTTCATCGGATATGGATGATACCGATAAGGTACAGATTTTCTGGCGTGATGCGGTTGATAACGGCCTGACCGTTTTGCCGCCCGATGTCAACCAGTCTGTTTTCCGTTTTGAGCCGGTTATTGATGAGTACGTGGCAAGAGGAGAGCCTCCCAGAACCATTCGTTATGGTCTGGGTGCGGTCAAAGGGACGGGCCAGGGGGCAGTTGAAGAAATCTTGCGTGCCCGTGATGAGGGCGGTCCCTTTGTGGATTTATATGATTTTTGCAAGCGGGTAGACCGGCACACCGTCAACCGGCGCACGATGGAGGCCCTGATTCGTGCCGGTGCATTCGATGCGATTGACGAGAACCGTTCGGCGTTGCTGGCGGCCCTGTCCCATGCGATTGATGCGGCAGACCAGGCAGAAAAAAGCGCTAACCAGGTATCCCTTTTCGGGGATGATTCCAGTTCGATTGTCCAGCTTGAAATGGGCAAGGTCAAACCATGGTCCTTGCATACCCGCCTGCTTGAAGAGAAAAATGCCTTGGGTTTTTTCTTTAGTCACCATCTGTTTGAGGTCTGGCGTGATGAGGTGCGTCGCTTTATTCCTGGTACTTTGGCCAAACTGCAGGAAGCACGTGATTCGCAATGGATAGCGGGTGTCCTGATTGGTATCCGCAGTTTTACCCTCAAGCAAGAAACCAAATCCGGTGATAACCGGCTTTACTTCCTGCTGATCGATGATGGTACTGCCCAGGTTGAAGTGCTGTGTCCGTCTTCTGTTTATGAGATTCACCGGCATCGTCTCAAGACGGATCAGTTGTTGATTGCACAAGTCAAGATCAAGACCAATAAATTCACTGGCGTATTGCGTATATCGGTGGAGTCTCTTTATGACCTGCAGCTGGCGCGGGAAGAAAAGGCCAGGAGCCTGCAAATCAACCTGAATAAAGAGGTTAGTGTGAAGTCACTTAAAGCTTTGCTTAATCCTTACCGGGCCGAGCCTGAAAATGGTGTGCCAGGTGTGCGGGTCCAGTTGAATTTGCAATCGCCCAAGGGCTTCCGTTGTGAGCTTGTCCTGGGTGAAGAGTGGCGGGTACGCATGGCTGATGCCTTATTTGAAAAAATTGAAGCCACCAAACAGTATGCTGAATACGAGGTTATTTACGAATGAGCAAGCAACAATCGCTGACGGATCAACCGTTAAGAATTCTTCACTCCGAGGCGGCGGTCTCTTTTGGTGGGCAGGAACATCGCATTCTCAAGGAAATGCTGGCCATGCGCGAACGGGGGCACCATATTGAATTGGCCTGCCGTCCCGAGGCTCAGTTGGTGGAGCGTATGCGGGCCCTGGGATTTACCGTGCATACCGTACCCATGGGGGGACTGGGCAATTTTGTCAGGGGTGTGCTTAAGTTCAGAAAAATCCTGAAGCAGGGCAGGTTTGATGTGCTCAATACCCATAGCCGGAAAGATACCCTGATAGCGGCCTTGGGTGCCAGGCTGGCTGGAACACCGCTGATTGTACGCACCCGGCATCTGGCTGCTCCCATCGGTTCGCTGTTGTCATACAGTTGGTTGCCACACCGTATTTCCACCGTCAGTAATCATGTCAGGCAGATGGTTTTGGAAAAAGGGGTGCCCGAGTATAAGGTAAGAACCATTTATTCGCCTGTTGCCACGCCCGAGACTGTTGAGCAGTCTACCTTGCGTCAGGAGTTGCATTTGTCTGATAGTGCAATCGTCGTGATCTGTGTTGCCGTCATGCGCCAGAAAAAAGGCCATATTTTTCTGATCAATACTATGCTGCCCCTGTTTGAAAAATATCCCGACTTGCATCTGGTGCTGGTGGGGGCAGGATCGCCCACCTATGAACAGGTCGTGGCTTTTATCAAGGAAAAAAAAGTTGAAAACCGGGTTCATTTGATGGGGTATCGAAAAGATGTGCCCAACTTGTTAGCCGGCAGTGATATTTTTGCCCTGGCTACTGAACAAGAGGCCTCAGGTACGGTTTATGTTGAGGCACAAATGAGTGGCTTGCCGGTTATCGGGACCGATGTGGGAGGGGTTTCCGAAATGTTCAGGGATGGTGAAACCGGTATCCTGGTTCCCGGCAAAGATCGTAAGGCCCTGGAAAATGCCCTGGAGCGCCTGATTGCCGATCCGACGTTAAGGCAGAAAATGAGCATGGCTGCCCATCAATGGCTTTATGATGAAGGTGGATTTTCTACTGAAAAGCTGGCCCTTGATACGGAAATCGCTTATCGTATTTGGTTGGCCGAACGAAGTGGCAAGGCAGGCAGTTATACCCAGCCACGCAGCCAGTAAACAATTAATCCCAGATATTCCTTGATAATTGAGCGGCTACTCTCGAGTGCCCTGGCATTGGGAAGCAAAAGAAGGAAACCGGGATCATCGGGAATAGTAATTTGCGGGGGATTGGGGGCTGGGGTTACCTCCAGGTTATATCTGTCAAAGACGGCCATGGATCTGGGGGTATGAAGGGCGGACGTGACTAAAATGATGGATTTTATTTCGTTGTGAATTAATTCATTGGCAGTGAATTCGGCATTTTCATGAGTTGTTTTGCTATTGTTTTCAAGCAAAATGGCTGATTTTGGCACACCTTTGCTTACCAGTTTTGCTGCCATGCCTTTGGCTTCACTTACCTCGCCGGCAAGCGCACCGCCCGAGACGATGATTTTGGGGGCTTTTTGGGCGTGGTACAGCTCGCTGGCCGTATCAATCCGGGAATGGGTTGACGGATTGTCACTCAGTTCCTGGAACCAGTTTTCCCGGTTATTGGCGGTGTTCCCACCCAGGACAACAATTGCCTGCGCAGGGGGAATCGAGTCAATACTTCGATGCGGGTAACGGTTTTCCAGTATTCCCCCTAAAATCAGTGAGGTAATGGGCAAAGACCAGAGCAAGAGCCATGACAGTCCGCCAAAGCACAGGAAGACACCCGTTTTCCTTCGTTTCAGTAAAATCAGCACTGCACCGGAAATAACCAGGAAAACGCATAAATTCAGCGGAATAATAAGTGAAATGAGATAGCTTTTCATGCTTTGTTCAGGAGGGGGTAAGGATGGACGTGCTCAGCTTGATGACAGCGTCAAGTCCAGGCCAGTGACCCATGCTGCCACATATATGCGCGGTTGTAGACCAGGGTCCGGTGCGTTTCGGGTCGGTAACGCCAATCAGGGTGATTTGAGGTGTTCTGGTTAATGAGGCAAGATGAGAAACACCCGAGTCGTTGCAGACAACCAGGGCGGCTTTGCCGATCAGGGCAACAAACACCCCCAGGCCAACGGCAGGCAGGCACAGGGCATCAGGGGCATTCCTGAAAGCGGCTTCCCGTTCATTGGGGGGCGGACACATGACAACCGTATATCCTTGCTCCCGCATATGGCGGGTATATTCCGCAAACTGTGGCCAAACCTTGTCTTTGCCTTTGTGTTTGCCTGTTGCCGTAGGGGCAATCAGAATGAATGTCTTGGCCTTCAGGCGATGTTCTTTTAGCAGGATCTCGGCTTTTTGCGTATCTTTCCTGTCCAGGGGCAAAATAAGTGTTTTTTCAGGCGTGGGGGCAGAGTTGAGATGCCATTTTTGCAAGGCGCAATGAGTCAGGTGGTACCATGACTCAACCGCATGCAGATTTTTGGACGGTTTGTCAAAAGGCCACTTCAATAGCAACGAGCGGCCATCGTCTTTGTAACCGGCCGAAGGCAGTCCGGCCAGTCTGAATGTCAGGGCACTGGTGAGCGAGTCGGGTAATAGAAGTCCTACCGATTTGCCATTTGCCGGATTGTTTTTTTTGTGTGCCTTGATAATTTCCCTATCTTTATTCCATTGTCCACTCAGACTCAGGAATTGGGTGCCTACAATACCCTTCAGCAGGCTTTCAGCCCAGGGTTTTGCGCAGATAATCACTTCACAGCCTGTGTTCAGGGTTGCATACAGACTGGGCAGGCTCATGCAGACATCACCGATCCAGTTCGGCAGTCGCAGATAAATTCTAGATATATTTTTCATTAGACGGATTTTATCCTGATTGTCATAAAACATAAACTTTTCTGCATGTTTATGTTGAAACCGTTAAAATCCCAAGCTTGACAGGTTAACAAGAGAGTATTCCTTGAGTTTATTCGAACAAAATCACCGGGAAGGGTCCCATGCGGTCAACCCGGAACTATGGAGAAAAATCTACAAGCGGGTAGGCGTGTACTGGAAAGCACTCGCCGTTGCCATGGTGTTCGTGGCTTTGGGGGCTGCGACACAGCCAGCCATGGCCTACATTATGAAGCCTTTGCTGGATGAGGGTTTTAATGGGGCAAAATCGTATTTTATATGGATGATGCCGCTTGCCATTGTCAGTCTTTTTCTGGCGCGTGGAATTTGCAACTTCCTCAGCAGTTACCTGTTGGCATGGATTGCCAATAATGTATTGCTTGGGATGCGATCTGATATGTATGAACGCCTGCTGACTTTGCCTGATACCGAATTCCAGAAGGGCGATACCGGACGATTGATGAACCGTTTTACGATTGATGCCGGTGACGTTACTGATTATGCGACAGAGGTTTTCACCATTATTGTGCGGGAAACTTTTGTGGTGCTTGCCCTGCTGGGGATGCTGCTGTACTTGTCCTGGCAGCTCAGTCTGATCATTTTTCTGATTCTGCCTTTGTCCATTATGGTGGCACGCTATTTCACCAAGCGTTTGCGTCGTATTAATCGGCAAACCATTAATATGAATGCCCAGCTGACGCATGTGGTAAGAGAGGGTATTGAAGGCCAGCGCGTAGTCAAGCTGTTTGATGGCTATGAATACGAGCAGTCCCGTTTTGCAGTGGTGAATGCGGGTTTAAGGAAGTTCGCCATGAGAAAAGCGTCCGCGGATGCTGCCATGACGCCCCTGACGCAGCTATGTATTTCGTTTGCCGTTGCCGCCGTCATCGCAACCGCTTTGTATCAGGGTAATGCGGGCACCTTGACGGTGGGGGCTTTTGTGGCGTTTGTGACCGCCTTGGCACAAATTCTTGACCCCATCAAACGATTGACCAATGTGGCCTCCAAAGCGCAAAAAATGCTTATTGCTGCGGAAAGTGTCTTTTCATTGATTGATGGTGTCCAGGAGAAAGATCTGGGTAAGCATGAACTGAAAATCAATAATGGTGCAGTGGTTGAGTTCAAGGATGTATGTTTTCGTTTTCCGGATGCGCCGCGCAATACCTTGTCCAATATTTCACTAACGGTTAAATCCGGAGAAACGATTGCTTTTGTAGGCCGCTCAGGCAGCGGGAAAACCACGCTGGCCAACATGATTCCCCGTTTTGTCGAACCTGACTCGGGGTGTATCACGATAAATGGTCACGATATTAATGATGTGACCCTGAAAAGTCTGCGGGCCAATTTATCACTGGTCAGTCAGAATGTGGTGCTTTTTGATGGCTCCATTGCACAGAACGTGGCTTACGGTTCCTATCGCAATGCCACCGAGTCACAAATTACAGAGGCTCTCAAGGCAGCCAATCTGCTGGAATTTGTAGAATCGTTGCCCAATGGTTTGCAAACCCATGTCGGTGAAAATGGGGCATGGCTTTCCGGTGGGCAGCGTCAGCGCCTGGCGATTGCCAGGGCTTTAATCAAAAATGCGCCCATTCTTATTCTGGATGAAGCCACCTCCGCCCTGGATAACGAATCCGAGCGTCAGGTGCAGGCTTCACTTGATCTGCTCATGGCGGGGCGCACAACTTTTGTCATTGCCCACCGTTTATCAACGGTACAAAATGCCAATTGTATTGTTGTACTTGATCATGGACGGATTATCGAGTCGGGTACACATGACGAACTCTTGAAAAAAGGCGGTTTGTACGCCACCTTATATCAAATGCAGTTTCGTGAAGATTAATTGAAAATTATTGTTTTATACTCTTAGGCGTTACACGCAATACATTTATATTTTTTTACGGTAGATCAATGACAGAAAAAGCACAGCATGAAATTTCTTCATGGGGTTATGAACACCCCTCGGTAAAGGGCCCTAACGCCTTAATGTTTTTTACCTGGGATTTGTCCAAAACCATTGAAAATGCTTTCAAGAATGCAACAGAAGATACGCTGGACTATTATCTGGCAGAGGCGCAAAAATCCATAGACGAACTTTTGCAAAAATATATTGATATTGAGGCGGATCCTGAAACTTTTGACGGTCAGAGTATTATTTTGCGTCTGGAACCCAATGAAGACTCAAAAACCCCCTTGATTGCGTTGCAAACTTCTCCGCATCTTGAAGATAGAATCATCAAGATGCAAGCTCGGGTCAGGCCCGGGCACGGTTAATGGGTTCACATCAGGACAATGTCATACATTTCCTGCGTATAGGTGTTGTCAACCTCAAGGGTGATGGGCTTGCCAATAAAATCACCCAGCGTGGCCAGGTAATGGCTTTCCTCTTCAAGAAACAGGTCAATAATGCTTTGCGAGGCAATTAAACGAAACTCTTTGGGGTTGAATTGCTTGGCCTCTCGCAGGATCTCCCGCAAAATGTTATAGCAAACGGTTCTTGGCGTTTGTACCGAACCCTTGGCCTGGCAGGTTGGGCAGGGTTCGCATAGCTGGTGCGCCAAAGAGTCACGAGTGCGTTTTCGGGTCATTTCAACCAGTCCCAGTTGGGAAAAACCGTTAAGGGTTGTTTTGGTGCGGTCTTTATCCAACGCTTTTTGCAGCTCTGCCAAAATGGCATCCTGGTGTTCTTTATTGTCCATATCGATGAAGTCAATAATAATGATGCCGCCCAGATTACGCAGGCGCAATTGACGGGCAATGGCTACCGCTGCTTCAAGATTGGTTTTGAAAATGGTGTCGTTAAAGTTTCGCCCACCAATAAATCCACCGGTGTTCACATCAATGCTGGTCAGGGCTTCAGTCTGGTCTATGATCAGGTAGCCGCCAGACTTCAGGTTAACGCGCCGTGAAAGGGCGCTGTTGATTTCCTCGTCAACATACGCGGTTTCAAATAACGGTCGCTCACCGGCATAATGTTTTATTTTTCCTATGATTGACGGTGTATAAATGGAAGCCCACTCAAGCAGAGTCTGAGTCGTACTGCGTGAATCAATTTCAATGGACCTGGTTTCGGGCGTCACCATGTCACGCAGCACCCGCTGGGCCAGCGTCAAGTCTTCATAAAGAAGGGCGGGGGCCGATTGCTTTTGCACCGCCTCTTTAATCATGGACCAACGCAGGTTCAGGTATTCCTGGTCTTTCTTTATTTCTTCATCGGTGGCGCCTTCGGCCTGGGTGCGTACAATAAAACCGCCTTTTTCATTGGGGTCCATCAGGGCGATGACCCGCTCTTTCAGGCGGTTTCGCTCTTCCTCTGATTCAATTTTTTGTGAAATGCCAATGTGTTGTTCATGGGGCAGGTATACCAGCATGCGTCCGGCAATGCTGATCTGGTTTGACAGGCGTGCGCCTTTGGTGCCTAAAGGATCTTTAATAACCTGCACCAATAAAGACTGACCTTCAAACAGTAATTTTTCGATTTGCGTGTAGGCAATGCCTGTATTTCGTAAAGAGCGGTTTTCGCGCAGGTCGGCAATATGAATAAATGCGGCTTTATCCAGCCCGATATCAATAAAGGCACTTTGCATTCCTGGTAATACGCGTACAACTTTGCCTAAATAAATATTACCAACTTTACCTCTTTGGCTGGTGCGTTCTATATGTATTTCCTGGGCAGCTCCCAGTTCGATTAATGCGACGCGTGTTTCAAAAGGCGTGACGTTGATTAATATTTGTTCGCTCATGTTTGTTTTCTCTTGGTCTGGCGTATTATTTGGGGGTCGTATATTCTATATGAGCTTATCATGAGAACATGCCCAAGTTGAAGTATGTTAAAAACTAACATTCAGAATACGGTGTAACCCATAAAGAAAGGATTTTGCGGTGAGTGACTCACAAGATTCAAGTTATATTTCCAATCATATTCGCAAACGTATCGAACAGGCCGGTGCCCGCTATCATGCCAATGACAATATTTCGGCCTATATCAATCCCGGTGAGCTCGATCTGTTGCAGCAGGAAGTCCAGGAAAAATTAAAAGAAGTGCTTAAAAGTCTGGTGATTGATACCGAAAGAGACCACAACACCAATGATACGGCGAAGCGTGTTGCCAAAATGTTTATCAAGGAAGTGTTTGCGGGTCGCTATCAGGCTATGCCTGAGACAACCGAATTTCCCAATGTGGAAAAATTAAGTGAGTTGATTATTGTTGGGCCTATTCAGGTACGTAGCGCCTGTTCCCATCATTTGTGTCCCATTATGGGGAAAGTGTGGGTGGGTATCATGCCCAATGAGCAATCCAATTTAATCGGCTTGTCCAAATATGCCCGCCTTATTTCCTGGGTCATGGAGCGCCCACAGATCCAGGAAGAAGCCATTACACAAATTGCCGATTTACTGGTCAAGAAAATGAATCCCGATGGGCTGGCCGTTGTTATGGAAGCGGATCATTTCTGCATGCAATGGCGTGGCGTAAAAGATATGGGATCAAAAATGGTCAACAGCGTCATGCGGGGATCATTCTTAAAAGACTCGGATCTGAGAAAGGAATTTTTATCATTGATGAACGGTAACCGTAGAAATTAACGACATCATCAGTGCTTAATAAGCTTGACCAAGCACACAAAGAAAAAGCAAATGAAGAAAAGGGCAACTGTTGTTTTAACCGTTGGCCCTTTTTTTATTACAAAGAATTGAAGGGCAAGCGTGTGTGTTGATGACGGTGTGAGTGTTCGTTTATTTGTTTGTGTTGTAAATTGGCAC